>CAKTAT010000012.1:0-36346 GCA_934532365.1 uncultured Faecalibacterium sp. | reverse complement strand
ACAGGTCGGTCATGGCAGCGCGGGCCTGCTCACGGGTCCACAGCTTGCCGCGGTAGTTCAGGTCGCAGCTGATCTTCACGCCATGAGCCTTAGCAGCCTTGCAGGCCTCGCGGCAGATCTCGACAACATTCTCGCCCAGAGCCGGGGTGATGCCAGTGAAGTGGAACCAATCCACGCCCTCGAAGATCTTATCCCAATCAAAGTCGGAGGGCTGAGCCAGCTGGATAGCGCTGTTGGCACGGTCGTAGATGCAGACGGATCCACGCTGAGAAGCGCCCTTCTCGTTGTAGTAGATGCCCACACGGTCACCGCCGCGGGTGATCATGCTGGTGTCAACGCCGTAGCGGCGCAGGCTGTTGATAGCGGCCTGACCGATAGCGTGTGCGGGGAGCTTGGTGACGAAAGCTGCGTCCAGACCGTAGTTGGCCAGAGAAACAGCAACGTTAGCCTCGCCGCCGCCGAAGGTGAACTCCAGGCTGTTGGCCTGAACGAAACGCTCGTAGTTGAAGGGCTGCAGACGGACCATCAGTTCGCCAAAAGTAACGACTTTCATTGGTTATTCTCCTTTATATCAGGTGTTTCATCATCCCGCCGCAGGGCATACCCGCTGCGGCGGGGCTTTTACGGGTAAAAGGGGACAGGCGCTTATGCCTGCACCAGATGGAAGGCAAAGCCGGCGATCTCGTCTGCCATGTAGCAGGCAACAGTCTTGCCGTTCTTCACGTTCTTGCTGTCCAGATCGAACTTCACGCCGCGCTGAGACAGGTGGTAGATGGCGCGGTCCACGTTGTTGCAGCCGATGGCGATGTGGCCATTGGTGCCGCGGCCGGGCTTCTTCATGATCTCGAACTCCTTGTTGCCGACAAAGATGCTGGAGTTGCCGGGAGCGACCTTCATGTTCAGCATAGCGCTGATCAGGTTAGCCACCTTCATGGCCTCCTCCTCGTTGTCGGTGTTGATGCCAACATGCAGCAGCTTCAGGCCCAGCATGGTGTCAACAGCTTCCTTGCTCTGTGCGGTGATCTTTGCCCAGTCGCCAGCCTTGATCACATCGCTCTTGCACATCCAGGTGCCGCCAACAGCGAAGATCTGGTCGTAGCCCAGATAATCGTTGACGTTCTTGGCGTTGACACCGCCGGTGCACATCCAGCGTGCGCCCTTCAGGGCAGCGCCGATGTTCTTCAGCATACCCACGCCGCCGTTTGCCTCGGCGGGGAAGAACTTCAGGGCCTCGCAGCCCATGTTCATGGCCTGCTGCATTTCGCCTGCGGAGCAGGTGCCGGGCATCATGATGCCGCCCTTGTCGATGACGTGCTTGCAGACTTCGGGGTCGAAGCCGGGAGCAACGATGAAGGATGCACCGGCAGCCATAGCACGGTCGGCCTGCTCGCAGGTCAGAACGGTGCCGGCACCCAGCAGCATCTCGGGCATCTCCTCGTGGATCTTGCGGATGCACTCTTCAGCACAGGCAGTGCGGAAGGTGACCTCAGCTGCGGGCAGACCGCCCTCAGCCAGAGCCTTGCACAGGGGCAGGGCCTCATCAACGCTGTTAAAAGCGATAACAGGGATAATGCCGATCTGATAGACCTTTTCTACGATGGGATTCATAACGCATTTCTCCTTTTATGTTTGAACTCTCTACGGTGCGTCGGGCTTGCTCCTGTGGGCGCAATACCCCCCTACGCGCTTATAGTACTAGTATAAACGAACAGCCCGTCTTTGGTAATACTCAACAAGCACAATGTTTTGCATAAGAGCTTGTATACATTGCACAAAAATGACGAATGACCCGAAAAATCGGGGCAAATGCCGGTAAAAATGCTGGGAAATTGCTGCAAAAACTGGCTCAGATGCCAAGGGTTTCCAGTATCTCGGCCACACCGTCATGGTCGCAGTCGGCCTTGCTGACAAGGTGCGCCAGCGCCCGGATCTCCGGCATTCCGTTGGCCATTACAGCGGCGACCCCTGCCTTTTGCAGCATGGCGCGGTCGTTCTCGCTGTCGCCCACCGCAAGGGTGCATTCGCGGGGGACGCCCAGCCGGTCGGCTAGCGCGCGCAGCGCCTCGCCCTTGTCCACACCGGCGGCGGTCACCTCCACGTTTCTCGGCGCCCCCTGCACGACCTCCACGCCCGGGACAGCGTAAAAGCGGGGCAGCGCAGCCGCAGCCTGCTGCGGGGTTTCAAAGAACACGCAAAGCTTTTCAACGGCAAAGGCGTTGCGGCTCATCCACTCGGCTGCGTCCCGCAGAATAGTAAAGCGACCATCGTTGGGTTGGCGCGCCTCGGTGCTGTCCCTTTTTGCTGCCCAAGCAGCGGCCAGCGCAATGCTGCGGGCATCGGTGCAGGCGTATCCGTCCGAAAAAATGCGCAGGTCGGCGTGGCAGCTCTCGCAGACCGCAAAGGCTTCGCGGGCAGTCTCCACCGGCATCAGGCTGTGCAGCAGACAGACCGGGGTGCTGGTGCGGTGCTCTTTTGCGTTGGAATAGCGGCTGTACACTGCGCCCATGGGGTCATTGCCCAAGTCCCACACGGCGGCACCGTTGCAGGTGATAGCGTAGCGGATGCCGGGCAGCTGCGCCACCTCCGGCGGCAGACTGGCCAGCGGACGCCCGGTGGCGGGCACGATGTACACGCCTTTGTCCACGGCAGCTTGCAGGGCGGCGCGGGTGCGGGGGGTGACGTGCCCCTCGCGGTTCAGTAGGGTGCCGTCCAGATCCAGCGCGACCAGACGGATGGCGGGAAATTCTTGTGGCATGACATACTCCTTTTATAATAAGATCCGTTTTATTTTTATTGTATCGCAGGTGCAGCAATTGCGCAAGTGGAGGGAATGTGCTATAATAACACGTCAATTCACATAAAAAATAGGAGAAACGACATGAAACTTAGCCAACTGCGCAGCCGGTGCCGCCCGCACCTGTGGTACCAGCTGTACTGGGTGGTGTACCTGATCTGGTTCTTCTGGCTGGACCTTACCATCACCGCCCCGAAATATATCATTCACAGTCCGCTGGACGATCTGATCCCCTTCAACGAGTGGTTCGTGCTCCCCTATTGCAGCTGGTTTTTGCTGCTGGCGGGGGTGACGGCGGCGCTGTGGTGGTGGGATACCGCCAGCTACGATAAGCTCTGCCTGACCATGTTTTCCGGCATGACCTTCTGCTTGATCGTGTACATGATCCTGCCCAACGGGCTGGAGCTGCGCCCCGCCGTGGAGACCCTTGGCCGGGATAACCCGGCGCTGCGGGTCATGCAGCTGCTGTGGAAAGCGGACGCCGCCGTAAACGTCTGCCCCTCCATCCACTGCCAGAGCTCCGCCTGCATGGCAATGGCCTTCAGCCACAGCAAACTGGCAGAGGGCAAGCCCCTGCGCAAGGTGCTGGCATGGGTTTGGGCGGCGCTGATCTGCCTGTCCACCGTGTTCACCAAGCAGCACTCGGTCATTGATGTGGCCTGTGGCTTGGCGGTGGCTTTTGTGTGGCTGCCGGTGGTATACCGCCCGGTGCGGACACTTCATTGAACAAAATAGCAAAAAAATGAGAGCAATTTTCGGTTGCTCCTGCTATTGACAGTTGCCCGGCAGTTGGGTAATATGGTCATATACTAATATATTACAAGATTTACCACCAACTGACCCCGAAGGGAGAACACTGCAATGGCATCTTTGAGTGCGAGGGAACAGGCGTATCAGACCATCCGAAGCCGGATCATCACCATGGAGCTGAAGCCCGGCGACCCCCTGAACGACAGGGAGCTTGCGGAGCAGATGGGCATCAGCCGCACCCCCATGCGGGAGGCGCTGATTATGCTCAACATTGCCCACATGGTGGACATCAAGCCGCAAAGCGGCACCCATGTGGCCCCCATTGACCTGAAGCGGATGGAGCTGGAGCAGTTTGCCCGCTTTACCCTTGAAAAAGAGATATTGAACCGCGTGCGCGGCCGCCTGACCGACCAGCAGGAGCAGGAATACCGGCAGACCATCGAGAATTACCGCCTGCTGGAGGCGGACCTGACCCAGCCCAACCGCGAGACCCGCCTGCTGGAGCTGGACAACCAGTTCCATCGCAAGGCCTTTGAGATCACCGGTATGGAGGCGCATTTTGACCATATGCTGGGTGAGCTGCAGCACGTGGAGCGCATCCGCAAGTTCAGCCTGCAGACCAACGAGAACAAATCCGTCTGCGCTGCCCACACCCGCATTCTGGAAATGGTGCTGCATGGCACTGCCGATGAACTGGGCGAGGCGCTGGAAAGCCACCTGAACCGCTATAAGCTTTCGGTGGAGCAGGCCCGCAGCGTCCACCCGGAGTATTTCACCGAGGAGTGAAAAGAAATTATTTAGAATGTGGCTGCAAAACACCTGCAGGTGTTTTGCAGCCACATTTTACTTATATAGTAAAAAAGCCCGTCGGCAGAGCAGTGCATCGCTGTCTGTTGGCGGGTTTTCTGTTAAGCAGCGGGGGAAATGCAGGGGGGAAAGGTTAGTTCTGCTTGCCGGTCTCGGCCTTCATGGCGTTGTAGCCGATGAGCACGGTCCAGACGTAGGCGCAGGTCTTGGGGATCATCAGCATACCAATCAGGGGGTTGACGTCTGCCCACAGGACAACAGGGATATAGAAGCCGAAGCTCAGCACGATGGTCAGCCACATCCAGCGGAAAGCCTTATCGTTGTTCTGCTTGGCGCTGCGGTAGAACAGCACGATGATCAGCAGACCCAGCAGGGCAAAGGGCACATTGCGCAGGATGCCCCATGCCAGCGGGGTGTGGTTGGTGAGCCACTGGTTCTGCGGCATCATGCACAGTACGATACGCACAGCGGACAGGGCGTACACCGCAGCGGTCACGTTCTTCTGCCCCTCGATCTGGTAGCGCTTGCGCCAGACGTAGTACAGCAGCACATAGAACACGGTCATGGTCACAGAGGTGATCCACTTGCCCAGACCCAGCGGCACAGCGTAGCTTTCCAGACCGGTGGTGCACAGCGCCAGTGCGCGGGGCACCAGATGGAAGGAGTCGCCCGCGCCCAGCACAACAGCCATCAGGCCGAACAGGCGGAACTGGGTGCCGGCCTTGCTGCCGCGGATCATGCGGATGCCCACCGTGAGCACGGTGACCAGATAGAAGATGTCGAAAACGGTCTCAATGATTGCTCTCATACGTTTTTCTCCTTTGTTTGTTTTGATCGCAGGTTTTTGTTTTTTGATTTTTATAGCGAACCGGCGCGGCACAGCCGTACCGGAGGCATCGTGGGGAAAAGGGCTTGCAGCAGGATGGTCTGCGGAGCGCTGAAACCAAATTGAACCATGTTCATATTCGGGCTTAAAAAACTCCCACAGGGCTGTGGGATGTTTTTTTGCTTAATAAATGGTTCTGCGCACGATCTCCAGCACCGCAGAGGGGTCGAAACTCTGCTGCACTACCGCAGACAGCATCAGGGAAAACAGGATGCCCGCAAACTGCTCCGGGGTGAACTGCTCGGTAAACGCGTCCGGACGGATCTTGGCATCGTGGCGCAGCACGTTGCACAAGGCATCCAGAATGTGCTGCCACGTCTGCCGCATCTGCTGCTTGCCGTCGGCAGTGTCCTGCTGCACAAAGCCCAGCGCGTGGTGGGTGAAGAAGCCGGGATACTGCTGGCAGCCGTATTCCATCTGCCGGTACATCCACCGGATGCAGGACAGGGTGTCCTGAAACACGGCTTCGTCCTCCGGGTGGTGGAAGATGTCGTTCCAGATGCTTTCCACGGCTGCGCTTACCAGCTCGGTCTTGGAGCCGAAGTAGTTATAGATGCAGCCCACGGAGACCCCGCAGGCTGCGGCGACCGCACGGATGTTGACCGCTGCCCAGCCGTTCTGCTGGATCAGCTCCCGGCTGGTTTTCAGGATGTCCGCTTTGGACGTTGCCATTGGATTCGTACGCTCACCTCCCAACTTGAACGCTGTTCACGATGCACAGTATACAACGGCGGTGGGGCGTTGTCAAGGTGAAAATAAAAATTTTTTGTCCGCTCTCCGGCGGGCGCACAGGGGCAGACTGGAGGGGGAGAGAACATCAACGATTTGGTTCAAGTTTGTGTCACCTAAAATGTGCCAAATTCATGTCAAAATGGTAACAGTTCCTGCTTCATCGTTGATTTTTACCGAAAAAAGCTTGCTTTTTTCGTCAACCTGCGTATAATGGAAGGACATCAGACAACCGATGCAGTTGGTATGCTGCCGGGGGGTCTGACACCAACAAAAGAAGAAAAAGGAGATTTCCCTATGAAGCTCAAGACTGTTGCAATTGCCGCTGCCGCTTTGGCACTGGCTGTCGGCATGACCGCCTGCGGCGGCTCTGCCTCTACCGCTGCATCCTCCACCGCATCCTCTGCTGCTGCCTCTTCCGAGGCTGCTTCCTCCGAGGCCGCTTCCTCTGAGGCTGAGGCCACTTCTGCCGAGTACACTGTGTACAACACCACCGGCAGCAAGGTGACCGAGCTGTACCTGTACGATGCAGGCTCTGAGGACAAGGGCGAGAACCTGGCAGGCGAGGGTCTGGCTGACGGCGAGAGCATCGTCATCACCCGCGACGTCGAGGCTGACAAGCAGGGCGATGTTGTCTACGTTCTGGAGTTCACCACCGAGGACGGCAATACCCAGAGCTTTGACACCCTGCACTACGAGGTGGCTCCCATCTCTCTGAAGAGCGTGGACGCCGCTGCCGGTGCTACCGCCATCGCTTTCGAGGCTCCCCAGAAGTAAGAGCGACCCCTTACATCCGCAAACAGAAAAAGGCTGCTGCACCGTGCGTGCAGCAGCCTTTTTTGGTATAAAATCATATCACATCCGGAACCCACGGAAGCCCCAGCCGCCGCAGCAGCAGTTGCACAGCAGGTTCAGCAAGATCATGCTCCAGCACCAGCGCAAAAGCCCGCCGGGCTGGGCGTAGGTGGTCTGGGTGCGGTAGGTCTGGCCGGGGTTCTGCATCCGGCGCAGGTGCATCTGGTACTCGGTGTTGTTCGGGTCCAGCTGCACGGCGCGGCGGGCGTCCTGCAAAGCGTCCACGCTTTTGCCAAGGCCCTGATTGGCCAGCGAGGAGAGATAGTACCACCGCGCATTGCGGCCGGTCATGCCGTCCAGCACCCGGCGCGCTTCGGCGTAGCGGCCATTGGCCACAAAATTGCGGGCGGCCTGCATCTCCGGGGTGTCGGTGCCGGAGGCGCTGGGCCCGGCCTGCTGGTAGCCGCCAAAGCCAAAGCCGAAGCCAAAGGGGTCGAAGCCCTCAAACCCGTCAAAGCCGTCAAAACCGGTGTAGCCGTAGTTCTGCTGGCCGTAGCTCTGCTGCCCATAGCCTTGCCGACTATAGCCCTGCTGCTGGTAGCCGCCGTAGGGATTGCCGCCCATCTGCGGGCCGGTATCGCCCTTGGTAATGGCATCGTAGGCGGCCTGCACCTCCTTGAAGTGCTCCTCGGCCGTGGGGTCGTTGGGGTTCAAATCCGGGTGCCAGCGCTTGCACTTGGCGCGGTATGCTTTTTTGATCTCGTCGTCGCTTGCGCCGCGCTGAACGCCCAGCACCTCATAGGGATCTCTCATGCTCGGTATACTTCCTCACTCATTATACTGACGGTACAGCACCGCTGCACCGCATCCGTTTTATTTTACCGGAACATCGGCACAAAATCAAGACGCATCGGGCTTTCCGGTGCGTTTTGCATTTTTGCAGTTATATTTCAGCCACACGCCGGAATACAGGATGTTGCGCAGCAGGTCTGCGTCCTCCACGCAGGGCAGACGCTCAAAGTTCTGCGCACAGCGTGCCAGCAGCAGCTCAAAGATGTCCAGCATCTCTTCCTCGTAGTCCGGGTGGGTGCTCAACTCCCGCAGGGGATTGTATGCGCCCCGGCGCTTGTCGCGGGGCAGGTCATCGTAGGCGTCCAGCAGGTAGATGAACTTGCCCAGATGGAAGCCGATGCTGCGCAGCTCCGGTGCCCAGCGGTCCTGCCGGTAGTCGAACAGTTCTGCCATCAGGGTGCCGAAGCAGCCGGACACCGCGTCAAGGTCGGTGCTGCCGGCGGCCTCGTACTCGGCAAGCTTGGCGAGACACGAGCGGATGGCATTGCACTGGCGCGGCCAGCGCAGGGCAGCTTCGGCGGTGCTGTTGTCCAGCAGGGTGCTGTACCCCAGCGCCAGCAGATTGCGGTCATCCTGCCATTTATCCTGCGCATTATAGTAGTGCAGCGCCACGCTCAGGTCGGCGCAGTAGTCGGTGGGGTCGGCGCTGCGCCAAAGCACACCGCGCACCGGGTGGATGGGGCAGCGGCTGATGCCGCTGTCTGCGGGGGTCTCGCCCTCGTACAGGCTGCACAGCAGAATGTTTAAAAAGGTCAGGTCATAACTCAGGCTGAACCGTCCCCGCAGCCCGTGCAGCGCGTCAATGCGGCGGCACAGCCCGCAGTAGGCCGAGCGGTAGCGGCTCTGCGCCTCGGGGCTGAGGGCGGCCCGGTCCGGGATCACATATCCAAACATGGCGGCTCAGCTCTTTTTGATGAACTGGGTGCCGCAGCGCGGGCAGGAGATCTGGATGCGGCCGCGTCCCCGGGGCACCCGCAGCTTCTGACGGCACTGGGGGCAGCGGTAGTAGTGGTACAGCTTGCGGTTGGCCCACTGCTCCTTCAGGCTGCGGAACTTGTTATTGAACCGGTCCTTCAGGCTGTAAAAGCGGTAGTTCTCCTCGGTGCGCTTGGAGATGTTGCGGCTCAGGCTGCGGTAGTAGCACAAAATCAGCAGCGCTGCGCCCAGCCATGTGAACAGGGAAACGCGGGTGAGCAGCGATACCAGCAGCATCACGATGGAGCTCATGCTCAAAAACTGGTTCAGGCCATCGGTGCCGTAGCGGCCAACCATGAATTGACGGAATTTTTCTCTCATAGGTTTTCGCATCCTCTTCTCTGGGGCTTTACACACGGAAACGCAGGGCAGCAGCGCCGCCCTGCGGAATACTTTGTACCTCTAGAATATCAGCCAACCATGATAAAATTTTGAACAGACTGCAAATCTATCATGAAAGGACGAAAATTAAACGTTTTGCTCCTCCCGGCTGCGCACGGTGAGCACCGCTTCGGTGTCCAGTGCACCCTCCATGCGGCAGTGCAGCACGGCGCGTCCGGCCTCGCCGGTGGTGGCAAGATAGGTGCCCGCCATGCCGCCCCGCAGGGGCACCACGCTGGGGCCCAGAATTTTCAGCGGCCCCTCCACGGACAGGCAGACGGCCTCGCCGCAGTAGGGCAGCAGGTTGCCGTTCTGGTCGATGGCGCGCAGGCTGACGGCGGCGCAGTCCCATGTGGGGCCGTCGGTCAGCAGGGGGTTGTGCACGGTGCATTCCAAACGGACGCTCTGCACCGGCTCCCGCACCACGGTGCGCACGGCGCGGCCATGCCACACCGCCTCGAACCGGTACACCGGCGCGGAACTGCCCAGCACACCGATGTACTTGTAGTACATCCGCATCAGTTCGTTCCAGCTCAGCCGCAGCGAGAGCATCCGCGCTTTGGAAAGGGGCGAAAGCGCCATGGCGTCCCGCCGCAGCTCGTTGAGGATGGCGGCAGCCTGCACGGCGGTGGCGTGATCCATGCCCTCGTATTTTTCCAGCAGGGAGCCCACAAAATCGTTGATCTCGATGGGTGGGTGAGGCAAAGCGGCAAAGCGTCCCCGGCGGTCGGGGGCAAACTCGGCCACAAAGTCGTTGCCGCGGTACAGCCGCACGCTCTCGGCGTTGGTGAACACCCAGCAGGCGGCGGCTGCGCCGCCGGGCAGGTCGCCCAGCGTCATGGCAGAGGAGACCTCCAGCACGATGTCGGAGGGGGCGCGGGGCGTTTTCTGGCTGGCGTAAACGGCGGCAGAAAGTTTCGGGTTGCGGAACAGATCCATCACGCCGTGGTAGCAGATGCGGTCGCCGCTGCCAAACTCCCGATGGGTGTTGTAGTCGGTCATGCACCAGCCAAAGCTGCCCGCCACGCCCGGCTGGGCAATGCTGTCGTTCAGCACGGCGGCGTGGTGCAGTGCCTGCACCAGACGGTGGGGCTCATCGTCAAAGGGCTTGGCGGGGAAGTTTTGCCCGCCGAACTCGCTGATGAGGTAGCCCTTGCGGGTGTCGGGGGTCACGGCGGCGCGGTTCTCGCAGCCCGCGCCGCGCCCGGCGTAGGAATAATCGTTGTAGGCGTAAACGTCCTCCAGCAGCTGGCTCTTGCGGGTGCTGCGGCTGCCCGCCGTGGGGCGGGTGGGGTCCAGCCGGTGGATGGCCTCGTTGGTGCGCTTATAAAAGGCTTCGTTGTCGGGGCTGCCGCTGATGCGAGCACCCCACAAAAACACGCTGGGGTGGCTGCGGTACTGGCACACCATCTCCCGGCAGTTCTGCAGCGCCTGCGCCTGCCAGACCTCATCGCCGATGTGCTGCCAGCCGGGCATTTCGGGGAACACCAGCAGACCCAGTTCATCGCAGGCGTCCAGAAACGCCGGGCTGGGGGGCGCATAGCAGGTGCGCACGGCGTTGCAGCCCAGTTCCTTTTTCAGCAGCTGGGCGTCCAGCCGCTGGATGCTGTCCGGCATGGCGTAGCCCTGATAGGGGTAACTCTGGTGCCGGTCAAGGCCGCGCAGCTCCACCCGCTGTCCGTTCAGGTACAGCCCACCCGCCACGAACTGCACGGTGCGGAAGCCGAACCGCACGGTCTTTTCGTCCAGCACCCGGTCGGGCAGGCCGCCGGTGCCGGGGCGGATGAGCCGCACGGTCAGGGTGTACAGGGTGGGGTGCTCCAGGCTCCACGGGTGCACATTGTTCAGCGTGCCGGTGATGGGCAGAGAAAGCTCGCCGCTGTACACTGCCCGGCTCCCGGCGGGGCTGCGGATCTCGGCCTGCAGGGTGCAGCCGACCGTCTCGCCCACGGTGGCGGTGTAGATGCGGAAATCGCCCTCCGCCTTTGCCTCGATGAACACGTCCCGCAGGTAGGCAGGCTCCTTGATATCCAGACTGACGGCGCGGTAGATGCCGCCGTAGGTCAGCGCATCCAGCTGCCCGCCGAAGGGCGGGATGTTCAGATCCTCCCGGCTGTCGCAGCGCACAGCCACCACGTTCTTCTGTCCCAGACGCAGCGCGCCGGTCAGGTCTACCGTAAAGGCGGTGTAGCCGCAGCCATGGTGGAACATCCGCCGCCCGTTGCAGAACACGGTGGCGTCGTGCGCCACCGCCCCGAAGGTAAGCAGCACGGTGCGGCCCAGCCACTCCTTGGGCGCAAAAAACTCCCGCCGGTAGCCGCACAGGCGCTGGTAGTCGTTTTCGCTGCAATAGTTATAGGGCAGGGGCTTGACCGTGTGCGGCAGCCGCACCGGGGTAAGGGAAAGCTCCGGGCACTCCGGGCGCACCAGCGCCGGGTCAAAGGTGGGGGCGAACAGCCAGCCCTCGTTCCAATCGTAGTGTTCCATAGCAGGATCTCCGTCTGAGTGATAAGCTTATAGAGGTATGGTATCACAAAGTTATGAACGAAAAAAGCATTCGCGCCCCTTTTGTGCCGGTAAAACTGAAATTTTGCCGCTCTGCAAAAGCCGCCGATGGCATTGTGCCCAAGAAATACTTGGAAAAATTGTATAAATCTGCCCATGAAAATGGAGCGCCGGAACGCCAGCGGCGTTCCGGTGCTCTGAAATCATTTTCACGAGAGGGGCTGTATGTGAAAAAATGGATTGGGAAACTCCGCAGAGTTTCCCAATCCATAAATTTAAAATAATTCTTCCGCTGAAGATGCACAGAGCAACGCGGAGCGCATAACAAATCTTTTATCTCAGCGGATAAAGCTGGTCATGGGGCGGGGCGGGTTCTGCGGGTGGTCGATGCCGGCAGCCTTACCGGCCTCGATGCAGCGCAGCAGCCACGCCATGTTGCGGCCCAGCTCCTGCATCACGGCGCAGCCCTCGGCGTCCTGCAGCACCTGCTCGGGGTTGGAGCCGTGCACCATGGCCCAGTAGGAGCCGTTGACCAGCGGCATGTGGAAGAACTGGGGGTACTTGACCAGCTGGTCAAGGGTGGAGGTGGTGCCGGCGCGGCGGGCAGAGCAGCAGATGGCGGCGGGTTTGTAGGCCAGATACTTGCCGCCTGCGTAGGCCAGACGGTCCATAAAGCTGGCCATGTTGCCCGCAGCGGAGGCGTAGTGCACCGGGCTGCCGAACACAAAGGCGTCGGCGGTCTTGGCCTTCTCGATGGCCTCGTTGACCACGCCGCCGAACACGCACCCGTTGCCGCTGCGGCAGCCGCCGCAGCCGATGCAGCCGCCCACGGGCTGGCCGCCGACGTGCAAAATCTCGGTTTCAATGCCCTGTGCGTTCAACTCCCCGGCGATGAGGGAAAGAGCGGTGTAGGTGCAGCCCTTCTCGTGGGGGCTGCCGTTGATGAGCAGAACTTTCATGCTGTATACTCTCCTTTGCTGAAATGCGCCGTAAAATGCGCAATATTGCTGCTATGATTGTAGCACAAAGCCGCCCGCAGCGCAATGCGGGCTCTTGACAATGCTATGCAGTTGGGAGATAATAAAGGATACGAAAGAGTTAAGACCGGCTGCCGCGGGGGCGGCAGCTACGGCAAGGAGGTAACATCATGCGCGTGATCGCAGGAGAAGCCCGGGGCCGCAGGCTGGAAGCGCTGCCCGGCACCGATGTGACCCGCCCCACCCTCTCGCAGGTAAAGGAGGCGATGTTCAGCATCGTACAGTTCGACCTGCCCGGGGCCCGGGTGCTGGATCTGTATGCCGGCAGCGGCCAGCTGGGCATTGAGGCGCTGAGCCGGGGTGCGGCCCGGTGCGTCTTTCTGGACGAGAGCCGGGAGGCCGTAAGCATGGTGATGCGCAACTGCAAGGCCTGCGGCGTGTTTGACCGCAGCCGGGTGAATATCGGCGAGGCGACGCGGTTTTTGTCGGCCTGCCGGGAGCAGTTCGATCTGGTGCTGCTGGACCCGCCCTTCCGCGGCGGCACGCTGGAAAAGATCCTGCCTGCCGTGGAAAAGTGCGTTGCCCCCGGCGGCATCGTGCTGTGCGAGAGCGAAACAGGCATCGTGCTGCCCGCGCAGGCGGGCAGCTTGACCCTGCAGAAGCAGTATAAATACGGCAAGGTGCTGCTGTGGAAGTACACAAAGCCCATGCAGCCCGCCGCTGAGCAGGAGGGAGAAGCCTTATGAACGTGAACGAACTTTTGGATACCATTGAGGATGCACTGGAAGAGAGCGCAAACGTGCCCCTTTCCGGCGGCAAGCGCATTGTGGATGTGGAGCAGATCCGGGATTATCTGGACGAGGTGCGGGCAGCGCTGCCCGGCGAACTGCGGCAGGCGCAGCAGATCGTGAATGACCGGGCACAGATCGTGGACAGCGCCAACGCACAGGCACAGGCCATCGTGAAAAAGGCCGAGGAGCGCGCCCGCATTCTGGTCAGCGACGCCGAGATCGTCAAGGCTGCCCAGCAGCGCGCGACGGAGATCACCGTTGCAGCCCAGACCGAGGCGCGCACCCTGCGCCAGACCGTGACCGACTACTGCGAGAATATGCTGCGCACCACCGAGGACACCATGGTGGAAAACGCCGCACAGGTCAAAAACATCCGTAACAGCCTGCGCCAGAACGCCAAGAAGAACGGCTGATAACGGCCAACTTTCCACACAAATTCCACACATTGCGGAAAACAAAGTCCCTGCGAGCAAAAATGACGGCTCACAGGGACTTTTTTTGTGGATTTTTGCGGCAAAAAGCCGCCCGAAAACCCTTGCATTCACGCACTTGATTTGCTACAATAAAGATGTATCAGTGGGGCAAAGTGGGTAAAAGTAGGGCACACGCCCTGTAAACGCCCCTGAAAGGGGGAGCAGCGCGTGTTTTTTGGCCGTTATGATTACACCATCGACGCCAAGGGGCGGCTGAACTTCCCCGCAAAATTCCGCGACGCCATGGGCGAGAGTTTCGTGGTGCTGGAATGGGTGGACAGCTGTCTGTTCGCACTGCCTATGGAGGAAGTCCAGCGGCTGGCGGACAAGCTGGAAAGCGATGAGCTGATGGACAGCTGGGCCATCTCCGGCGATCTGTTCAGCACCGCCTGCGAGGTGGTGCCGGACAAGCAGGGACGCATCCTGCTGCCCGCAGAGCTGCGCGCCTACGCCGGGCTGGAAAAAGACGTGACCATCATCGGCAACCGCAACCACGCCGAGATCTGGGCCACCGAGGTCTGGAACGCCCGCCGCGCCGCCGTGACCAACGACCAGCGCGCCGAGCAGCTGCGCAAGCTGCACCTCTGATGAAAAAAAATAAACCGAGAAAGGAGGCCGTGCCAATGGCCTTTGAAGAACAGCAGCCCTTTGACCCGGCCTCGTTTGAGCATATCCCCGTTTTGCTGAACGAGTGCCTGACAGGGCTTGCCATCGACCCGGCGGGCACCTATCTGGACGGCACCGCCGGCGGCGCGGGACATTCCCGCCAGATCGCTCTGCGGCTGGACGCCGCAAAGGGCGGCAGGCTCATCTCGCTGGATCAGGACCCGGACGCGGTGCAGACCGCGCGCTCCCGTCTGGCCGGGCTGCCTGCCACCGTGGTGCAGATCAACTTCCGCTATGCGGGACAGGCGCTGGAGCAGCTGGGCATTGAAAAGATCAACGGTGCACTGCTGGATCTTGGCGTTTCCAGCCACCAGCTGGACGATGCCGCCCGGGGCTTTTCCTACCGGGCAGACGCACCGCTGGATATGCGCATGAGCCAGCAGGGCGAGACCGCCGCAGACCTTGTGAACACCGAAAGCCGCGAGGAGCTGGCTCGCATTTTGCGGGATTACGGCGAGGAGCCCTACGCATGGCAGATCGCAGGAAAAATCGTGGAGGCGCGGGAAACCGCTCCCATCCTGACCACCCTGCAGCTGGCAGATATCGTGGCAAGCGCTATGCCCCCGGCAGAGCGCCGCAAAAACAAGAACCCCTCCCGCCGCACCTTTCAGGCACTGCGCATTGCAGTGAACCACGAACTGGATGCGCTGGAAGAGGGCTTGGATACCATTTTTGATCACCTTGCACCGGGCGGCCGGTTGTGCGTGATCACCTTCCACTCTCTGGAGGACCGGCTGGTCAAGAACAAGTTCCGCCGCTGGTCCACGGCCTGTACCTGCCCGCCGGAGTTTCCGGTGTGTGTATGCGGCGGCAAGGCAAAGGCAAAGCTTATCACCCGCAAACCCATTGAAGCTGATACGCAGGAACTGGAGGAGAACCGGCGCAGCCGTTCCGCCCACCTGCGTGTGCTGGAAAAATGCTGAGATGCCGGAAGCACCGGCATTGTGAGGAGGAGAGAAACCATGGGTCAGCCAGCATATGATCGTAACGCGGCGCGCCGCCGCAGGGCACCGCAGCCGCAGCGCAAAGCAAACCTGCGGGTAGCAAAGGGCGGCAAGCGGCGGTTGAACCCGCTGCAGGCCGCCGTACATAACGCCATGAATCTGGTGGCGGCAGCACTGCTGGTGGGTTTTGCCATCAGTCTGCTGTGGAGTGAGGCACAGCTGGTAGAGCTGAACGACCAGATCCAAGCCACTAAGGCGCAGCTGGTCAGTGAGCAGAGCCAGTATACCTACTACAACAGCACCCTGAACAGCAAGACCAACATTGCCAGCGTGGAGGAGACCGCAGGGCGGCTGGGTCTGATGAAAGTAGACCCCAGCCAGATCACCTACATCCGCCTGGGCGAAAGCGGCGCACTGGTGCGCCGGGAGTCCACCGTGCGGCAATGGACCGACTTTTTGTACACCGGCGCGGTGAACATTCTGGGCACCGTGAGATAAACGGAGAAAGCGTGCGGCAGCGCACGCTTTTTTCGGTTTATGGACACCGCAGTCTGAACAAATAACAGCGCAGGGCGCGCGGAATGCAGTGCACGCCCCGCAGGAGAAAACCAATGCAAGAACCTTTCCGTAACAAAAAAAGCAGGGGCTACCGCCTGCGTCCGGCCTCCGGCCGGGACCGGCTGGACAGCCGGGTGCGGCGGCTTTGCAGCCGTCTGGGCATCCTTGCGGTGGTGGTGGCAGCTGCCATCGTCATCCGCAGCCTGTATAATATCCAGATCGTCCACGGGGCCGAGTACCGCCAGTACGCCGCCCAGCAGCAGCTGCTGGATACCACCATCAAGGCCACCCGGGGCGAGATCTACGACGCCTCCGGCATCACCCTTGCCTCCACCAGCGTGGTGTGGACCATCTGGGCAGACCCCAGCTACAGCAGCATCCTTTATACCAGCAAGACCAACGATGATGACACCGTGACCAAAACGCTGGACCCCGCCATGTGCGCCGAGGTGAGCCGGGAGTTGACCCTGCGTCTGCTCTCCGGGGACGGTGAGAGCTTGGACAGCGTGGACACCTCCTCGGCAGAGTATCAGCAGCAGTACCAAACCGTTTACGATGCACTTTCCCGGCTGGATTCGGCCTACGTCACCCTTGCCACTAAGGTGAACAACGCGGTGAAGCTTTCCATTGAAAAATACGTCACCAGCTTCAACAAGGCGCACAAAAAGGCTACCGACACCTCCCGCAAGGGGCGCATCTCGGTATCCTCGGAAAAAAGCTTCCAGCGCAACTACCCCTACGGCGCCTTTGCCGCAGCGGTGCTGGGCTTTACGGATGCGGACGGCATCGGCACCTACGGACTGGAAAAATCCTACCAGTCCACCTTGGCCGGTGTGGATGGCCGCACCATCACCCAGCGCAACGCGGTGGGCAACGCCATTGCAGACGCCAACGCCACCACCTTTGCCGCCAAGGACGGCTCCAATCTGGTGCTGTCGCTGGATGTGAATGTGCAGGAGATCGCGGAGCGGTACCTGAACGAGGCCATTGCGGCCAACACGGTGGAAAACCGCGGCTGCGCCATTGTGATGAATGTCAAGACCGGCGCCATCCTTGCCATGGCCTCCAAGCCGGACTTTGACCCCAACGACCCGCTGAACTACACCGCCAACGAGGCTTACCTCAACGAGCTGGTGCACGCAGAGCCGGAACTTTACGGCATCTATAAAAAGGATGCCGACGGCAACTACATCACCGACGAGCAGGGTAACAAAATTCTGGACGAGGAAGCGGACTATTCCGGCTATTACCGGGATATCCTGTGGAAGAACAAGACCATCACCGAACTGTATTACCCGGGCTCTGTGTTCAAGGTCATCACCTCCGCCATGGGCATCGACTCCGGTGTGGCCACCATGAACACCACCTTTACCTGCTCCGGTGCCTACGGTGTGGCCAAGGAGACCTACCACTGCGCAGGGCGCAAGGCGCACGGCACCATCAACATGGCCGAGGCGCTGCGCAAAAGCTGCAACATCTACTATATCCAGCTGGGGCAGCGCATCGGGTCGCAGCAGTTCTATAATTACTTCGATGCCTTCGGCTTTACCGCCCGCACCGGCGTAGACCTGCCCAGCGAGACCGGCTTTATGCAGTATTACCGCGCCAACCAGCTGGGTGAGGTGCAGCTGGCCTCCTCCTCCTTCGGTCAGGCCATGGCCATCACCCCGCTGCAGATGTGCACCGCCATTGCGGCCACCGTCAACGGCGGGTATCTGGTCACCCCCCATGTGGTGGATAAGATCACCGATGCCAACGGCAACGTCATTCAGGAGCTCGGCGCAAATGTGCGCCGTCAGGTCATCAGCGAGAGCGCCAGCGATGTCATCCGGCAGATGATGGAGTACGAGGTGGGCAACGGCACCGGCGGCGGCAAAAACGCTTATGTGTCCGGCTACCGCATCGGCGGCAAGTCCGGTACCTCCGAGCAGCTGAATATGCACCGCCGCGCCGACGGCGACTATAAAAAGGTGGCCTCCTTTGTGGCAGTGCTGCCCGCCAACGACCCGGAAATCCTCGTCTACGTCATGCTGGACGACCCCAACAACGCAAAGACGGACTATTCCTCCATCCTTGCAGCCCCTGTGGCGGGCAATATCATCAGTGAGGTGGCCCCCTATCTGGGCATTGCCACCGACGGCGAGGACCGCAGCGGCACCATCGTCACCGTGCCCAACCTTGTGGGCACCGAGTGGAGCAACGCGCAGGTGAGCCTGAACATTCAGGGCCTGAAGCATCAGCTGCAGGAGAGCCAGAGCAGCCAGTCCGCTGCCCCGGTCACCTACCAGTACCCCCACGCGGGGAGCAAGGTACCCTACGGCACCACCATCTACCTGTATACCGATACCTACGAGGGCAGCCGCACCGAGGTGCCGGATGTGACCGGCAAGAGCCCGGACTTTGCCCGCCAGATGCTGAGCGCCGCAGGGCTGAACTGCGTGGTGGAGGGCAGCGGCACGGTGCAGGCGCAAAGCGCCGAGCCCGGCTCCAGCGTGCAGCGCGGCACCATCATCACCCTGACCTGCGGGTAAAAGCGATCTTATAGCGCGTTTTCCGCTGCGGCTCCATTCGTGAAAATGCGATTCCAGGCAGACCGCAGTCTGCCCGGAATCGCCCGATTTAAAAGCTTAGTTCCGCTGGGAATGGCCAGAGCAGCGCGGAGGCCATTTTCAATCGTCAAACGCCGAAAAGGCCGCTGTACAAAATACGGTGCGGCGGTTTCCTACAATAGATAGAACGAGAGGGGATAGAACAATGGAAAAGATCCATGCAAGCAAGCTTCTGGCAGGGCTGGTGCCTGCCGGAAAACTGACCGGAGACCCGGAGGTGACGCTGGTCACCACCGACAGCCGCGAGGTAAAGCCCGGCTGCATTTTTGTGGCCTTCCCCGGCGAGCGGTTCGACGGCCATGATTTCGCCGCCCGCGCGCTGGAGCAGGGCGCGGAGTATGTGGTGGTCAACCACCCGGTGCCCGGTGTGCCGGAGGAAAAGGCCATCCTTTGCCCGGACAGCTACCACGCCATGATGGTGATGGGCGCAAACTACCGCAGCCAGTACCACCCCAAGATGGTGGGCGTGACCGGCAGCGTGGGCAAGACCACCACCAAGCAGATGACCTACGCCGCCCTGAGCGGCTTTGGCGAGACCATCAAGACCGAGGGTAACCAGAACAACGAACTGGGAATGCCCCGCACTCTGATGCGGCTGGAAAGCAGCACCGAGTACGCGGTCATCGAAATGGGCATGAGCCACGCGGGTGAAATCGACCGTCTGGTGCGGGCAGCACGCCCGGATGTGGGCATCATCACCTGCATCGGCGTGTCTCATATCGGCAATTTGGGCAGTCAGGAGAATATCTGCAAGGCGAAATTGGAGATCTGCAACGGTCTGCCGGAGGGCGCACCGCTGGTGCTGAACTACGACGACCCCTTCCTGCGCAAGGCAGCGCTGCCCGCCCATGTGCGTCCGGTGTGGTTCAGCCTGAGCGATGAAAACGCAGACGTCTGCGCCCTGTCCATCCGGCAGGAGGCCGACGGCATGAGCTTTGTGCTGGAGGATCAGGAGCACGGCACCTTTGTGGTGAACATCCCCGCCATGGGACGTCACAATGTGGCGAACGCTCTGGCTGCCTACTGCGCCGCCACCCGTCTGGGGTGCGACGCCAAGAGGGTCATCCGGGGTCTTTCCAACTTTGAGCAGACCGGACGCCGCCAGAAGGTGGTGGACAGCAACGGCGTGACCGTCATCGAGGACTGCTACAACGCAAACCCGGACAGCATGAAGGCCGCGCTGGCCATGTTCAAGGACTTCCCCTGCAAGCGCCGGTTTGCGCTGCTGGGCGATATGCTGGAGCTGGGCGAGCTGAGCCGCGAGGCACACGAGGAGCTGGGACGTCTTGCCGCCGAGAGCGGGCTGTACTGCCTGATCACCTACGGCGAGCAGGCCATGCGCACCGCCGTGGTGGCTGCCGCCAAGGGAGTAAAGACCCTGCACGCAGAAAATTACCGCGAGGCCGCCGATGCCCTGCTGGACCGGGTGCAGCCCGGCGATGCCGTTCTGGTAAAGGCCAGCCACGGCATGGCACTGGAAAAAGTGCTGGATATCTTCTACGAAGAGCATAAAGAAGCGGAAGTATAACTATTTGGCGAAATGGAGTGTCTGATCTATGAAGCGTTTCGCCTTGGCAGCGGCGGTGGTGCTGGGGTTTGCCCTTACGGCAGCCCTGTGCAGCCTGTTTGTGCCGCTGCGGCGGGTGTTGGAATGCCGCGAACAAAACCGGCAGCCGGTACAGCCTGAGCAGCCCCGTTCGGCACCGCTGCGCGCCCCGCTGTGGGGCGGGCTGTGTGCGGCGGCGGCCACGGTGGCTGCGGTGGGCGTGGGCTGGCTTGCCGCCTGCGTAGGCCAGCCGGAACTGCTGGGCAGTGAGAGCCGGCTGATGACACGGCTGCTCACGGCACTGGCCGGAAGCCTTGCCTTTGGGGCAGTGGGTCTTGCAGAGGATCTTGCGCGGATGCGCAGCCCGGCGGCGCTGGGGCTGCGGCGGGACGTCCGGCTTTTGCTGGAAGCACTGGCGGCAGCGTTCGTCCTTTTGCTGCTGCGGGCAGCGGGCTGTCTGCCCCGTGGGCTTGGCGTGCCCGGGGCGGGGTATGTGCTGCTGGGCAGCGCCGTGCCCTTTTTGTGGGCGGTGCTCATGGTGGCGCTGGCCGAGTGTGCCCGCATCGCCGAGCGGGACGAGGGCACGGTGTGTGGCGCGGCCTTTGTGGCCATGCTGGCGCTGATGATGGCAGAGACCGTTCTGGGTGTGCCCGGGCTGGCGGTGCTGCCCGGGGCGCTTGCCGGGGCACTGGTGGCGCTGCTGTTGTGGGCGTTCCCTCCGGCAAGGCTGGGGGTGGGCTGCTGCGGCAGTCTGCTGGCGGCGGGTGCTATCGGCTGCATCCCGCTCAGTCTGGATATGACCAGCCTGACCGTGCCGCTGGCGCTGCCCTTCTGGGCGGCAGGCGGTCTTTTGGCAGCGCAGCTGCTGGGTGCAAAACACACCGGCAAGCCCTTGCGCTGCTGGGTAAAAAAGCATAAAATGAGCCCGGAGACGGTGTTCCTGTGCAGCTTTGCGCTGAGCGCTGTCGGCTATGTACTGGCGCTGGCGCTGCTGCGCTGGTGCTGACCGGGCACAGAGAGGGAAGGGAGCGCAGATGGCGACTATCCGCAAAAAACACAGAGCGCCGGTGCCGGTGTTCCAGCGAGACCCGGGCCCGTGGTCCCGGCTGCTGATCGACTGGCTGGCCACGCTGGCCGTTATTATGATCTTTGGGCTGGTGATGCTGTTCAGCGCCAGCTACACCACCGGTTACCTGCGCATGGGCGACAGCTTCCACTACATCAAGCAGCAGGCGCTGTGCATGATACTCGGGCTGGGCTGTATGTTCCTGATGAGCTATATGGACCACCGTTTTCTGCGTAAGATGGTGGTGCCGGGGTACATCATCGTGCTGGCCATGCTGGCCGTCACCCTGACCATGGCGCCCCTGAACGGCTGCCGCCGCTGGATCCGCTTCGGCGGGCTTACGCTGCAGTCCTCGGAGGTGGCAAAGTTTGAGATGATCCTGTTCAGCTCCCATCTTGCGGCCAAAGCGCCGCAGGTGGAGCGGCTGGACCCGGAGCGCCGCATCCTGCTTACCCCCCGGGAGTGGCTGCGGGTGCGGGTGTGGAAGCAGCTGGTGGTGCCGGTGCTGCCCCTTATACCGGTGGTCATCCTGCTGGCGCTGGAGCCGCATATGTCCGGCATCGTGCTGACGGTGGCGGTGGTGGGCACCATCCTGCTGCTGTCCGGCAGCGGCGGTGTGCTGACATGGGCGGGTGCCATCACGGCGGGCGCGCTGCTGGAGACCCTGCTCTCCCATGTGGACTCCATCCCTTACCTGCAAAAGCGTCTGGACGGCTGGACGCAGGATCTGAGCAAAATGACCGACCAGACCGTGCAGAGCCTTTACGCCATCGGCTCCGGCGGGCTGAAGGGGCTGGGGCTGGGCAACAGCGTGGAAAAGCAGCTCTGGCTGCCGGAAAGCACCAACGACTTCATCTTCAGCGTGGTGTGCGAGGAACTGGGCTTCATCGGCGCGGTGCTCATCATCGTGCTGTTCGTGCTGTTCATCGTGCAGGGGCTGCTCATCGCCTATAAGGCGGAGAACCTGTACTGCACCATGGTGGGCATCGGCATTATGGCGCAGATTGCGTGGCAGGTGTTCTGCAACATCGCCGTGGTCACCAACACTCTGCCCAACACCGGCATCAGCCTGCCCTTCTTCTCCTCCGGCGGCACCAGCCTGATCTTGCTGCTGGCAGAGATGGGCGTAATGGTGAACATCGGCCGCAACGGCGAGCGGGCAGCGCAGCAGCGGGAGCAGATGCGTGCCCAGCGGGAGGCCGCCCGCGCCGAGCGCGAGGCAGAACTTGCCCGCAAGACCATTGATCTGGCCTCTGCACGCGCAGCCCGCACGGAAGAGTAAAATGAACCGCAAGCCCGCCCGGCCTGTAGCCGGGCGTTTATAAGGAGGAATCACCATGCGTGTTCTCATCGCAGCCGGCGGCACTGCCGGACATATCAACCCCGCACTGGCCATTGCCGGTGCACTGAAAAAGGCCGACCCTACCGCCGAGATCCACTTTGCAGGCCGTAAGGAGGGCATGGAGTACCGTCTGGTCACACAGGCAGGCTACCCCTTCCACCATATTGAGATCACCGGCTTCCAGCGCAAGCTGAGCCTGCACAACATCAAGCGCAACCTCATCACTCTGTGGAATCTGGCGCTCTCCGGCCCCAAGGCCAAGGCCATGATGAAAGAGGTAAAGCCGGATCTCGTCATCGGCTGCGGCGGCTATGTATCCGGCCCGGTGGTGCGCTGCGCCGCCAAAATGGGCATCCACACCGCCCTGCACGAGCAAAACGCCTTCCCCGGCGTGACCAACAAGCTGCTGGCTCCGGATGTGGATATCGTGTTTGCCGCCGTGCCCGCCGCTGTGGAAAAGCTGGGCGCACCGGACAAGACCCTTGTGGTGGGCAACCCCGTGCGGCCGGAGGTGTTTGCACAGGCCGCGAACCGCGAGGCCATCCGCGCACAGCTGGGTGCGGGCGACCGCACCGTCATCCTGTCCTTTGGCGGCAGCCTGGGTGCACGACGGGTCAACGAGGTGGTGGCAGACCTGTGCGCTTGGGAGCAGCACGAGCACAAGCCGGTGCTGCACCTGCACGCCACCGGGCAGTACGGGGTGCAGCTGTTTGAACAGCTGCAAAAGCAGAAGGATTTTGCCCCCGGCGACAGCCTTGTGGTAAAGGAATACATCAACAATATGCCGGAACTGCTGGCGGCAGCAGACCTTGTTATCAGCCGCGCCGGTGCGCTGACGCTGGCCGAGCTGGAAGCTGTGGGACGCGCCGCTGTGCTGATCCCCAGCCCCAACGTGGCCGAGAACCACCAGTACTACAACGCCATGGAACTGCAAAAGGCCGGGGCGGCTGTGGTGATCGAAGAAAAAGACCTGACCGGCGAAAAGCTGGTGCAGACCGTTTCTGCCATGCTGGCACAGCCCGGCAAGCTGGCTGAGATGGGCAAAAACGCCCGCAGCCTGTCGGTGGACGACAGCCTGGACCGCATCACTGCGGCGCTGCTCAAGCTGGTAAAGACCCCGTGATGCAGCCCCGGAATAAACAGGAAAGAAGGTGCGAATGATGCAGCAGAACCGTGACCGCAACGGCAGACCCCGGAACACGAGACCTTACGATCTGAACCGGGATGTGGCGCGCACCTCTGCGCCTTCGCAGAATAATACGCCCCGGAGCACCGGCAGCAGCCGCTACGGCTACAACGGCGAGCCGCTCAGCCGCCCGCCCTCCCGCAGCGCCAACGGCGGTGTGCGCTCCTCCCGGGCAGATAACAGCATCCAGTTCCCCACCCAGACCCAATCCCAGCCCCGCCGTCCGGCGCAGGGGCAGGGGAGCAATACCACCCAGTATCCCGCCGGCAACCGCCCCAAAAACGCGAAGTCCGGCGGCAAGCAGCGCCGCCCGGCAAACAATGCCCGCAGCGGGCAGAGCAGCCGGAAAAACCAGAACCACCCGAACGCGCAAAACCACCCGAACCGGCAGCACCCGGCAGGCAGCCAGAACCAGCGCCTGCGCCCGGCGCAGAGCGCCCCGCAGCAAAGCCCTGCCCGGCGGGAAAAGCGCAAAAAGCGCAAGGTGACCCGCGCCACGCTGCGCCGCCGACGGATCCTGCGCCGCCTGACCGCCTTTGCCATGCTGCTGTGCGTCATCGGCGCGGGCATCTACCTGACCATGACCATGCTGTTCCGCATCAATTCCATTCAGGTGCAGACCCCGGATGGCAAGCAGGTGACCGAGATCGCGGGCTATTCCGCAGACAGCATTTTGCAGCGGATGGGCGTGCAGCTGGAGGAGAACATCTTCAGCTTTGAGCCCGGCGAAAAGGCCGCTGTGCTGGAGCAGAACTTCCCGCTGCTGGGCTCCATCAAGGTGATCCGGGACTACCCCAATACCGTGGTGGTGCAGGTGACCGAGGCCGTGCCCGCCTACGCGGTGCAAAACGGCAGCAAGTGGCTTGTGATCTCGGACAAATGGAAGATCTTGTCTGAGGAAAGCACCCAGCCCGAGGGGCTTTGCACCCTGTATGGCGGCAAGCTGCAGGACACCACCCCGGGACAGGGCTTCTGGTTCGTGGAGGATGCGGACGCCGCAAGCGCATCCGGGAGTGCATCAGGGTCGGAAGCCGCCGAAAGCGAAAGCGCGGTGAGCACCGAGACCGCCCGCATGGAAGCGCTGCGCACTCTGGTGAGCAAGCTGGAGGAATACGGCTTGTCGCAGGATGTGACACGGCTGGAGGTGGCAGACACCGAGCAGCTCGCATTTTTGTATCAGGACCGCATCAGCGTACTGCTGGGCACGCTGAACGATCTGGATTATAAGCTGGACCGCGCCCGCTATGTGCTGACCAACGCCGACGGCAAGGGCTGCGGCCCCACCGACACCGGGCGGTTGGACTTCAGCCATACCAGCGCCAGCAGCACCCGCAAGATCTATTTTGCACAGGGCGAGCCCACCCTGCCCTCCGGCTATGTGGTGCCGCCCAAGGCCGAGGAACCCGCTCCGGCAGAGGATGCCGCCGACAGCACCGACAGTGCAGAAAGCACGGATACTGCCGATACCACTGAACCGGCGGCTGAAACGGACACCGAGCAGCTGCCCCTGACCCACCCTGACCGCATGACGGCCAACGAAGAAGAAAACCCCATGTAAAGAAGCTCTTTGGAGGAGACTGTATGAAGCTGGAACAACTGATGGAAGACGTGCCCTTTACCCTTGTGCAGGGCAGTCTGGATACTGAGATCGCAGATATCATCTACGACAGCCGCAAGGCTGCCCCGGGGCTTTTGTTCGTGTGCATCGTGGGCACCCAGCGGGACAGCCACGAATTTGCCGCCGACTGCGCCGCCAAGGGGGTCAGCGCGCTGGTCATCCAGCACGATATCGACCTTTCTGCCCTGCCCGGGGTGACCGTGGTCAAGGTGGAGAGCAGCCGCTATGCCATGGCGCTGATGAGCGCCAACCTCTTCGGCAACCCTGCCCGGCAGATGACCATGATCGGCGTCACCGGCACCAAGGGCAAGACCACCACCACCCACATGATCAAAAGCGTGCTGGAGGCTGCAGGCCGCAAGGTGGGTATGATCGGCACCAACGGCATCTACTATATGGGTCGCCACAAGGACACCGCCAACACCACCCCGGAAAGCTACGAGCTGCAAAAGACCTTCCGGGAGTTTCTGGATGCAGGCTGCGACACCGCGCTGATGGAGGTGTCCAGTCAGGGCCTGATGATGGACCGCGTGGCGGGCGTGCACTACGATGTGGGCGTGTTCACCAACCTTTCGCCGGATCACATCGGCCCCGGCGAGCACAAGACCTTTGAGGAGTACCGCAGCTGGAAGGGACAGCTGTTCAAGCGCTGCGATGTGGGCGTGGTGAACATCGACGACGAGAACACCGCCGCCCTGCTGGAAGGCCATACCTGCAAGCTGGTCACCTATGGCCGCGATGAAAAGGCCGACTACCGCGAGACCGGCTACGAACTGCTGCGCACCCACGATTTTCTGGGCGTTGCCTTCCACGTTACCGGCAAGGACGAGATGGACGTCAAGGTGAATATGCCCGGCGAGTTCAGCGTGTACAACGCGCTGGCCGCGCTGGCCGTGGGCAAGGTGCTGGGTCTGCCGGATGCCGCCATCCACGATGGTCTGGGCAAGTGCGTGGTGAAGGGCCGTGTGGAGCTGGTACCCATCAGCAAAAAGTTCACCATCCTGCTGGACTATGCCCACAACGAGGTATCCACCGAGAGCCTGCTTACCACCCTGCGCGCCTACAAGCCCCACCGTCTGGTGGTGGTGTTCGGCTGCGGTGGCAACCGCTCCAAGCTGCGCCGCTACGGCATGGGCGAGATCTGCGCCAAAATGGCCGATTTCTCCATCCTTACCGAGGATAACAACCGTTTTGAAAAGGTGGAGGACATCATTGCGGACATCCGCGAGGGTATGAACAAGGGCAACCCGGACGCAAAGTTCGTGGAGATCCCCGACCGTCTGGACGCGCTGCACTACGCAGTGGATCACGCACAGGAGGGCGATCTGATCGCCGTCATTGGCAAGGGACACGAGACCTACCGCGACCGCGAGGGCGTCAAGACCCCCTTCCTTGAGCGGGAACTGCTGGAGGAATACGCCCAGCAGATCGGGCTGGAATAAGGCCGTAGACGGTTGAGAATGCCCTCCGCGTGCGCTCTGGGCATTTTCAGCGGAAAGAATATTTTTATTTCGGGGGACAGGAAAGTCTGCGGACTTTCCTGTCCCCCATTTTCACCGGGAGGGCCGTGGCGGGAAACACGATATTATCCCATAGTGCCGCTGTTTCCGTAGGAAACAGGCACTGGAGATGCCGCATTCCTTTGCGACCCCTCCTGTGAAAAGGCGTTTGGAGCGCTCCGCAGAGCGCGACAAACGCAAAATATCAAATAACGATTCCGCTGTTTATGCGCAGAGCGTAAGCGGAGCGCATTATAAATCGTTTTATTTGCCGGAAAGGCCGCTGCACAAAGTACTGTGCAGCGGCCTTTTTGCGCCCTGCGGGAGACCCCTATATAAAAAGGAAACAAACTGTGTCAGAAATGTAAAAGATAAAAATCTTTAACTAAAACCATTGACTTATCCAACGGTTTGATTATAATGGTCGTGTTCGATACCTCATAAATTTTAGGTAAATAATCAAATACAAACAGTGAACATAAAGGAGAATACTACCATGACTTTCGAGGAAATGAAGAAGATCGTTGTCGATACCCTGAGCTGCGATGAGGACAAGGTGACCATGGAGGCCAGCCTGACCGAGGATCTGGAGGCCGACAGCCTGGACGCTGTGGAACTGAACATGGCACTGGAAGAGGCCTGCGGCGTGTCCATCCCCGATGAGGAGCTGGCAAACCTCAAGACCGTGGGCGATATCTTCAACTACATCAATGCCCATGTCTGAGGCTGACCGAGGCGAAACGAGATGAACAGTATCAAAGACCTGCTGCCGGGCAGCATGCGGGAGCGCACCTTCCAGCTGAAGGCCCGGCGGGATGCGGGTGCCGTGTGGAACGACCCGCAGTTCGTGGAATGCAAAAAGTGCGGACGCCGCGCCACCCGCCAGATCTGGAACAAGGCACAGTACGTCTGCCCCAACTGCGGGGTGCACCTGCCCATCGGTGGGTACTACCGCCTGAGCCTCGTCCTTGACAAGGGCAGCTTCCGGGAATTGGACGCCGACCTTGCCCCGCAGGATGTGCTGCAGTTTCCCGGCTACCCGGAAAAGCTGGAAGCACAGACCGGCAAGACCGGCCTGAAGGAGGCTGTCATCACCGCCACGGGGCGCATCGAGGGCACCCCGGTGGTGGCTGCGGTGCTGGACAGCCGGTTCTTTATGGGCAGCATGAGCACCACCGTGGGCGAAAAGATCACCCGCGCCGTGGAGCACGCCGCTGCAAAGCACCTGCCGCTGATCATCTTTTCGGCCAGCGGCGGCGCCCGGATGCAGGAGGGCATCTTCAGCCTGATGCAGATGGCCAAGACCTCTGCTGCCATCGAGCGGTTCTCCGCCCGGGGCGGGCTGTACATCAGCGTGCTGACCCACCCCACCACCGGCGGCGTGACCGCCAGCTTTGCCAGCCTTGGCGACATCATGCTGGCCGAGCCCGGGGCGCTGATCGGTTTTGCGGGTCCCCGGGTCATTGAACAGACCATCGGCGAAAAGCTGCCCGCAGGCTTCCAGCGCAGCGAGTTCCAGTACGAGCACGGCTTTGTGGACAAGGTGGTGCCCCGTACCGAAATGCGCGAAACACTGGCGCAGCTGCTGCGTCTGCACGCCTGAGGAGGAAGCGCCTTATGATCAAGGACATCTTACAACAGCTCGCACCGCTGGATGCAAAAATGGCCGCCCTGCGCGGCGACCCGGCGGACGAGAACATGACCGATATCACCAACCACGCTGCCGAGCTGGCAGAGCTTTCCGCGCAGGAGGACGCTTTGCTGTCCGGCTGCGGGGCACTGACCGCAGAGGACAGGGTCTTTCTGGCACGCCACCCGGAGCGCCCCCACATCGACGAGATCGTGGATGCACTGTTCACCGACTTCTTTGAGCAGTGCGGCGACCGCCAGTGCAAGGAGGATGCCGCCATTCTGGGCGGTGTGGCCCTGTTCCATGGCCAGCCGGTCACGGTCATCGGCCACCGCAAGGGCAGCACGCTGGAGGAAAACCTGCGCTGCAACTTCGGTATGCCCGGGCCGGAGGGCTATCGCAAGGCCCTGCGCCTGATGAAGCAGGCAGAAAAATTTGACCGTCCCATCATCACCTTCATCGACACCCCGGGCGCATACCCCGGCAAGGACGCCGAGGAGCGCGGACAGGGCGAGGCCATTGCCCGCAACCTGATGGAGATGAGCGGCCTGACCGTGCCGGTGATCGCAGTGGTCACCGGCGAGGGCTCCTCCGGCGGTGCGCTGGCGCTGGGTGTGGCAAACCGCATCCTCATGCTGGAAAACGCCGTCTACTCGGTGCTCAGCCCCGAGGGCTTTGCCAGCATCCTGTGGAAGGATTCCTCCCGCAGCGGCGAGGCCTGCGAGATCATGAAGCTGACCGCGCAGGATCTGTACAAGGACGGCATCGTGGAAGAAATCATCCCGGAGCCGGTGGGCGGCGCACAGCGCGCCCACGGGGTACTGTTCGGCAATCTGGACGAGGCACTGCGGCGTCAGCTGCGCAGCCTTGACCGCATGAACGGCCGTCAGCTGGCCGAGCAGCGCTACCAGAAATTCCGTCAGATCGGAGAAATGAGGAAAGCATGAAGGGTTTGCGTCTGATCGCCACCGGCGGGGCTTTGCCCGGCCGCACGGTCACCAACGAAGAGCTGAGCCGCACCGTGGATACCAGCGACGAGTGGATCACCACCCGCACCGGCATCCGCACCCGGCACTACTGCACCGAGGGCGAAAACGCCGCCACACTGGCCATTGCCGCCGCAAAGCAGGCGCTGCAGCGCAGCGGACTTGCCCCGGCAGATATTGCCTGCTGCGTCTGCGCCACCCTTTCCGCGCCAGACGCCACCCCAAGCGTGGCCTGTCAGGTGCAGGCGGCGCTGGCACTGCCGGAAAACCGCCCCGCACTGGATGTGAACGCCGCCTGCTCCGGCTTTTTGTACGGCACGGCGGTGGCGCGCGGCCTGCTGGCCACGCTGGGCGGGCAGTACGCGCTGGTCATCGGCACCGAGGCACTCTCCCGCCTGATGGACCCCGCCGACCGCTCCACCTGTGTGCTGTTTGGCGATGGTGCCGGTGCGGCAGTGTTTGAACTGACCGACACCTCCGCGCCCTTTGCCATCACGCTGGGCGCCCGGGGCGATGCTGCCATCCATGCCGGTGGCCCCAGCCGCGCAGGCTCGGCACCCATCAGCATGGACGGCAGGGCAGTGTTCCGCTTTGCGGTGGATGCCCTGCCCAAATGCCTGCACACCGTGCTGGACGAGACCGGCCTGACGCTGGACGGGCTGGACTGGGTGGTCTGCCATCAGGCTAACAGCCGCATCATCGACCACTGCGTCAAGGCGCTGCACGCCGACGGTGCAAAGTTCTACAAAAACATGGACCGCCACGGCAACACCAGTGCTGCCAGCATCCCGGTGGCGCTGAATGAGCTGGCTGAGAGCGGCCAGCTGCTCCCCGGCCAGACCCTTGCCTGCATCGGCTTCGGCGGCGGCCTGACCTGGGGCGGCATGATCGTGGAATATAAAGGATAAAGACCATGAAACTTTTAAACGAGATCCTGGGGACGAAATACCCCATCATTCAGGGCGGCATGGCAAACATTGCCACCGGCGAGTTTGCCGCCGCCTGCTCCAACGCCGGTGCACTGGGCATCATCGGTGCAGGCGGCATGAATGCCGACACCCTGCGCCAGAACATCCGCCGCTGCCGGGAGCTGACCGACAAGCCCTTTGGCGTGAACATCATGCTCATGCACCCGCAGGCAGATGAGTTTGCCCAGATCGTGGTGGAGGAAAAAGTCGCCGTGGTCACCACCGGCGCAGGCAACCCGGGAAAGTACGTTCCCATGTGGAAAGCTGCCGGCATCAAGGTGATTCCGGTGGTGGCTGCTGCCGTGCTGGCACGGCACTTGGAGCCGCTGGGCATCGATGCTGTCATCGCCGAGGGCACCGAGAGCGGCGGCCATGTGGGCGAGATGACCACCATGGCACTGGTGCCGCAGGTGGTGGACGCGGTCAGTGTGCCGGTCATCGCCGCAGGCGGCATTGCTGATGGCCGTCAGCTGGCGGCTGCGCTGGCGCTGGGTGCCTGCGGTGTGCAGGTGGGTACCTGCCTGCTGGCAAGTGAGGAGTGCCCCATCCACCCTAACTACAAGGCCGCGCTGCTCAAAGCCGGGGACAGTGACACCATTGTCACCGGACGCACTGTGGGTGCACCGGTGCGTGTGCTGAAAAACCGCATGAGCCGGGAGTATGTCCGTCAGGAAAAGGCGGGCGCGGATAAGATGGAACTGGAAAAATACACGCTGGGCAGCCTGCGCCGCGCCGTCTTTGAGGGCGACACGGTAAGCGGCAGCCTGATGGCCGGTCAGGTGGCCGGAATGCTGCACGAGGTGCGCCCCGTGGCCGATATCCTTGCCGACCTGTGGCAGGGCGGGAGGCAGCGCATTGCCGCGCTGAACACCGAATGCTGACCCTTGGCGGCAAGCCCCTGCAACTGCCCATTTTGCAGGGCGGCATGGGCGTGGGCGTCTCGCTGGGCGGGCTGGCCGGTGCGGTAGCAGCCTGCGGCGGCATGGGGTGCATCTCCACCGCCGATGCAGGCTACCGGGAGCCGGATTTTGCCCGTGACCCGGCGGCAGCCAACCACCGCGCCCTGACCGCAGAAATTCAAAAAGCCAAGGCCATTGCCGGAGGCATGGGTGTGGTAGCCATCAACGCGATGGTAGCCACCCGGGACTACGCCGAGGCCATCCGCACCGCCGTGGCGGCGGGGGTGGATGCCGTGGTCTCCGGTGCGGGTCTGCCGCTGGAGCTGCCGGGTATCGTGGGCACAAAAGAAGTAGCCATTGCGCCCATCGTATCCAGCGCCCGGGCGGCAAAGCTCATCCTGCGCCGCTGGGCAAAGGGCTTTGACCGCACCGCCGATTTTGTGGTCATCGAGGGCTGCAAGGCGGGCGGACATCTCGGCTTTGCCGAGGAGGACCTGCTGGCCGACCGCTGCCAGACCTTGGACGAGATCCTGCCCGGGGTACTGGCTGAGGTAAAGCCTTACGAGGAACAATACGGCCACGCCATCCCGGTATTCGTGGCGGGCGGCGTGTACACCGGTGCCGACATGGCACACTTTACAAAGCTTGGCGCTGCGGGCGTGCAGCTTGCTACCCGCTTTATCCCCACCTACGAGTGCGACGCCTCCCAGACCTATAAGGACGTGCTGCTGGCCGCAAAGCCGGAGGATGTGCGCATCATCCACAGCCCGGTGGGAATGCCCGGCCGTGCGCTGAACACCCCGCTGGTGCAAGCGCTGGCCGAGGGCAAACGCTTCCCGCCCAAGCACTGCGCCCGGTGTCTCAAGACCTGCGACCCCGCCGCCGTGCCCTACTGCATCACCCACGCCCTCATCGAGGCGGTGAAGGGCAACGTGGAGGAAGGGCTCTTCTTCTGCGGCGAAAACGTGGGCAGGCTGGACCGGATGCGCACCGTGCGTGAGCTGATGGACGAACTTGTGACCGAATGGAGGCAGAATTTATGAAGCTTGCCGTACTTTACGCCGGTCAGGGTGCGCAGCACCCCGGCATGGGCAAGGAATTTTACGAAGAATCTCCCGCCTTCCGGGCGGCCTTTGACAGCGCAGCGCTGGATTTTGACCTGCACCGCGTCTGCTTTGAGGATCCGGACGGTGTTTTGAACCAGACCGAATACACCCAGCCCTGCATGGTGGCCTTTGCCTGCGGCGTGACCGCCGTGCTGGCCGAAAAGGGCGTAAAGCCCGCCTATCTGGCGGGGCTTTCGCTGGGCGAATACTCCGCGCTGCAGGCAGCCGGGGTGTTCACCGCAAAGCAGGCCATTGAGTTGACTGCCTTCCGGGGCAAGGCCATGGCTGAGGCTGCAAAGGGCCTTGATTGCGGCATGACCGCCGTGCTGGGGCTGGACAGAGAAAAACTGTCTGCCTGCTGCGAACAGGCGGCTGCGGCGGGCTGTGTGCAGATCTGCAACTACAACTGCCCGGGACAGCTGGTCATCGGCGGCGAAAAGGCCGCTGTGGAGCAGGCCGCCGCGCTGGCAAAGGAAGCCGGTGCCCGCCGCTGCATCCCGCTGAAGGTCAGCGGCCCCTTCCACACAAAGCTGATGGCTCCCGCAGGGGATGCGCTGGCACAGCGCTTTGCGGGCGAAAGCTTCGGCACCATGGAGACGCCGGTGCTGTTCAACTGTTTGGGGCATGAAAAGGCCGAGACGGACAGCATCCCGCAGCTGCTGGTAAAGCAGGTGCAGAGCAGTGTCTACATGGAGGATACCCTGCGCCGTCTGGGCGAGCTGGGCGTGGACCACATTCTGGAAGTCGGCCCCGGCAACGCCCTGAGTGGTTTTGTGAAAAAGACCCTGCCCGGGGTGGTCTGCACCGCAGTGGAGACCCCGGAACAGCTGGATGCGGTGCTGACCGCATGGAAGGATGCAGAATGAGCGAAGAAAAGCTGACCCGCGCCGCCATCGTCACCGGCGGCAGCCGGGGCATTGGCCGCGCAGTGTGCGTGGCACTGGCAAAGCAGGGCTGCAATGTGGTGGTGAACTACTGCCACGGCGCAGAGCCTGCGGAGCAGACGGCAGCGCTCTGCCGCGCCGAGGGCGTGCAGGCGGTGACCGTGCAGGCGGATGTATCCACCGCCGAAGGTTGCAAAACGCTGTTCGATGCCGCTGCCGAGGCTTTTGGCCGGGTGGATGTGCTGGTGAACAACGCGGGCATCACCCGGGATAACCTGATTTTGCGCCTGACCGAGCAGGATTTTGACGCGGTGCTGGACACCAACCTGAAAAGCGCCTTTCTCTGCTGCAAGGAGGCCGCCCGCCGCATGGTGCGCCAGCGCTATGGCCGCATCGTGAACCTTTCCAGCGTGGTGGCGCTGCGCGGCAATGCCGGGCAGACCAACTACGCCGCCAGCAAGGCGGGGCTCATCGGCCTGACCAAGAGCCTTGCCCGGGAGCTGGCCGCACGGAACGTGACCGTGAACGCGGTAGCGCCCGGCTTTATCGACACCGACATGACTGCCGTGCTGCCGGAGGCGGTGCGCACCGGCATGACGCAGGGCATCCCCGCAGGCCGTGCAGGCCAGCCGGAGGATGTGGCGCAGGCAGTGGCGTTTTTTGCCGCAGAACAAAGCAGCTATCTCACCGGGCAGGTGCTCTGTGTGGACGGCGGCATGGCAATGTAAAGGAGAACCCTTATGGAAAAACGCAGAGTTGTGATCACCGGCCTTGGCACGGTGAACCCGCTGGGCAACAATGTGGCCGACAGCTGGGCAGCAGCCCGTGCCGGTAAGTGCGGCATCGGCCCCATCACCCAGTTCGACACCACCGACTTCAAGTGCAAGCTGGCCGGTGAGGTAAAGGGCTTTGACCCCGAGACCGTGGTGGACAAAAAGGAAGTCCGCAAGATGGCACGCTTTACCCTGCTGGCACTGGGCGCTGCTGCCGAGGCCATTGCAGACAGCGGCCTTGATACCGAGGCCGAGGGCAAGAACATCGGCGTCATTCTGTCCAGCGGCATCGGCGGTCTGCCCACGATCGAGGAGCAGCACGCCCGCGGCGAGGAAAAGGGCATGGAGAAGGTAAGCCCCTACTTTGTGCCCATGGCCATTGCCAACATGGCAGCGGCACAGGTGGCCATCCGCTTCGGCCTGAAGGGCATGTGCACCTGCCCGGTCACGGCCTGCGCCGGCGGCACCAACGCCGTGGGCGACGCCTTCCACCGCATCCGGGACGGTTACGAGCCGGTGATGGTCTGCGGCGGTGCGGAAAGCTGCATCAGCCCCTTGGGCATCGGCGGCTTTACCAGCATGAAGGCGCTTTCCACCGCCACCGACCCGGACGCTGCCAGCCTGCCCTTTGACGCCCGCCGCGGCGGCTTTGTCATGGGCGAGGGCAGCGGCGTGCTGGTGCTGGAGGAGCTGGAGCACGCAAGAGCGCGCGGCGCACACATCTACGCCGAGGTGGTGGGCTACGGTGCCAACTGCGACGCCTACCACTTTACCGCCCCGGCTCCCGGCGGCGTGGGCGCTATCGACTGCATGAAGCTGACCCTGGCAGATGCGGACATCGCACCGGAGCAGGTGGATCATATCAACGCCCACGGCACCGGCACCCACATGAACGATGCCTGCGAGACCGCCGCCATTCACGCCGTGTTCGGCGCACACGCCAAGGAGATGACCGTGGTCAGCACCAAGAGCATGACCGGCCATCTGCTGGGCGGTGCGGGCGGCATCGAGGCCGTGTTCACCGCGCTGGCGCTGCGGGATCAGTTCGCCCCGCCCACCATCCACTACGCCCAGCCCGACCCGGAGTGTGATCTGGACTATGTGCCCAACACCGGGCGGCAGCAGGAGATGCAGTACGCGCTGAGCAACAGCCTGGGCTTTGGCGGCCACAACGCCTGCATCGCCCTGCGCAGATGGGAGGGCTGACCCATGGCAGAGCCCCGTACCGTGCGTGAAAACGCCAACACCCTGAGCAGTGTGCAGATCGCGGAGATTTTGCCCCACCGCTACCCCTTTGCCCTCGTGGACCGCGTTCTGGACTACGAGCCGGGGCAGTGGGCCATTGGCCGCAAGTGCGTCACCCGCAACGAGGAATTCTTCAACGGCCACTTCCCGGCGCAGCCGGTCATGCCCGGCGTGCTGCTGCTGGAAGCGCTGGCACAGACCGGCGCTGTGGCGGCGCTGAGCCTGCCGGAAAACAAGGGCAAGCTTGCGCTGTTCGGCGGCATCAAGAGTGCCCGCTTCCGTAAGCAGGTCGTCCCCGGGGATGTGCTCACTCTGCACTGCGAGCTGGTGCAGCAGCACGGCGCTGTGGGCGTAGGCAAGGCCTCGGCATGGGTGGACGGCAAGTGCGCCGTCACCGCAGAGCTGACCTTTGTGTTGACCGACGCAGCAGAATAAAATGCTTGCGGGATGGAAGATTGAAAATGCGCTCCGCGTTGCTCTGCGCATGAATAGCGGAAAGATTATTTTATAGTTCGCGTTTGGCGCACTCTGCGGAGTGCGCCAAACGCTTTTTTCACAGAAAAGTCGTAAAGAGATACGGCAGCTTCAGTGTCTGTTTCCTACGGAAACGGCGGCACTGTGGGGCAATATCGTGCTTGCCGTCACGACCCTTCCGGTGAAAATGGGTGACAGGAAAGTCCGCAGACTTTCCTGTCACCCGAAATAAAAATATTCTTTCCGCTGAAGATGCCCAGAGCGCAAGCGGAGGGCATTTTAAATCGTTCTCGCTCAACGAAAAACCGCAATTTTGAAAGATAACGAAAAGAACCGCCACCTGGCGGGGTGACGGTTCTCAAGAATCGCTAAACTCTGAATCGGGCTGACCGCTTGTCGCAGTGCCTTTTCTGATTCTATTATAATGCTCCGGTGCAAAACTGTCAAGCAGCTGCACCGGAGCATTTTTGTTATGGAAAAAATTACAGCTTCTTGCCGGTCAGCAGCTCGTAGGCCTCCAGATACTTGGCAATGGTCTTGTCAATGACATCCTGCGGCAGGTCGTAGTTGCTGTCGGGGTTGGCCTTCAGCCAGTCGCGGACAAACTGCTTGTCGAAGGAGGGCTGGCTGTG
>CAKTAT010000011.1:0-37245 GCA_934532365.1 uncultured Faecalibacterium sp. | reverse complement strand
CCACGATTGCCATCGTCAATCAGAAAGGCGGAACCGGCAAAACCACGACCTGCGAAAATCTGGGCGTGGGGCTTGCACGGGAAGGCAAAAAGGTGCTGCTGGTGGATGCCGACCCGCAGGGGTCGCTTACCATAGTCGCTTCGCTTCTATGGCTAGAGGTGCGCACGTTGTGCGGATTTATAGTTACCTCCTGCGGAGGTAATGCCATCAACGCACTGGCCGCAGCGGATACCACTCTGATTCCGGTGCAGGCGCAGTACCTTTCGGCAAAGGGACTGGAGCAGCTGCTGCAGACCATCCAGAAAGTGCGCCGGCAAATCAACCCGAAGCTGAAAATCGAGGGTATCCTGATGACCATGACGGACAGTCGTACCAATTACGGCAGGGAAATCGATGCACTGATTCGGCAGGTATACGGCAGCAAAATCTGGGTGTTTGAGCAGCCTGTTCCGCACTCTGTCCGTGCGGCGGAAATCAGCGCGGAGGGCAGGAGTATCTTTGCCCATGACCCGAAAGGAAAGGTGGCAGCGGCCTATCAATCTTTGACGAGGGAGGTGCTGGCCGATGCCGAAAAGCAACGCAAACTTGGCGCTGAAAGGTCTCGATGAGATGTTTTCCACCGAAGAATCCCGGCAGGAGCAAAAGCGGGAGCAAGTGCAGCAGATTCCCATCGAGGAGCTGTTTCCCTTCAAGGAGCATCCATTCAAGGTGCTGGACGATGAGGCTATGCAGCGCACGGTGGAAAGCGTGGCACAGTACGGCGTACGGGCTCCGCTGATTGCGAGACCCCGCCCGGAAGGCGGGTATGAGATCATCTCCGGCCACCGCCGTCAGCACGCAGCCGAGCTTGCCGGGCTGGATACCCTGCCGGTCATTGTGCGGCAGATGTCGGACGACGCTGCTGTGATATTGATGGTGGATTCCAATTTACAGCGTGAACACATTCTGCCCAGTGAGCGGGCTTTTGCGTACAAGATGAAGTTGGACGCCATGAAAAGAACTAGCGGTAGACCGTCAAAAGAAAATGTGTCCCAAATTGGGACGCAAAAACGTTCCGACCAAATCATGGCCGAAGAACTTGGTGAAAGTCGCAATCAGATTCAACTTTTCATCCGTCTGACCAATCTTATCCCGGAACTGCTCGACCTTGTAGATGAAAAGAAAATCTCCTTCAATCCCGCTGTGGAACTGTCCTATCTGGACGAGGCTCAACAGCGGGATTTTTTGCAGGCCATTAAGATGTTGGATTTATTCTGTTAAAACGCAGTCCTACTCTCTGCCGGTCACGGCATCCAAGTCAACGCCCTGTTTTTGCTGCCCGGTATTTTCCGGCGGCGAACGGCAAAGTTTTTTTACTTGAAACGGTGCGCGGATACGATATAATAAGGATGGATAGAAAAATAACATTCGAGCAGCTCTAAGGTTTTGCTGCCCGGAAAGGAGCTTACTGTTATGCGCTATACCATCAGTGAGATGGCATCTCTGCTTGGTGTCACAACCCATACTTTGCGCTACTACGAAAAAATGGGCCTGATCCACCCCGAGGTCAACGAGGATACCGGCTACCGTTACTATACAGTCACTGATACCCGGCGGTTCAACCTGTGCAGGGAACTGCGGGCGGCAGAGCTCTCGCTGGAAGAATGCCGGGAACTGATCGGCGCACCCACGGTGGAGCAGAGCGACGCCATGTTCAACCATCAGATCGCCCAGCTGCGGCGCAGGCAGGTGCTGGACGAACTGGCCATCCGTTTTTTGGAACACAAGCGGGAGCAGTACCGCACACTGGAACAGAATGCCGGGCGCATCTGGGTGCAGAATTTCCCGGAAATGTGGCGACTGACCTTCTCACAGGAAGAAGCAGCAGACCGGGATAAAGAATTGCAGCAGGAAAAGGCTGAATGGCTGGAATGTATGCCTGCGACCCGCTGGGTGAGCCGCCTGCCCCGGCGGGTGATGGAGCAGTTTCGGGTGGGACGCAACGAGTACGACTACGGCCTTATGATTGAGGCAGATGCCGCCCGCAGGCTGGGGCTGAAGCGCACAAAGCATGTGGAGGTGGTGTGCGGCGGAGACTATCTGACTACCATTTGGAAAAAGGATTATCGCGGGTCCTTTGGGTGGGACTCGCTGGACGACCTGCATGCGGAGATCGTGCAGCGCGGGTTCCGTGCGGTGGGCGAGACCTTCAGCAGTATCACTGCTAGCCGGGAGCAGCCCGATGGGAGCATCGTGAATTACCATCTGACGCGGACAAAAATATATACATAAAATTGCAATATCACGAGAATTTGTTATATCAGACAAATTCTCGTGATATTTTTGTCAAAATGACCCTTGACCTTCGCGCTGCTCTAACGTGTAAACTTTGTTTAGCAAGTAACAAAGTCGGACTTCCGGCTTTGCTGCTCTGACAGAGTACACGATTGAGAAGAAAGAGGAGAACACACTATGAGCGAAAAGATCTCTCGCCGCAACTTCCTGCGCACCGCTACGCTGGGCGCAGCAGCTGCCGGTCTGCTGGCAGGCTGCGGCAACAGCGGCGCTTCCAGCAGCACCGCCGCAAGCGCTGCCGCAGGCACCTACACTGCAGGCACCTACAGCGCCACCGCTACCGGCATCAACACCGCCACCCCCGTCACCGTGACCATGACCTTCAGCGCTGATGCCATCACCGATGTGCAGATCGATGTGGCAAACGAAACCAAGGGTTACGGTGCCGATATCGCCGATGAGATGGTCAAGAAGATCCTGGATGCACAGTCCAGCGAGGTGGATGGCCACTCCGGCGCTACCATCACCTCCGACGCCATCAAAAAGGCTGCCGAGAGCTGCATCAATCAGGCCAAGGGCGTGGCCGTTGCCCCCACCGAGGCCAACAAGGCTGAGACCGTTGTGCCCGAAGGACTGACCACCGAGGAAGTGGAGTCCTCTGTGTGCGAGCTGGGCGACATCACCCCGGACGAGACCAAGGACTTTGACGTGGTCGTCGTGGGTGCCGGTGCTGCCGGTGTGCCCGCCGCAGGCTGGGCTGCCGAGCTGGGCGGCCATGTGGCTCTGCTGCAGAAGCAGAGCATCGTGGTCAGCCAGGGCAACTGCGGTTCCGCCATCATCAAGTCCAAGTCCACTGACGCGGGCAAGAAGATGTGGGTGCACATGACCAACGGCCTGTGCGACTGGCGCGCTGATACCAGCCTGCTGAACGCCTACGTCGAGAACTCCGAAGAGGCCCTGATGTGGTACCTGAACCGCGCAGGCCTGACCGACCAGACCGAGTACGGCGACGGCAGCCTCGTGGACAGCAACAAGAACCCCTCCGACCTGCTGCACAACGACGAGAAGGAGATCTTCGCCTACATGTGCACCAGCCAGGATCTGACCGGCGTGTGGAAGGACCGCATGGACACCTACGACTTCGGCGATGAGCACTGCTACTTCTTTGCTCCGTGGATCGGCCCCAAGCCCAAGAACGTGGGCGACGTGCTGGCCACTGTGCTGGAGAACGTGCAGGCCAAGAACTCCAATCTGGAGACCTTCTTCAACACCCCCGCCGTCAAGCTGGTGCATGAGAACGGCAAGGTGACCGGCGTCATCGCAAAGGACGAAAATGGCAAGTACATCCAGTTCAACGCTTCCAAGGGTGTCATTCTGGCCACCGGCGACTACATGAACAACGAGGCCATGGTCAAGCGCTGGTGCCCCGATGTGGACGGCTTCGACAAGAAGCAGTACCAGAAGACCGGCGACGGCCACATCATGGCCATCGATGCAGGTGCAAAGATGGAAAATCTGGGCCACACCAAGATGATGCACGACTTCGACTCCGGCCTGATGTACGAGGAACCCTTCCTGTACGTCAATATGGAGGGCAAGCGCTTCTGCAACGAGGACACCGGCTTTGTCTACATGGGCAACATCACCAAGTATGTGCCCAAGTTCAACGGCAACAACGTGGATGCAAACCATCCGGATGGTTCTCTGGGCTGGTACTGCCAGATCTACGATAACGACTACATGAGCTACGCCAACGGCCCCATCCCCGAGCAGGTGATGACCAAGTACATCCCCGGTGCCGTGGAGAACCCGCAGGGCGTGTTCACCAACCTCATCGATACCTACAAGGCCGACACCATCGAAGAGCTGGCCGGTCTGCTGGGCGTGCCTGCAGACGAGCTGCAGAAGACCATCGACCGCTACAACGAGCTGTGCGACAAGGGCACTGACGTGGACTTCGGTAAGAAGAGCGCTTACATGCACAAGATCGTCACCGCTCCCTTCTGGGGCATCCGCAAGCACATCCGCGTGTCCTCCATCGACAGCGGCGTGAACACCAACGCCAACGGTCAGGCTCTGGATGCTGACGGCAACGTCATCGACGGCCTGTACTGCGTGGGCAACGTAGGCGGTGTGTTCTACGGCGGTGCAGACTATCCGTTCCACCAGACCGGTCTGTCTCTGGGGCGTTGCTACACCTTTGGTATGCTGGCTGCAAAGCATGCTATGGGCCAGCTGTAATTAAGAAAAAGCTGATTTTGGGGCTGTTGCAAAATAGCATCCCTTTATCGCAAAGCCGATCAATCTGAATATTTTTGTACCGCCCCTCCGAAAATATCGTTGATGCGGATAGAAAGCTGTACAGAAGGACGTTCTCAGACTGCAGCACACTTGATAAGCGAATACCGCCGAGGACTCTTCCCGTTTTGGGGAGACGTCCTCGGTGTTTTTTTGTATGTTTAGTGAAAATCTATGACTGGATTTTCGTCAAGCACTATAATCTGAGCAGAGAAAACCGTGAACTGAAAGACCAGCTGGAAAAAATGGAAGCCGGGGCGGGAGAACTGCGGCAGGAACTCGCAGATCTCCGGGAAGTCGTGTCCCATCAGCAGAGTGGGACGGAGGAAGAAAAAAGCAGAGGTCAACTTGCGTAAAATTTTACGCGGATTGGACTGTGCTTTTTACACAGCCAACGTCTGGCGGACTTGAAATGGTGATTTGACAGATGTATACTATATGCTTGTCATAAAGTGCCAACCGGTAAGAATGGAGAGACCAGAGGCAGAGCGTACAACGGGATCGAAAATGTGCGAGGATGAAAATGAAATTAAACAATAGACTTACGGACGAAATTTATACTTCCGATACAGTAAAGCTGGGAGAGAATGCGTTTCGGGTCATGCAGGAAACGATTCACAATAATGGCGGCGTCGGAACCATTACCGGCTACTATGATGCTGAATTGTCGATTCTGTCGGTCAGTGATCTGGTATTGCATAACCTGAACCACAGCTATGAGTCCTTGATGGAGCAGACAAAGGGTTCACTGAAGAATCTTTTCTACAAAAGGGATGCCACATTCCTCGATAATGCACGCTTTCGTCAAATCCAGGGCGAAGGAGAGGGCCGGATCCTTACAGCAGATGGCTCTCCTATCTATGTGCGTCTCTATAAAGAAGATGCAGCCGATACGGATGGAACGCCGATCTGGGTCCTGTCGGTACAGATGAACTGGGCGTATGAAAATCTGGCGTTAGTCAATGAATCCATCCATTCTGCGCTGTGGTATTTTGAGTGCAATGAAAACAGTGAGATTATCCGGGTAAACTGGAGCCATGCGTTCCGGCAGATCCTTGGCTATCATGACATTTTGGATTTTCCGAACAAACTGGATTCGTGGTCGAACCTTCTGCACCCGGAGGACTATGACCGGGTAATGCAGCTGCTTTTGGAAACGATTGCGGACAAAACCAATACTACGAAGTACAATGTAGAGTACCGGTTGAAAATGCAGGATGGTCAATACCAGTGGTTCCGGGCATCGGCGGAGGTAATACGCCGTCTGGATGGCTCGGCAAATCGAATTGCCGGAATCATCAGCAACATAGACGAAGAAAAAAGATGCCGGATGCAGGCGCAGCGGGCGGCAGCCTTTCACCGGGCATTCACCAGCGCAAACCTCTGCGAATACTATGTAAATCTGGAAAAGAATACATTCGATGCCTTAAAGGTGGAACCCTCCCTGATGACGGCCTTTGAGCAGAACCACACATGGGATGGACTGGTCAAGTTCTTTGTGGACAACTATGTGGTGGAAGAGGACAAAAAGTCTGTAACGAATTTCTATAATCGCGCCTACATCACGGAGAAATTAAAGGGGCTGGAGACGGAGCTGCGTCAGGATTGCCGCATCGTTCTGAATGGGGAGGAACGATGGATCAGCAACGTGGTCATGCGCGGCGAGATCGAAGATTCCGAATATGCGATGATTTTTCTGCGGGACATCACAGAGTCCAAAGCAGAGACGGCACGGCGGATGCAGATGGCCTCAGATAACGCATCTATGAATCTTTTGATCAAGAGTGTGGTGCGTCTGCTGGACCGCTTTGTCGTATGCGATCTGGAGAATGACCGGTATCGGTTCTATAACCTGAAAGGCGAAATGATATACGCGCCGACGGGGGCTTACCATGATTTTGTGGAGCAGGTGGCTGTAAGGTATAAGACGCTGGAGCCATTGGCGGCGATGAATGCATTGTTCTCACCGGAAAATATCCGAAAGAATTTGCAGAGCGAGAACGACATCTACAAATTTGAATACTGCTCCATAGACGAAAATACCTATAAGATCGCTTCCTTCATTCCACTGGAGTGGAATGGTACAAAGCTGGTCAAAGCGCTGTTGGCATCTATGGACGTGTCACAGGAGAAAAAGGCCGAGATCGAATCCCATAAGGCACTGAAGGAGGCGTACCGGGCAGCGGAAAACGCAAGCCGCGCTAAGACGGAATTCCTCTCCAATATGTCCCATGATATCCGTACACCGATGAATGCAATTGTTGGCTTGACCGCCATTGCGGGTGCGAATATCGAGAGTCAGGACAGGGTGGTCGAGTGCCTTGGCAAGATCACAAAATCGAGCCGTCATCTGTTGGGACTGATCAACGAAGTGCTGGATATGGCCAGAATCGAGAGCGGGCGAATGAGCCTTGCCGAGGAGGATTTCAGCCTGCCGGAGCTGGTCGATAACCTGCTCACCCTCACAAAACCGGCAATCGACGAGCACAAACATCAGCTCGAAGTCCATGTTGAGCACATCGAGCACGAAGCTGTCTGCGGCGATAGTCTGCGCATCCAGCAGATCTTTGTGAACCTGATGAGCAACGCCGTCAAGTATACCCCGGATGGAGGAAACATCACCCTTACGATCAAGGAAAAACCGAATGGATTCTCGGAGCTTGGCTGCTACGAGTTTTCCATTGAGGACAACGGCATCGGCATGACGCCGGAGTTCCAGAAAATCATGTTTGAGCCGTTCAGCCGGGCAGACGATCACCGGACGACCAAGGTGCAGGGCACAGGTCTGGGCATGGCCATTGCAAGAAACATCGTCAACCTGATGAATGGTGATATTCAGGTCGAAAGCGCTCCCAATAAGGGCACAAAGATCACGGTCACGGTCTATCTGAAGCTTCAGGAAAACGAGAAGGAGCAGGAAAAAGGATTGCTCGACCTGCCGGTGCTGGTTGTGGATGATGACCAGACCTGCTGTGAAAGCACCGTTGCGACCCTCAAGGAAATCGGCATAGCGGGCGAATGGGTCCTGGCCGGCAGGGAAGCTGTGGAACGCTGCTATGCGCATCATGAGACCAACAATGACTATTTTGCGGTGATCCTGGACTGGAAGATGCCGGAAATGGACGGTATTGCAACTGCCAGAAAAATCCGGGAACGGGTAGGAGAAGAGGTCACGATCATCATCCTGACCTCCTTTGACTTCAGCGAGATCGAAGAAGAAGCCAGAGCGGCGGGCGTAGATGCGTTTATGGCAAAACCGCTGTTCCGTTCCCGCCTGACAGCGACGCTGCGGCAGCTTACATCCGGGAAGAAGGAGAAAAATGCCCGGAACTATCTGGAAGATTTTGCGAATGAAAACTATGCGGGCAAGCGTATCCTTCTTGTGGAGGATAATGCGCTGAACCGCGAGATCGCAACCGAGATCATAGGCATGACGGGCGTGACCATCGACAGCGCCGAAAACGGAAAAATTGCAGTCGAAAAGGTGATGGAAGCGCCGGAAAAGTGGTACGATCTCATTTTTATGGATATCCAGATGCCGGTCATGAACGGCTATGAAGCCACTGCTGCGATCCGTGCGCTTGCCGGCAACCGTGGAAAGGTGCCCATCATTGCCATGACGGCGAATGCCTTTGCCGAGGACGTGCAGCTGGCAAAGAACACCGGCATGAACGAGCATATCGCCAAACCGCTAGATTTGAATAAGCTGAACGATGTGCTGAAACAGTGGCTGTGATCTGTGCATTGCAGCAAGGCGCGTGATACTGTTGACCGGGCAATCAAAAAGCATGAAATGAAGAACGCCGAGGAACCCCTTCCCATGTGGAAGGAACCCTCGGCGTTCTTTAGTTTATATAGCAGCGGTCCTGTTTTACAAGCCAATCTTCACACAGCCGCTGTGCTTCATCCTTTGCGCAGCAGGTGCAGTTGAAAAGCCAGCACAGGAAAACGAGCAGGCTCGATAAGAAAAGATTGCCGGGAGTTGACCGAGAGTGGTCGGCTCCCGGCAATCTTTTTTCGTCGGTTCAATCTTTAACGGAACGATTCATCTCTATCGATTGTGTATGTTGATGCAGCCAACAGGTATCCTATGGAGTGTAAAGAACACGATAGGATGAGGTTGCACTATGAAAGAGCTTTTTGGACAGCGACTGCGTGAGCAGCGTATAAAGCATGGGTTGACGCTGGAACAACTTGCGGAAAAATCCGAACTTTCCTCCAACTATATCGGTATGGTAGAGCGTGGCTTAAAGGAACCCGGTCTTGCCACTATCGTCAAACTTCTGAATGCTCTGAATATTTCCGCAGACACATTGCTGTGTGATCTGGTTCCCAGTGCATCCCATGTGACCGATGAAGAGATTTGCAAGCGGCTGGAAGGCTTGACCCCTATTCAGAAAAAGGCAGCACTCGACTTGCTGGACACCTATATCGCCAATCTCCCGTATCTTACAAACGAAGAATAATCTGCAACCCTTGCAAGCGTATCGGCTGGTATTTAGTCGGTACGCTTTTCTTTTGCATTCCTTTCGGCTATAATCATCTTATAGGATGCATTATTTCCTAAAGAATTGATTTTGGGGTGTCAAGATGAGAGAACTGCGGTACAGCATTTTAGCCGACATTCAGGATGCAATCGAGCGCGCAAAGCAGGGCAAGCTGGCGTTGTACTGGCAGCGCACCATTCAGCGGGAATACCACTGCAAAAAGGCCACCCCCGCCGAACAGCAGGCGTATGAGCAGTTGCAGAGCATTCTTTCCGAAGTGCCGCAATGGAGCGATGAAGAAGAACTGCACCATGACATGGAGAACATCGAGGGCAAGCTCTGGTTCTGCCATTTCTGGGATGACCACTATTCCATGGTGCAGCTGACGGAAGATCGCAACGGAAAATACTCCACAGCCTACGTTCTGGATAGAGAAACCACCCCGGATGTGCGTAAGGCAGCGGCATTACAGGCACAGAAAGAACTTGTGGACCGTATGCAGGCGTGGGGTGTTTCGCTTCTGAATGCGCCTGTTCCTGAACAGATGAAGTATGCTTCTTTAGCAGAAGCTGCTTCTCACCTCATGCAAGTTCTGAACGACCCGGAACACATCACTGGGTAAAAAGCGTCCCGCAGGGATGCGCAGCCTGCATTGGGAAAAATGCAGATCATAGGGGCTTGGGGTGTTCCCCAACAAGCGTTTTGCATCGCAAAATAGGCGTTTGTATAGACAGACGCACTGCTTGCCACAACAATGCGTCCTTTCAGTCCGTATTCAGCCAATTTTAGCTCTAGTTAAACATGAGAGCTATCAGGAAGAAAATCATAGCAATACCAACGAGCCAAGGGATGATTTTCTCTTGATGGAACTCTCTGAATCCCAAAGATCTTATAAACAGAACATCCAATAGGCCGATGATGCACAGTGCAGTAACGGTAAGATAGTAATTTATAATAAAAAATTATAATTCAGGACGAATTTGCGCCAAAAGGATCCGGTCCGCCGGAAGCCACGGAACAGAATCAAGCTCCTCTTTAGTCAGCCAGCGTGCAGCCTCGGCTTCTTTCAGCACCAGCTCGCCGGAAACCACTTCGCACCAGAAACAGTCCATAGAAAGATGGAAGGTGGGATAATCGTATTCAATGGTGTCGATGAGGTCGCCTACCGCGATCTCGGTATCCAGCTCTTCCCGGATCTCTCGTTTCAGTGCCTGCTGCGGGGTTTCACCCGGCTCGATTTTGCCGCCCGGAAACTCCCATCCGCCCTTATACTCGCCATAGCCACGGGCAGTGGCATAAATTTTATGTTTCGTCTGAATATCTTCGCAGATGACAGCTGCGACAACGCGAATCATTTTCATGAAAATCTCCTGAATTATTTTTCATAATAGAGTGGACAACCCAGTTTTCTCAATTTGGATTCGATTGCTCCTGTAGAACGTTTTAGAATCAAAGAAATTCGTTTGACGCTGTTCCCCTGCTGGTGGAGCCGCAATAATTCACGTTCTTCTTTTTGCGACCATGCTGTTCCAGCGCGAGAATAACGCTCTGCCTTTTTGTTTCGAGGAAGAGACTTCAGATATTCAGCGGTAGATTCAATGGAGCAATGTTCCAATACGATTTTTAATGCTTCTTGAATTTCTTCCTGAGCACAACTATCATTTTCAGACAGAATCCAACCGGTTAAAGGATTAATACCTTTTGCAAGAGTTTCAATTATGGTGCGAGCCAGCATATCGTCCATAGTATGTTACCCCACGATCAATTTGTTGGTCTTTTTGAGGAACTTTGCAGGGATCGGGCGGTCCAGCTTCCATGTGATGTTCATGGGGCGGGAGCCCTCATGCTTCACATAGTTCACCGTGCCCAGATAGGTATACGCTCCTGCACCGCCAAAACGGGCCTCTGCCTTGAACTCGCGCACGAACAGCAGCACCCGGCTTCCTTTTTCTCGGTGATGGATGTAGCGCTGCCCGGTGGCAGAGTTTTCGGCGGTGGTGCTCTGGCTCTGCCAGTGGAACAGGCTTTCGTTAATGGAATAATCCTTGTACATGGTGGTGGGAGAGTAATCCTTGTCCGCTTTGTTCAGGGTCACAAAGAATACGTCCAGCTGCTTTTCCGGCAGCCACTTCACGCCCTCGCGGACAGTGGCAGGCTTCAAAAAGTCCAGCGCCACCAGCAGCTGGTCACGAGTATAAGTACAGTGCAAATCCAGCGGGCAATCAAAGCCCACATCCACCGGCTCGTCGATAAAATCAATGCGGTCATACTGATACTGCAAAAGTGCCTGCAGTTCCCCCAGCAAAACCGGGCTGTCCGAGAGAGCATATAGGTTATCGAGAACTTCTTCATCATCCCAATGTTCTGCAGCTTTGCCCCATACAGTCACATAGAACATCTGCAGCATTCGCTGTTCTCGCGGCGATAGTGCTGCAAAATCAGTGTCGTCCAACTTGGGCAAAAGGTTCAACAGAAACTGAATCCACCTGCGGGAATCCACGACCGCAAAGCGTGCAAGTGCTTTGGTCATGGTTTCTTCCAGTAGTTCCGTAAAGTCGGAAGCCGTCCCTGCACGGACACACAGACGGGCAAAGCAGATTTTCTTACTGTAAATCGCACGTGGGTCGAGATGGTAGTAATCGAGAAAATTCCACAGTGTCAACGGCAGGCCGGTATCTTCTGTGAAGGAGGCTGCCCGTGCCACAAGGCCGGAAGTGCGGTCATAAGATGCACTGATATTATCCAGCACATACTTTGCTGCGATTTTTTCCAGCTGAATGTAGCAGCCTTTTGGCGCAGAGAGAAAACCTTCCTTGATTTCCCGGCTTACACTGCGGGTAGTATTGGAAAGCAGTGCTGCAAACTTCTCCTCAAAATTATACTTTTTGTTTGCCTGACCGATAAAATCCAGCACGGTCAGGCATTCTTTGTTTTCGGCCAGACGCAGGCCGCGGCCCAGCTGCTGCAAAAACACGGTCAGCGATTCCGTGGGACGCAGGAACAGCACCGTGTTCACCTCGGGGATATCCACGCCCTCGTTGTAAATGTCCACCACAAAGAGAAAACGGAGCTTCCCGGAAACCAGCCGCTGCTTGGCGGCGTTGCGCTCCTCGTCGGGAGAATCGCCGGTCAGTGCCATAGACGGGATGCCGTGGGTATTAAAGTAGCGCGCCATAAATTGGGCATGAGCAATGGAAACGCAAAAGCCCAGACCTTTTACCTCGTTGATGTCTGTCACATATTTCAAAATCGAGTTTACCACAAGGTCGGCACGCCGCTCTGCCACCAAACCGCTGAGGGTGTACAGATTGGACAGTTCGTTTTTGTCGTATCCGCCCGTGCGCCATTTCAGGCTGCTCAAATCTGCCGTGTCGGTCACACCGAAATATTGGAAGGGACAGAGCAGTTTCCGGTCGATGGCCTCCGGCAGACGAATTTCGGCAGCAATGCGCCCACTGAAATAGTCCAGAATGTTCTTTCCGTCCATGCGTTCCGGGGTGGCGGTCAGGCCCAGCAGGATTTTCGGCTGATAGTATTCCAGTAGCTTCTGGTAGGTCGGTGCAGCGGCATGATGGAACTCATCCACAACGATATAATCGTAAAAATCCGCATCTGTTTTCGTGGTGAAATCCTGTGAATTAAAAGTTTGGATGGAGATGAACAGATGGTCGATGCTGTCAGCCTTGTGGCTGCCCACAAATAGTTCACCGAAATTGGCATCCTTCAGTACCGCCCGGAAGGTGTATAGGCTCTGCTTCAGGATCTCCTCCCGGTGTGCCACAAACAGTAGACGGCAGGGCTGCCCCGGATGCTGCCTGCAGAAGCGCTTGTAATCCAGTGCGGAGATCACAGTTTTGCCGGTGCCGGTAGCGGCCACCACCAAGTTGCGGTTATAATCCCGAACGGTGCGCTCGGCATCCAGCCGGTCCAGAATTTCCTGCTGGTAGGAATAGGGCAAAATATCCAGGGTGTAGATCCCGCTGTGGTCGGTCTCGCTGTATTTTTCGGCCTTCAGCGCGCGGGTCAGCCGCTCCCGCTGCCCTTCATCGTAATATTCAAACTCGCTGGAGTTCCAATAGCTTTCAAAGGTGGCTGCGATCTTTTCAATGGTCTCCGGCAGGTCCTTTCGGGTCACCTTGACGTTCCATTCCAGACCGCTGGAAATTGCCGCATTGGACAGGTTGGAGGAGCCTACATACGCCGTAGTAAAACCGGTGTCCCGGTAAAACACATAGGTCTTTGCGTGCAGGCGGGTACGTTTGGTGTCGTAGCTGACCTTGATCTTTGTATTGGGCAGCGCGTGCAGCTCCTCGATGGCTTTCACGTCCGTAGCGCCCATATAAGAGGTTGTGATGATGCGCAATTCGCTGCCGTTTTGCGCAAACTGCCGCAGCTCGTCCATGATGAGGCGCAAGCCGCTCCACTTGATAAAGGAGACCAGCATATCAATGCGGTCAGCGGAGACGATCTCCTTTTTCAGCTCCGTGTACATCTGCGGCTCATGGATAGCACCGGTAAACAGGGAGCTTTGTGCAATGGAGGTCTCCGGGCGGTCAAGGTCTTTTGCGCTTTTTCCTGTAGCAAGGCGCGGGTCATTCTGCTGCAAAAGCGCAAGAAGCTGCTCTGCCCGCTGGTCAACACCGAGCGCGGCAAAGTCAGCTTCCTGTGTGGTGCTCTGGATGGTGGTCACGATCTGATTTGCCAGCTGGATCTGTGCCTCGATGCCGCCGCCGTTGTCCTGCACGTTCTCAAGACCCTTCTGCACCACATCGGTCAAATACTGCGCCAGCACTTTGGCAGCCTCCGCTGTGTCGATGGGCGCAGTGGACTTGCGGGCTTCCGGAATCTCTGCAAGCTCGCGGTTCAGCGCGTTGTTGATGACCTGTTCGTACAGTCCGGGGTAGAGCATCGGTGCACTTCCTTGCCGTTTTCTTTTATTATAGCGCCCGGTAGAAGAATATTCAATGATCGAGAATAAACTGCATCTGATGGAAAAAGAAGTTTTTGATCTCAGAAAATATACTGTAGCTGTATTGCTTTTATAAAAAATAATAGAGGTCGTGATGATTTGTATGATGCTACAATAAAAAGAGACTGATGCAGTGCAACAGTCTCTCGATAACAATGAGGCTTATATAACGGGTGCTTTTTTATAAAAATCCGTAGCAGTGCCTCCCATCCCAAGAGTGGTTTTGATGCCAACTCCGCCATGGGATGCAAAAGAGAGCAACGCGTTCCAAAGTTCCAGAAGCGGCGGCGCAAGGCGTGCCTCGATGGTCACATTGCCTTGAAAGGCTGGAATGCGCGTTTCTTTCAGCAGATAACGTGTGGTATGGAGATTGTAATCCACAATATGAAGCCCCTGCTGTAAAGCCTGCAGTGCATCAGGATCGATAAGGGCATATTCTGGAAAGGCAGCGTTCCAATGCGCAATCAGACTTTGCAAAAGCAGAGTTTCCTGCGGGAAAATAGTATAGCGGCCGGACTGCTTGAAGGCGCAAGGCGACAGAAAAACAATTTTGGCACGGGTTTCGCTGTGGGAGCGCCCAGAACGGATCAGTTCTTCCGCGGAGACTGCCGGAAAGGTGCGGACCTCTGAAACCGGGAGTGTCAATTCATGCAGAGGGATTTCCTTTGCAGATTCCAAAACGGGAAAAACTACCTGCCGAGCAGCGTCATTCAGCAGGTTGACCGTCCAGATCAAAGACTGCTTTTCCGGCGAAAAACATAGAAAATGCGCAATGGGGTGTTCCCCTTGCAGATGCATCTGCTCCCCAAATTCAGAAGAAATCTGTGACATCAGCCAGCCATACAGACGATAGGACCACGACTGGGGAATCCGCACATCATTGGGCGGAGATAAAACCAGTTGGATCTGCTGGATCATAAGATACTCACCCCGCAATATCCATAGGGATAAAGGCGACCAAGAAAGCGGGCGTATTTCATGGTGTGCGGGGAAATGCCATTTTCGGCATCACGCTCATGCTTGTGGTTGCGGAACATTTGTCTCATTTGTTCTGCCGTCCAGCGCAGTCCCTCTTCTTCACCCAGATAGGGGTACGCCAGCGACTTGGCAAAAAAGCCGGAGCCGCCGCCCAGGATCAGATAGGGCTGCTGCGGCAGGTTGACTGCACCGCGCGGCGGGGTGAAGTGCCTGCTATACGTCTGCTCGTAATAAGTATCAAACTGCTGAATGGCTTCCAGCAGAGAGTCTTTTGTAATGCGGCCCTTCAGCACAGACTGATCCAGGGTCAGCTTGAAGCGCACCTTAGTACCGGACGCTGCGCATTCCCGACACATGGGGATGCCGCGATTACTGCCCTTCGCAAAGGAACCGTTCACAAGTGCATCAAATTTTCCGACAAGGACCATCTGCGCATCCGGGATGGGAAGGCTGTCGGAAACCTGAATGCCACGGAAAATGCTGTTGACGGCGTCCGAAGCGATGCTTCCATGCAGATGCAGCTGGTTGACATATGTCTCTTCCGGAAAGGCGGCTCGGCGGTTTTGTGCAAGGCTGTGTCCGGTGCTGCGGTCAGCCAATACCGCACTCAGCAGCCATGCAGTACGCAGCGCGCCCTTGATGCTGCTGCCGGGAATATAGGCGCGTCCTTGTGCGTCACGCTGAAAAGCGTGGATCTCTTTCAGCGAGTGCTCCGCATCCAGAGCATCTCCCACCTCGATCTGATAGCGCGTCAGTGTTTTCAGCTCCGCATCGGAAATGCCGCAGTCTTTGGTCAGAAATGCCCAGAGATTGGACTGCTCGCTAAGCATAAACTGCCCGTATTTGTCCACCAGATCGTGCTCGACTAGAAAGCTGAAAAATTTTTGCTCGTCCAGAAAGGAGACTTTGCCATTGCGGTTGTTGTACATGTACTCTTTTTTGGTATAGCTGCTGCCATTGCCAACAAACAGAGGTGCCCATACATTCAGAGTAAGGTCAAAGATCTGCAGATGATCCTGCTGAATCATAATGTCACCCCCATAAAGATTGGCTTGGAATAGCGGTATACCGGATGCACATCCGACAAACCAACATCATACAAAGCACCCTGATAACGATTTTGCAGGACAGAACCTGCGGAAAGGGCATACTGCGTTTTTTTCTTCAGTGGAGTTTCCACACGATCGGATGCCATGAAGCCGCTGCGGCGCACCAACTGAAAGGAGGCACCCTCTAATGCATGATCCATTTCATCTGTCTGCGGCAGGCTGGTGCTCAGCAGCAGATAAGGAGCATGCTCGGCAGAAAGAGCGTGATACATCCACTCCGTCTGATCGTCAAAAGGTTCGTTCAGATAAATCTTGTCTACAACATGGAACTTTCCGTAACCGGAGCTGACTTTGCCGCCGATGCCGGTAGCGCCCAGCCAATCCAGCAAATGCTCCAGATCTTCATCCTGACCATCTTCGGTAAATCCGCAGATGAAATACAGGCCGCAGTCCGGCGCAAAACGGAACAGTCCAACCTGATACGGCATGGTATCCCCCTGCATGGGAACAGCTGCTTTGGTCTGCTCATAGTGGGTGCCAAAGCTTTCCGGTTGCTCGTCAGGGGTAAAATGACCTTCATGCAGGCTTCTGGCGTAGCGGTCGAATTCCAACACAGGGATCCAGGCTAGCTTTTTTACCTTTTTACGCAGGGTGGTTTCTACCTCCTCGGTGGATTCTGACGCGGCAATGGGCTTTGGCAGGTAGAACGTTTCGCCATACCAGGGCATTGTATCGCTGAGCAGGAATTTTCCCTGCCGGACCTGCGCACAAAGCTGTTCTAAGGCTTCTTCTCCGTGCTGGACGAGGGTTTCGTGGCAGAGGGCAGAAAACAGGGTATCTGCCCGCAGGGTCTCTTCGGAGGTATAAAGCGACAATGCAGAGTCGGCTCCTCCGAAATGAACAGCTGTGTCAAACTGAAGCTTAAACAGAAAATAGTTCATAACTATCCACCTCATCAAAGAGGGATTTCAGGCGGCTGAGATCCACCTGCGCGCCATAGCCTTCCAGCGCAAAGTTTTTCAGGCTGACACGGCCGCTGCCGCGAGAGCCATGGCCGCCCAGATAATCCATCTGCAGCAGCTTCATGCCTTTGGCCAGAAGGGAAAGATCTTCCTCGACCTGTGCCGGGTCGGTTACATCGTAAACGATGCTGACACCGAACTTTGCACCGGCGATCACACGTTCGATCTGGCGGGGATTGGCCACAGAGTTTGCACGGGAAATTGCGTTCTCGGTCTTGACCTCGGTCACACCTACATTGGAAAGCTCTTTTGCATTGGACAAAAAGGCATCCGCAAACTGCAGGCGGGAACGGCGCACCGGCTCCGAGGAACCGAACAGGCGCAGAATGCGCTCGTCGTCCTTGTCGAAAGCAGGCATGTGTTCAATATCCTGACAGGTGCTGCGGGCCAGCAGGGTGCGCAGTTTGCCTTTCAGACTGCTGCCGGGTACGATGGGATAACCGGTATAGGGGTCACGCACCACCGGGCTGTCCACAGCACCAATGGCAGAAAAGGCAGAGGAACCGCCGATGTGCATACCGGTGCGCACTTCCAGATCGCACCGGATCAGAATTTTTCCATACATATGATTACCCCTCCTTGCCGCCAAAGTAGCGGTGGAAAGCGACCAGCGCTTCCATGTAGTGTGCAAAGCGGATCAGATCCGCACGGTCGGTGGAAATGCCCTTGAGGTATTCCAGCAGATGTGATTGCGAAATAAAGTCTTTCATGGGATAAGCTTTATCTTTACCGACACTTTCTCCGGTATCGCGACCATATTCATAGGCTACCCGAACTCGCATCAGATTAATCTTTACAACACTTTCGGGCAAAAGTGCTTCTTCGGTGCGGAGATTTTCAACGTTAAAAATCTCTGTTACAAGACTCAACAGGCCACGGATCTTGCTAGTGGTCACTTTTTTGGGCTGGCTCATGAGGCTGCGCATAATACGCTCGGCTTCGTCCACGTAATCTTCCGGTACCTTTTTCGGCGTGATCTCCGGCGGCAGCTCTTTCTGCTGCCCATAGCTGCTACGGCTGTTATAGCTGCCGGAACCGCTGCGGTTTCCGTTGTAGCTGTTGCTATATCCGCTCCGGTTGTTGTTATAGCCACCGCCGCCATAGCTGCGGCCATTATCATTCAATCCTGCCATCTGTGTCGCCACCCTTTCTGTTCTGATAGACATCAATATAAATTGCGGTGATGAGCTGGTGACGCTGTACGGCATCTAAGGCCCAATCCATCATGCTGTGAGAGAATTGCTCGTAAAGTTTATAATCTGGTGCATTCTTTTTGGGGGAAAGCCGCGCCAGCAGGTAAGCGTACCGCGCAAGGTTGATGCGGTCGTTTTCGGCTTCCCGCAGCAGTGCCAGCAGATTGTAGAGCATGGCGTTTCCATGCTCGGCGCTATCCTTGCCGAAGAAGCTCTGCAGGCAGCCGACCTTTTCGGTCAGGACCTTTGTGCGGAAGGTATCCCACGCATAGACGTGCCCCTGCTCCGGCTGCACCAGCAGATTGCCCTTTGCATCCCGGACCGCTTTGCGCTCCGGCGTAAACAGTGCCACTGCATTTTTGCCGGGCAGATGCTTGGCGGCTTCTTCCAGCGCGGCAGTTTCCTCGGCGGAAAGCCGGATGGGGTAATGGTCATCAAAGATGCCGATGCCTGCGCTGAGGGTCAGTGCACCGCAGGAAAATGCAGTGAAATTACTCTGGATGCGCTGCGCTGCTTCCAGAACATCGTTCCATGCGCCCACAAGGAACACATCATCGCCGCCGGCGTAGACGATGCTCACATGTAAGCCATCCAGAATGCCGTTGATGTAGCACTTGAAGAACAGGGACATCTGCCGGGAGAACGCCGAGGTGCGGGACAGGGTAACATAGTGCATCCGTTTGACCGGGTCTTTCTCGTTTTCCTGCTCGAAACCGGAGATAAATGCGTGCCCGAGGTTGTCCACATCCATACGGCAGACCGCAATGCGGCGCACGCCCTCGGACTGTTCTGCCAGTTCTTCCATGCTGTTGCTGGCGGTGTAATCGCCCACATACAGATTGGTGCTATAAGTAAGGCCGGTGAACGGTGCATTTTTGGTGTATACACGCACGACCGGCTCGCCGGAAGCCAGCCGTTTGCGGGCAGAGAGTGGATCCGTCAGGGACAGATATTCGCTGCCGCCGTCCAGTGCAGGCAGGGTGCAGTCATCGGCAGCCGAGGGCTGACGGCTTACTACCAGAACGCGCTTGTTCTGGATCTTAATGGAAAGATCTACAAACAGTTTGCACCAAGGGCAGAGATCATCCTTCAGGTTGGCACTGGTGCCGCACACCTTGCATTCCCGGCCATCCGGGTAAGCGGCGGTGCTGTTCAGCTGCCGCAGATCCTCTGCGGTATAGCGGTGGAATTTGTGCTGTTCCAGCAGCCGGTTCACCCGGCGGAACAGCTCTTTGTAGGGGCTTTTTTCAGCCGGGGTATTGGTCAGGTCGTTGCCGGAGCAGGGTGTCCATGCGTTGGCCAGAAACAGCTGGGTGCCGAACTGCTGCTGCAGCCAGCGGTTGAACTGCCGGTTCCACCGGGTCAGGGTATCGGCCACAGCGGCAGTGTTGGGCAGCAGCACATAGCAGTGCCCGCCGCCGCTGTAGATCAGGTTGGCGCGGGACACGCCGCACCCGGCCAGAAGCTCGTCCAGATAGTGCTCCATGAGCAGCTCCAGAAAGAACGATCGGCTGCGCAGGGAGCGCAGGGCGTTCTCGGTATGGACAGTATAAAGGAACTTCTGGATGCGGGAAAAATCGGCGGTATAGAGCAGAAAAGCGTCCTTCTGGCAAAAATCCTTTTCCTGCTCAAAAAGCGCCTTGCGCAGGTCGGTGATGTTGTTTGCCTGCACATATTCGCTGATGCACGCCGCAATGGCTGCGGTGGTCTTGGCGTGGTCGAACAGGGAAACATCCGGGCTTTCGCCGGTAAAGGTGCTGGACGGAAAACAGCTGAACTGCGTTTCCAGCAGACCCAGCAGCGAGTTGATCCACTCCGGCTGCGGCTGAAGATCCGGCAGGCACTCGCTCGGCTTGCGCACGGCATCTGCATAGACGGAAGCGGAAAGCGGCTGCTGCTGCCGTGGCAGCTTCAGGCTGCCATCCTGCGGCTGGGCGGGCATCATCCAGCCGGGGTGCGCACCGTTCAGGTGGGTGAATACCGAGTCCAGCGGAAGATCTCGCCGGAAGGAACTGCTTTCGCCTTCGACCTCCCGGCGGTCTGCGGCGGCAGAAAGATCATCTGCCAGATAAACGATATAGGCCGGGGAATCGGCTGGCAGAGCCTTTGCTGCACCGCGCAGCGCGGCGGCGTGGTGGTAGCGCACACAGTCCAGCGCCGGTGCCCAGCCTGCACCGGGCAAAACACCGTGCAAAAACTGGTAGCCCTGTTCACTGTGGCTGCCGCGCTGCCCACCGGCACGGTACACCGCTTTGCCGGTGTCGTGCAGCAGCCCGCCATAGGTGGACTGCAGGGTGAGAACGTTCAAAATACCATCTCCTTTACGGATTGTGGAAGAAATGCACAATAAACGGAAAGCGTATTTGTCAATTTTGTGAGAGATGCTCGGAATTGGCTTTATTATAGCACATTTTGTCGCCATGCAAAAGCCGCAGCAGAGAAAATATCACAGCAGCTGCAATCGTTCTGTTCATAGAGGGACAGCCCACGGTAAACAAAGAGTTAAGGTTTGCAAAAGAAAAACTCCGCATCTTTTTTTGATGCGGAGTTTTTTGCCCCCTTGCGGGGATTGTACTGGTATCGTGGTTGGTGATGAAGGAAAAGCCAGGTTTTCGCCCCCTTACGGGGATAGTACCGGTTCACAACTGAGCTGTTTGGTGAAAATAAGTAGTTTTCGCCCCCTTACGGGGATGGTACTGAACCTATGAGCGTGAAAGTAACCGGCGTTGTGTTTTCGTCCCCTTACGGGGATGGTATGAAGGCCGTTTTCGTCGCACAATTTAAAATGTAGTTTTCGCCCCCTTGCGGGGATGGTATCTGGTATTTTCTGGCGGATGCCGAAACCGATCTGTTTTCGCCCCCTTACGGGGATTGTACTATGAAGTACATTGTTATCCTGCCCGAATGCTAGTTTTCGCCCCCTTGGGGGGATTGTACTATGTATACTACTGCCGAACTCTTTATTATGGCGTTTTCGTCCCCTTGCGGGGATCGTACTGCATTCCCGAAAGACTACGAGGGTCTGTATAGGTTTTCGCCCCCTTACGGGGATCGTACGACTTGGGTTGCTTGCCCAGCTCTGCCTACGTGGTTTTCGCCCCCTTGCGGGGATCGTACCCTAAATATATCACAAAACACCGCAAAACTGAAGAGCCGGATGGCTAGAAAATATTCACTTTATTACAATGATGTGCTTTTGTGCTGAAAAGAACGGCCATAAATTCATTCAGCCTGCCTTGTGCGCGGGGCAGTTTCATGATATGATGCAGATAGTGGATCTTATAAAAAGGAGTGTTGCCCTGTGCTGAAGACTTATATCACCACCGTGCCTTTGCAGGGGCAGCTGGAACCCATGCTGTACCAGCGGGATCATGTAACCCCGCCAGTGGCCACCTGTTTTCCCATCGTGCAGGTGATGCGGGATACCCTTGTTTCCGGCGATACGGTACAGGTGCTGGCCATCCGGCAGGAAAATGCTGACACCGCCCGCAACTATCAGCGCCTGCTGGAAGAACTGGCGCAGCTGGGCATTGCGGAAAACCATGTGCGGCAGATCCACCTGCCGGAGGATCAGTGTCCGGAAACGCTGATCGGCCTGTGCCGGGATCTGGTGGACGCTCTGCCGCAGGTCACCCGGGTGTATGCCTGCATCACTTACGGCTCCAAGAGCATCCCGGTGGTCACGCTGACGGCGTTGACCTGCGCCGAAGCTACCCATACGGAGCTGGAAGTGGGCGGCGTGTATTATGGTGAGGTCAAGCGGGAAAACGGGCAGGTGCTCAGCGCGCGGCTTTACGATATGGCGGCACTGTATCAGCTTGCCGGGCTGGTAGGCACCATGCGTGACAGCAAGACCGCCGAACAAGTGTTCCATCAGCTGATTTGGATGAACGAGCACCGGGAGGACTGAGCAGCGATGAATGATGTGAAAACATGGGCGGACATTGACGCTTCGCCGCTGCTGCAGCTGTCGCCGGAACAGCGCAAAAAGCTGCACGATGCCAATGATGAACGGTTCCGCACGTTCTGGGCGGAATGCTTTCTGACCGCACAGGCTCCCGGAAGGGGAGAGGATGCATGGAACAGCGTGGATTTCTGCAAGGCGTTTCTGGATGCGTTTGATTTTTGGGAGCCAAAGCCCGGACAGACCTTCAGTATGTATCTGCGCACCGCTGTCCGTCATGCACAGGCACACGACCAGCAGCAGGAAGAAATGGCTGTGACGGGTTTCGGACGCGAGACGAACCGCAAGATCAAAAAAGCGCTGGAGTACATGGAGAAGAACGGGATTACAGAGAGTATGCTCTGTCGTGACCCGGAAAAAGAACAGGTGATCGCCGATATTGTCGGGGTGGGCGTAAAGACCCTGCGGGAAGCACTGCGCAATAAGCAGTCGGTGCTCAGTCTGGACGACACGGATGGAGAGGATCCGGCGCTGGGCGACCGGGTGGCTTCCCAAGAAAAAAGCGTGGAAGAGCAGGTGGAAGAGAGCCGAGAAATGCTGGCATGGCTGCACCGCGGCATTGGGCTGATGAACCTGCAGCAGAAGGAAAAATACGGCAAAACATCTGGCCCGCTGTGGAGCAGTGTGCTGATGGGCTTTCTGCGCAACAATGACGCGCTGGACCCGGCAGAGGATGCGCCCGCGCGGCTGGCAAACTGCGACGATCTGCGTCCGCTGGAACAGGACAACTGCCTGTGGGATATCCTGCTGCTGCACCGGTATGTGGAGTTTACGGTTCAGCCGCCCTATGCACCCAAGGCGCTGGAATGTGCCGCCGTCCATGCGCTGCTGGAGCCGGGGCGCAACCCGGCACAGGATAAGACCGTGGCGGAGTTTCTCGGGGTGAGCAAGGCGGCTGTATCGCAGCGGCGCAAAACATGGCAGCAGAGGCTGATGCAGATGCAGGCGGAACAGGAGGAGGTATAAGATGGAACGCAGTGCATTGCTTTTATATATGAGTCCCTTCGGCAAAAATCCGAACATTCATACCCAGACCAACGAAGCGGCGGTTTTGGAGCTGAAAAAGCACAAGGAAGGGCCGGACTGTATTCTGGCGCTGTGCAGTGAACTGGTGCGCACCTGCCCTACTGTGCATCTGCTGGACGGGAAAACCTGCACCACTGTGGAGTATTTCCGGGATGTATTCCTGCCTTCGGCGGGCATTCCGGCAGAGCGGCTTGTGGTGATCCCGGTACCGGACAGCATGGACGACAAGGCACAGTTCCGGGCGATCTCTCTGCTGCTGGGAAAAATTGAAGCGGAAGATACCCTTTCCATCGACCTTTCCGGCGGCATGCGGGACACGGCGATGCTTCTGGTAACAGCAGCTCGCTGTATGCGCGACCTGCGCAGTGTGGAGACCCGCAGGGTGATCTATTCCGAACTGCTTCCGGATGGCACTTCCCGCATCCATGACAGCAGTCAGCTGTACAGCCTGTTCGACCTCATCACGGCCATGGACGAGTTCTTTTCCACAGGTACTGCACAGAAGCTGAAAGGCTATCTGTGGAGCGAGGGCGAAAGCGACCCGGCTCTGCATACCCTGCTTGCCCGCATCAACCAGTTCTCGGATGATCTGGCGCTGTGCCGGGTGCAGGCGCTGAATGAAGACCTGAGCCAGATCGCACAGGCACTGCAGACGCCGCCCAAGGAGAGCAAAAATCTGACCAGCCTGTTCTTCCACCTGCTGAATGACCGCTTCCGCACAGAATTTGAAGGGCTGCTGGCTGCCCCCAAAAACAATCTTCCTGCGCTGGTAAGCTGGTGCGCAGAACACGGCATGTATCAGCAGGCACTGACATTGCTGTGTGAGCAGATGCCGGCCTATGTCTGCCGTCATCTTTTTGTGCAGCCCACAGAAACCGGCTGGGCATATCTGGCGGCACAGAATCAGAATAAGGGCAAGGCATGGGTATATCCGCTGTTCCACTTCCATTTCTGCCGCCTGACTTTGATGCAAAAGGAGTATCCCTATACAACGGATCTGCGCCTGACTCACAGCAAGGACGATGCAGATGGCAATATGCTGTTTGGCGTAGCCAATTCTAAAGAAATGCACGCCTATATGGATACGATCCTCGCTTCCGGTCAGCTGGTGATCGACCCGGATGTCCGGTGGCAGATCGAGGATGCGGCACTGTTCTACCAGCGCGTGATGCAGTACCGCAACCAGATCAACCATGCCAGTGATACGGCTTTTGGTCTGCAGAGCGACCGTATCCTGCCGCTGGACACGGCCCATATTGAGCAGACTTTGCAGGATGTAACCGATTATCTGCAGGAGATCCGCCCCATGAAGCCGGATGTTCCGCAAGGCGTCAAGGCGCTGCCTGTCACAAAGACGATCCCGGCAGGCGCAGCTCCCAACCTGTAAAATAGAATATAGGAAAAAGCAAAGCACCTCCGCTGCTGGCAAACGCCAGTGGCAGAGGTGCTTTTTTGTCCCCTTGCGGGGATAAATTGGAATTTACTATGCTTGTTACTCAGGCTCTTAACGAGCTGTTTCCGTCCCCTCGCGGGGATGAATTGCAATGCAGACCATTAGCGATGTTCGCAGATACTTCAAGTTTCCGTCCCCTTGCGGGGAGAACCCTCTCAGTCACGGCTTACGCCGTGCCAGCTCCCCCGAAAGGGGGAGCTTAATGTCGGGTAACGGCAGCTGTAAAAGCTCTCCCTTTGGGAGAGCTGGCGCGCAGCGCCTGAGAGGGTTTTACTGGGATAAATTACAACTACATTATGATTCGTACTTACGCTATCAAAAACATGTTTTCGCCCCCTTACGGGGATGGTACAGACTTGGAGAGAGGGGTGAAGGTGCAGAGGGTTGTTTTCGCCCCCTTACGGAGTATAGTTTTACTATACCACACATTGAGCCAAAAGAAAAGAACCATCCACAGGAGAAGCGCGGATGGAGTAGAAATGATAAGCCATAAAGATCACCTCGATTCGGCAGAAGGGGCGTCAAAGCCCTGAATGGGCAGGCCGAGGAAGTATTCCTCGATACGGTCCCAGAGCTGCTCGCTGGAAAAGCCGCTGGTAAACAGCCAGCTCATCAGCCGCACAGCATCGGTGTGGCGCTGAGCAATGCGTTCCAGCAGGTGGTTGCGGTAGAACCCGCGGTCAGCCAGCTCCAGGGTCTGGGTCTGGTTGATATAGAGGTACAGGCGGCTGTTGGAGCCGCCCAGCAGGGCAAAGTGGAGCAGGTCCAGCTCTTCCAGCACGCCCAGAGCCGGGGTCAGACGCTCGCTGCTCTGTGCAGAATCGTTCACCGGCAGATAGCGGCAGGTCTCACCGCTGTGCAGAACAGCAAAGCTCTGCTCCAGCCAGTGGAAAAACTCGCTGATGAACGGGTCCACGACGCTGTACTCTGCGCCTTCCTGCGTGGTGCCGCGGCGCAGCACACGGGTGCGCTGCAGGCGGGGCGAATGCTGCTGCCAGGACTGCACAGCCGCCAGCACCACGCGCACTGCACTGGTGGCACGGGTGCTGCTCAGACCGGTGGCCTGCGCCAGCCGGGCGGCGGCATCCCGGTCGTAGAGATACTGACCGCTGCGGGCAGCCTCGAAGAAGATCTCCTTCAGGGCGCGCAGCAGTACGGAAAAACGGGCATCCGTATTGGCGTGCCACTCCAGCGTCAGCTGCATGGCGGGGGTCAGGCGCAGCTGGGCATTCAGCGGCAGCTTATCGCTGTGGGCGTACAGCAGATACTTGAACTGCGGGAAGGAAAAATCGTTCTGCCAGCGGCTGCTCCATAGGCGGGCAAGGTCTACGTCGTAGACCCCGGCAGCCTCATCCTGCAGGGTGGCAGCACCGGTACAGATGCAGTTGACTGCGGCGGCATCGGCGCTGCTGAGCAGGAAATACCCGTGGGTGAACAGAGGAGAGGGCCGCATGATGAAGGGCGCATAGCCGCGTGCTTCGCTGTCCTTCTGGATCAGCAGCATGGCGGTCTTGACCTTGGCCAGCGGGTCCTGCTGGTGCTCGCCGTTAGGGCTGGCAAAGATGTAGGCAAAGCTCTCGGCGTCCACCAGAAGCTCGTTGCGGTGCTTGGTGGCAGTGGCCGGCTGGCTGGCGCGGTGCTGGCGGTACAGCTGCAGCACCTTGCGCATCACCTGCACCAGCTGCCAGGGCTGAATGCTGGAAAGGCCGTGCAGGCGGTTGATGTGCTTGAAGTCGTTGGCCATGTGCTCGTACACGGCACGGCCATGGATCTCCGGGTCACGGGCGGCGCGGCCGATCTCCTGCGTGTAATCACACAGGTTGCCGGTGGGGGCAAAGTGCAGCACAAGGGCAATGTCCGGGATGTCGATGCCCATGCCAAAGGCCTTGGTGGCCAGCATGATCCGGCGCTTGCCGCTGCGGAAATCCTCCAGATTCTCCGCTTTGGCCTCGCCGGAAAGCTGCGCGTGGTAACGGGTCACAGCATTGCCCAGACGCTGTGCAAGGCAATGGGTGTAGAAACGCTCCAGCAGACTGACGGTGGGAAAGTAGATCAGGGTCTTCTGCCCCTGCTCCAGTGCGGTGTTGATCTGCCCGGTCAGAGCCTGGAACTTGTCCAGCTCGTACTCCCGGCGGCCGGTCACGCGGGGCACTTCCCGGATGCACAGCTGGATGTTGCGGCGGCGCACGCAGCCAAGATAAACGATGGGGTCCGGCGACATGTGCAGGCTGCGCAGGGTCTCGCGGTACATGTCCTCCTCGCCGCCATAGGTGGCCGTGGCCGTAAAGGTGGCGGTGACAAAGGCATGCTGGTGCGGACCGTTCAGCTGCTGTTTGCGCAGCTTGTTCACGTAGTCACCCAGAAACCAGTAATCCGGGCGGAACTGCTTGCCCCAGGTGGTCACAATATGGGCCTCGTCCACGATCAGCAGGCCGATGGCACGGTCGCCGATCAGGTCGGAGATATCGCTGCGGCTCAGCAGGGACTCCGGCGAAAGATACAGGATGTCGCAGCGGCCTTCCTGCACCTCCTGCGCAATGGTCTTTTTGACCATGGGCGGGATGTCGGAGTTGATGGTGCGGGCCTTGGCGTAGCGGTGCTTCTCCATGCCCTGTACCTGATCGTTCATCAGGCCGATCAGCGGCGAGATCACCAGCGTGACCATCCCGTACTTCTCGGCCAGATCAATGGCCGGGATCTGGAACATCACGCTCTTGCCCGCACCGGTAGATGCAGTAACGAACAGGTCACGGTACGTCTGCCCCGCGCGGCAAAGCTCTGCCTGCTGGATGAGGTCATCGATGATGTCCTCCTGGGTGATGGTGCGCAGCTTCTTCTCGCCGCGATGCAGAGCGTCCAGGTCGTAGACATCCAGCGGGAGAAAGTCCGGGTAGCCCCAGTGCTGCTGCAGAAGGGTGCGCGCCTCCGGGCAGACGGGGCGCTCCGGCTGCATCGTCTGCGCATGCGCTCTGGAAAGCTGACCCGGAAAAGCGCCGGCCAGCGCCGCAAGGCTGTCGGCAAGACCAGCCTCATCGCCGATGAAGCTGTCGGCTGAAACGCAGAGCGTTTTGCCGCGGCGCAGCTGCTGCACAAGGCAGAAATAATCGGCTTCTCCGGTAAGCGCAAAGGCAGAGCTGCTGGCGGCGGTTTCGGGAACCGTATGCGGCGCTGCGCCAAGCGATACACGCTCGACCTGCGGGTACTGACGCAGCAGAGCGTCCAAAGGAATGCAGCAGGCGATGCCTTCCTCCGTATGCAGCAGGTTGGAGTAGACCCGCAGGCAGGGCTCAATGCCGGGCAGCGGAGTATCCTGCGGTGCTTCCAGGTCAAAGTGGCTCAGAAGGCCGGACTGCATCTCCGGCGTAAGCGTCACAGACATGGGCAGCAGTGTGCGGTAGCAGGTGTTCTGCATCAGGATGATGTGCGGGAACTCCTGCGCAAGGGTATCGGCGTGCAGGGCAAACTCCTCTGCGGTGATCACACAGGGGTTCTGCTGCAGCAGACTGCTCAGGTAGCGGGACAGGCGCTGCTGCAGCAAAGCATCCAGAGAAGGACGCGCAAGACCGGCATCCTCCGAAGAAAACCCCCACAAGACAAACAGAGTATCCTCAGCAGCATGGGTGGAAAGATAAGAACAAAGCAATGTATTCATGGCAAAATCCTCCATCAGGTCAAAAAATCAGGCAGCAAAAAGGGTGGATGAGGAGCGGCGCTTCAGCATCTCCCGCAGGTGGCGCTCGGCACGCACCTGGATCTGGCGGACACGTTCCCGCGTGACGCCCAGCTGCGCACCGATCTCGTCCAGCGTGCGGCAGCGGTCATCCGGGATACCGTAGCGCAGCCGGAGCACAGTGGACTCGCGTTCGGGAAGCTGAGAAAGAAGCAACCGGACTTCCTGAACGGTCTCGTTCTCGCTCACAGTGTCCACAGAATCGGGGCTGACGTCATCCGCCAGAAGCTCCGCAAGCTCGGTGTCGTGGCTGTCGCCGACCATAAGGTTCAGGCTGGTAACGTTGAGGTAAACGAGCATGTCGCTCAGGTAGCGGCGCGCCTGCTCCACTGTGCAGGGGTGACCGCTGCTGGCTTCAGCCTCAGCAATGGCACGCCAGAGATCCGGACCATCTAGCTGCATGCAGGTGGTGCAGACGACACGCACCCGGCAGAGCGTGTCAAAATAGTGTACCGGGATACGTACCGTAAGGCCGGTGTTGATGGCTTCGCGCAGGATGGACTGGCGGATCCAGTAGGCGGCGTAGGTCAGGAAGCTGTAGCCCTGCAGAGCATCGAACCGCTGGACCGCAGTAAACAGTCCCAGAATGCCGTTCTGGAAGTTGTCCTCCTCGGTCAGGCAGCTATGGGCGAGCAGCTGCGGGACTCTGCGGGCCATCAGGTGGACAAAACCGGAGGTCTTGCGCACAAGGATCGCCTTGGCGCTCTCATCACCCTGCTGTGCCAATACGCAGAGCTGCTCGTTGGTCATAGACCAAAGCTGCTTGGAGGTAAAGTCGCTGCGGCAGAAAGAAGCGGCCTTTCTGCTGCTGGGGATAGCGGCGCTGGTATCCACCAGGATGCCAATCCCCGCCAGCTCGGCCAGCAGATGTTCCTGTTCCTGCTGAGAACAGGAACCAAACAGCGCCTCAAAGCCTTGCGCAGACAGGCGATTGCCGTTCGTCAGCATCGGGCGTACACGATTCAAAACTGCATTATAATCCATGGTAAAACCCCGCTTTCACTTCCAACTGTAAGTGTCTTCGCTTAGTAGAAGCCCATGGATGCAGTAGAGTTAAGTCTTTTGAGAAAAAATTTATGGTTATCTTTTTGGAAACGTCAGTCAAATAAAAAATCGTTTTAGGAGGCCCTCATGGAACCATCAAAAGCAACCAGCGTCAACAGCCGTGCGGAGGAGCTGTTTGTACAGCTTTTCTGTGAGGCTTTTGGATCTGAGAAAACCGAAAATCTGCAGGTCCAGTATCCCTGCGTGGACATCTATGGTCGGCATCGCTATATCGACTTTGCGCTGGAATCACCTGAATTCAAAATTGCAATCGAGATTGACGGTGAGACTTACCACAACCCGAGCAAGGTGTCCGAAAACAAATGCGCTGATGACCTCCTGAAGCAGAACAGCCTGATCTATGACAACTGGAAAGTATATCGCTGGATCTACAGCCAGTTGGAAAAGCAACCGGAAAAGGTCAAGGATGAGCGGATTACTTTCTTAGGCACCAGCCCCATGTTCAAGGCATTTGAAGCCGACCTGCCGGTTCAGATGGGGCAGACCATCGAAGTTCGGGATTACCAGCAGGAAGCCACCGAGAACCTGCAGAAGATGCGAGAGGACGGTAAGACCATTGCGCTGCTGTACCATGCAACCGGCGTGGGCAAAACCATCACGGCAGCAACGGACGCCAAGGCAGTGGGTGGGCGCACGCTGTTTCTGGTCAACGCCCTGAAGCTAGCATCTCAGGCAAAAGAGACTTTCGCCAAGGTCTGGCCGGAAGCAACCTTGGGAGAGTACACCGGAAGTCAGAAGGATATGACCCAAACAGTCATTTTTGCAACGGTGCAGAGTATTTCCAAGGATCTGGAAAAGTTCTCGCCTACGGATTTTGACTACCTGATCGTGGACGAATGTCACCATGCTGCGGCCAATATCTACCAGAAGATCTTCACCTACTTCCATCCGAAGTTTATTTTGGGTTTGACCGCTACCCCGGAACGCAGCGATGGCGAAGATATGCTGGAGCTGTTCCAGAATGTTGCCCACAAAATGGATCTCAAGACTGCTGTGGAGCGTGGCATACTGGTGCCGATTCGCTGCATCCGGGTCAAGACCAACATCGACCTGATCGATGTGCGGATCAACGGCATCAAATACAATTCGCAGGATCTGGAAAGCAAGCTGTTCATCCCGGAACGGAATCAGTTGATCGTTGATACTTATTTAAAGTACGTCAACGGCAAAAAGACCGTGATTTTCTGCGCCAGCGTAGACCATGCAGCCGAAATTGCAAAGTTGCTGCGGGATAGCGGCGTGAAGGCGGAAGCAGTTTCCGGGCGGGATCGGGTAGAGGTCCGGGAAAAGATTTTGAAGGACTACGAAACCGGCTCCACCAATGTCCTCTGCGCCTGTGACCTTCTGAACGAAGGCTGGGATAGCCCGCATACCACGGTGCTGTTCATGGCACGCCCGACCATGTCCAAAACAATCTATCTACAGCAACTTGGCCGTGGCACACGCCGCTGCCCGGGCAAAGAGGATCTGTTGGTGGTTGACTTTGTGGACAACGCCAATATGTTCAATATGCCCTACAGCCTGCACCGGGTGCTGGACATTGCAAAATATCAGCCTATGGCGTATGTGCTGGCACCGGAGAACAAGCGCAAGCTGGACCAGGACATGCTGTTCAAGGGAGAAAAGCCGGAAGCGTGGCTGGATGTGCCGATTGATGTAGACGACTACGAAATCATCGACTTGTTCAATTGGCAGAACAGCGTCAAAGATATGATCTCGCAGATCGAGTTCGTTCGGATGGTGGATGTGCAGTCCGAGACAGTGGAGCGTTACATCAAGGACGGAAAAGTCAAACCTGACCTTTCGATTCCCTTTGGTGATAAGCGGATGTTCCACTATTTCCGGGAGGAAAGCATCCGCAACATTGCGAAACAGTATGGCTGGGATCTCATTACGCCGCAGAATATGGCAGACAAGTTCATGAAGTTTATTGAAACGATGGACATGAGCTATTCCTACAAGCCGGTGCTGCTCAAAGCAATCTATGAGTACATGGACAGCAGCGGCAGAGTTGCCCTGCCGGATGTGGTGGACTACTTTATCGACTTCTACGAGGACCGCAAGGCACACGGAATAATCGCAGAGAAATCCACCAGCATTTATCAGAAGGGTGGCTATACCCGGAAGGATGTGGAGAAGAACATCCTCTCCAATCCCTTCAAGCGCTTTGAGGATATGCGATTCTTGATGCGTTGCAAGGACGTGGAGACTATCGAGGTGAACCCGATCATCTTCCGCAAACTCACACGGGAAGATTGGCTGCATATTGTGGATGTCTGCGATAAGAGCCTTGAAAAATATTACCTGCGGATAAAAAAGTAAGCAAAAGAACTTTTTATTGGACATATATTGATGTAAAATATAGATGAATGCACCCTCAGTATAAATCAAACTGAAAGCCATTGTATAAGATGAACGAAAGGAACGGACCAGTATGGAGAACCTGTCTTTATTTGATGAGCAGCAGACCATGGAAAATCTGGACGGTGTAAAAGGCTCAAAGCACTTGGATGTTGTTAAACTGAATTATGAGTCATGCGAGTCTCTGACATGGCAGGAGCTTTTTTTCGGATATGATAATCTTTGCGCAATCACCTATTCTTCCGGTATTGGTTTTGTGTGTGAACTTTTGGATCGGTTTGAACAGGCAGAGATTATTTTCGGTTGCGAAGATGTTATGGATTACTCCATGCAAAGTGTGATGGCGTACCAGTGCAAGCTGATTGAACGAATGAGAAATAAAGCGTATAAAAAGCTTGCCGAGCGTGTGGAAAATGGAACGTTGCATCTTTTCGTTGCAAGGGATATTCTTTCTCATGAAAAGATCTATTTGCTTTCAGCCAAGGATGGTAGAAAACGCGTGATAATGGGTTCGGCAAATATGTCAGCAGCCGCATTTGAAGGAAGGCAGCGCGAGAATATCTGCTATATGGATGGAGATGAAGCATTTGACTGGTATATGGAGTGTTACCAGACGTTAAAAGAAAAAAGCACAGACGAAATTGGAAAAGATTCGCTTTTGTGTGCCGATGACGGTGAAAATCTGGAAGAACTTCCGATTGCAAAGACGGTTCGAGTAAAAAAGGCTGTTGTGATTCAGCCTGTCTCAGAAAATCAGAAAGAGGAAGTGCGCTTTGCACTTGATGTAAAGGGACTTGCAGCAAAATTCAAACCATGCGTCCCGAAACCGGATAAAAAAGGAAAAATTCTGCTGTCGCCAGATAAAATCAAAATCATCCGAAAGCATGTGGTTGAGGCAAAAACATTGGAAAAAGAACAACGCAGTGAGTACCCGCAGCTTGATGTTGAGCCGGATGAAAAGTACGTGACGTTAAATGAACAAAAACTCGATTTGAACCCTCCGAAGGCCGAAGTTGAGAAAGATGTGGAATTGTTCCTGCGTTATATGGATGGATATGAAAAATTCCATGGAGATCATGTTGGAATGCAGTTCCGATACTATGAATTTGCAAACTGGTTCTTCTGCTCTCCGTTCATGGCCTGTATGCGGGATATGGCGGTTCGATACAATCAGAATACCTTGCCGTATCCAGTGTTCGGCTTGGTTTATGGACAAAGTAAGGCTGGAAAAACGAGCTTTCTGGAAACGCTTTTAAAAATGATGATTGGGCAGAAAACGAAGATCTCTGCCCCAGATTTTACACGTTCCAGTATCGATAGCCTCAAGCAGACTGTGCATGGAGCACCGATCATTGTGGACGATCTGACGAATGACCGGTTCAAGCAGCATGCAATCGAGACGATTAAGAATGATGATTTTGGTATTGCAGAGCATCTGGTAAATTATCCGGCAGTTGTGATCAGTGCTAACGAGGACGTTAAAGCGGTTGCATCGGAAGTGATTCGCCGGACGGTGATCTGCCGCGTTCAGGCAGGTCTGACCAATACGGAAGTGATGAGCAGCAATATTGTACGCACTGTTCAGCGAGAGATCGGAACGGCATTCTATCGAGAATATCTGCGCCGGATGCTTGATCTTGTTCCGGAACTGCTGGAGCAGATGAAAGATGACGAACAGGATTCTGCTCCTGATATTTTGAAGACATCGTCTCAGGTTCTTATGGAAATCTTTGAGGAGTATGGACCAGAGAAACTTCCGGAATATATTCGTACACTGAGCCTTGAGGATTATTTCAGTGAAAAAGTGACCGGAGGATACGCAATCAAAATAATTCGGGATGCATGGAAAACAAGCAGAGATTCGTTTGAAGTATATCCTTGCACAAATGAACTTTGCTATAACGCTGGTGCAACATATGAAGCGGATCGGATTTTGAAAGAACTGCCGGAAACACTGGAGGTACGAAAGTCCAGAGACTGCCTGGTGATGAATCTGGAAGAAGCGCAAAAATTCTTTGGGATCACTTTTAAGAAACCGTTATTTCCATGGCTTTCAAAGATTTTTGCATAAAATGCTTTGAAAGAGATGCTTGTTGGACATCACTTTCGATAAAATGAACCTCAGAAGGGAAAAAATATATTTCTGAGGAGGACAAAACAATGTCAAACGGTGATTATGACTACTTCGGCAAGGGCGATACGGGCTATGCCCAGTACATGACGGCGTTCAACCGCAACTTCGGCGGTTCGTCCGGCGGTGGTGGTGGCGGGGACGGCAGCGGATGCGGCTGCCTGATCGCCATTGCAGTGGTCGTGGTGCTGATCCTGATCGTCTTGGGTGGCTGAATCAATCCCTGCAGGTGAAACACAGGTTTTCCCTGTGGGGATTTTTTGAATCTGCTTGTAGAAAGCGGCGGTCTATGGTAGCATGAAATCAAAGAAAAACAGGAGGGCTTACACATGGTTTTACTGGTTGTGGATACACAGAAAGGTATCGTGGATGAACGCCTGTATGCGTTTGAAACGTTTGTCAGCAACATCAGGAAACTGATCCGGACTGCCCGCGAACAGGGAATCGAGGTCGTCTATGTCCAGCATGACGATGGGCCCGGTACAGGCTTTTCCATCGGGGACGATGAATTTGAGGTCTATTCCGAATTTGCACCGCTGCTGACTGAAAAACGGTTCGTCAAAACCGTATGCAGTGCGTTCAAAAAAGAAAGCGGTCTGCTGGAATATCTGACGGAAAAAGGCGAAAAAGATGTGATGGTCTGCGGCATTATGACCGACTTCTGCATCAATGTAACGGTGGAGGCGGGCTTTGAGCATGGTCTGCACATGATCGTTCCTGCCTATGCAAATTCCACACAGGACAACGAGTACATGACAGGGGAGCAGAGCTACCGTTATTACAATGAATTCCTCTGGCCGGACCGCTATGCCGATTGTGTGCCCATGGACAAGGCGCTGGAGCTGCTCAAAAAGTGAGGAGTAATGCTATGTCATCACTGAAGAACCCTTTTGGAGAAAAAAACGGAAAACTTATACTGATTTCAGATATCTCCCCGAAGGAAAATGGAAAAAAATGTGGTTGCATTTGCCCACTTTGCAAAGGAGATTTTCAGGCAAAAAACAATGGGACGATTCGACAACCACATTTTGCGCATCTTGGAAAGCCGTGCAATGAAACGATTGCCTTTATGACAGCTCTTTATAAGTTTTTTGAGCAGAGCATAGAGTTAAGCGGGACATTTTGCCCGCCATCTGTTTATGCGAATTTTAGTGGACTTGCGGCAGACCAACGAGCATGGTTAAGTACAATTCGGGCATATACTAATTTCTCGACGGTTCAATTAGATAAAGCAGAAATCATATTAGAATCCCACCCGTTTGAAGTGGAAGGATGTGAGGTTGTCTGTAAAAAAGAACTTCCTGAAGCACTTCTATTGACTGCAAAAGAAAAACAGAGAAAACTTGCGGTTATCGTTGTTCCTCCGGCAACAATTTGTAAAGAACAACAGGCCCCTCGGCCATATAATCAGTTACCAACACTTGCAATCTATATCGACAAAAATGTAAACTTCTATGAGCTACATAGCGAACAGCTCATGAAGAAAATTGAAAAACTCGACTTCCGAACAGAGTGGATCAAAAATAATAAACTGGAGCGACTGAAAGGTGAATGGTTAGAGCGAAAATTACAAGAACATCAGCTTGAATATGAAAAAATAAAAGAACGGCAGAAAGACGTTCAAAAAAAGCTAAATGAAAAAATAGAATCGGTTGACCAGAGAAGAAATGTAGTAGGATTGACAGAAGAGCGTTGGCATACCTGCGTAAGATGTCATAAGTGCAAACCGGAAAGTGAATTAGTGTATTATCAACATGATCGCGAAGATGACGAAGCAATTTGCAGAGAATGCTCTCAAAAGAAGAACAGAGAAATTGAACAGTCAGTGGTTGATGTTGATATATGGAATTTTGAGAAGTAGAGGGTTCATCGCATATGATTTCCGAAAAAGTCAAAAATCAAATTCATGTGGAGCAGGGCGACATCACTAAGCTGGACTGTGACGGCATCGTGAATGCGGCCAATCGCAGTCTGCTGGGTGGCGGCGGGGTGGACGGTGCTATCCACCGGGCAGCAGGGTCGGAACTGTTGGCGGAGTGCCGCACGTTGCACGGCTGCCGCACCGGCAAAGCAAAAATTACCAAGGGCTACCGGTTGAAAGCAAAGTATATCATTCATACAGTGGGGCCGATTTATTCCGGCACAGCAGAGGATGCGGTGCAGCTGGCGGACTGCTACCGCAATTCGCTGGCTCTTGCCAAAGAGCATGACGTCCACAGCATTGCGTTCCCGGCAATTTCGACCGGCGTGTATGGCTACCCGCTGGAAGATGCCACGGAGATTGCGGTCAAAACAGTGGCGCAGTGGCTGGAAGCACATGCGGATTACGCAATGCAGGTGATTTTCTGCTGCTTCGATGCCCGGACGGAGCGGGTGTATCAGGCAAGGCTGTAACCGGAAGAGGTGTGAGAGATGGGCTTTTTCAAAAAGCTGTTTACAGGGATCGGGTTTGCGGCAGGTTTTCTGTTCTACGGATGCTTATCGATGATTTTATATGTGTCCCGCGGGCGGCATAAGCCCCGTCATCGGCGCAGCAGCTTTTGGAATACGCTGGAACGCTATCTGATTTTTTCGTGGATCTGTGAAGGTGTGCGCAGCAGCCGGAAACGAGCGGAGACGTCCTATTATCAGCGCACCGGCAGCGATTTCTGGCAGACGCAGACACGGGTTCGACCGGAAAGTGTTAAAAATGCTGTTCCTGCGGTGAAAACACCAAGGCCGGAGGCAAAAAGCACGAGCACAGGTGCAACGCGGTCGGTGAAACCAAAGAGAACGGAGCGTCCTTCTGCGGCACAGAAAGCATCGGCAGCACAAAGCAGCGTCCAAAATGTGTCGGTGCCGACTGTACTAGGACAAAATGTTTCGGCGGCTGACGCAGAAAAGCACAGCGAACGGTCAAAGCCTAAGCCAGAGCCCAAGCAGGAGCATACTGCGCAACAGCCAGAAGCCAAAGAAGTACATCAAAAGTCCGCACAGCAATTGGAAGCAGAACGGCAGCAGAAACTGGAAAACCTGCGTGCTACAATGCAAAAACAGATTTGCACCATTCATGCAGATGTGGAACTCCCGGCAGGGAAACTGAATGACAGCGGGTCAGCGGAACAGAAACTGCATCTCCTGTTGTACAAGTCCACACTGCCTGAGAATGACCTGAATCAAGCGCTGGATGAGCTTCGGACGGAGCGCAGACGGCAAAAGGCAGAGTATCAGGGGGCACCGTTTGCGGATGTGTTTCTGGTGAACCT
>CAKTAT010000010.1:0-40204 GCA_934532365.1 uncultured Faecalibacterium sp. | reverse complement strand
GTGCTGACCAAGGTGGAGATGGAGAGCCGCTACGAGGTGGAGATGGAGCACTACTCCAAGATCATCAACATCGAGGCTCTGACCATGCTGGAGATGGCCCGCAAGCAGCTGCTGCCCGCCATCAACGCCTACATGAGCGAGGTTGCCAACACCGCCGCCTCCAAGCTGGCTGTCAGCGAGCACATCAGCGTGCGCAGCGAGACCAAGACTTTGGAAAAGCTTTCTTCTGACGCCGATGCCATGAGCGATGCTATCGACACCCTGCAGGATGCCGTGAATGCCGCCAAGGCACTGCCCACCGAGAGCGAGAAGGCCGTTGCCTTCCACGATAACGTTCTCCCGGTGATGGACGCCCTGCGTGCCGCTGCCGACGATGCCGAGACCATCTGCGGCGAGGATTACTGGCCTCTGCCCAGCTACAGCAAGATGCTTTACTACGTCTGATAGTCTCCTGACAGCGTAAAGAATAAGCATCCGCCGGCTGCCGGATCAATTAGCCATTCTCCTTTTCCTATTTCTTACACCAGCCCAAAGACCTGCTCCCTTTTTGAGGGCAGGCCTTTGGGCGTTTTATTTGAAATGCAGTTTTTGTAAGGGGGTTATTTATGAGCTATTCCACCCAACAGGATATTCTGGATTTTGTGGAGGACAACAACGTTAAATTTGTGCGGTTTGCCTTCTGCGATATCTTTGGCACCCAGAAGAACATTGCCGTGCTGGCCAGCAACCTGTCCAAGGCGCTGGAGGAGGGCGTGTGCTTTGACGGCAGCTCCATTGCGGGCTTTATGCACGTTGAGGAAAGCGACCTTGTGCTGCGGCCGGATCTTTCTACCGTGACCATCCTGCCGTGGCGTCCCACCGAGGGGCGGGTGATGCAGTTCTTCTGCGATGTGGAAAAGCCGGACGGCGCATCCTTTGACGGCAACTGCCGGGGCTTTTTGCGGGATGTGAACCGCAAATTCAAAAAGCTGGGGCTTACCTGCAATGTGGGCACCGAGTGCGAGTTCTATCTGTTTGAAAAGGACGACCGGGGCCGTCCCACCTGCATTCCCATCGACTTTGGCGGATATTTTGACGTTGCGCCGCTGGATGCAGGCGAGAACCTGCGCCGGGATATCTGCCTGACCATGGAGCAGATGGGCATGGCACCCCAGCACAGCCACCACGAGAGCGGCAACGGCCAGAACGAGATCGACTGCCGCTACGCAGGGCCGCTGAAAACCGCCGACAACGTGATGACCTTTAAGCAGATCGTCCGTGCCATTGCCATGCGCAACGGCCTGCACGCCAGCTTTCTGCCCAAGCCCCTGCCCCAGCAGGCCGGCAGCGGGCTGCACATCAACCTTTCGCTTTACATGGACGGCAAAAACCTGTTTGAGGGCGATATTGCCCCGGACAGCGTAGCAGGCAGCTTTATGGCCGGTGTGCTGGCACACAGCCGGGAGTTGACCGTGTTCACCAATCCCCTGCCCAACAGCTACCAGCGCTTTGGCTGTGACGAAGCGCCCCGCTATGTCAGCTGGAGCCGCCAGAACCGCAGCCAGCTGGTGCGCATCCCCATGGTCAAGGGCGACAGCTGCCGCATGGAACTGCGCAGCCCGGACCCCGCCTGCAACCCGTATCTGGCCATTGGTCTGATCCTTGCTGCCGGACTGGACGGCATTGAAAAGCGCATGGTGCTGCAGCCGCCGGTGAACCGCAACCTGTTCGATACCGCCGAGGCCAAGGGACTGGGGCTTGAGACCCTGCCTGCCACCCTTGAGGAGGCGGTACAGGTAGCCGAGGAGAGCGAATTCTTGCGCAAGGTGCTGCCGGAGGGGCTTTCCAAGCGCTATTTCTCGGAGGAACTCAAGCGCTGCGCCGCATTGCGGAGTGCGCCTGACCGGGCCGAGCACGAGCGCGTCTACTATTTTAACGCCATCTGATCCCTGCCTGCGCAGGAGAAAGGAGTGCGGAAAATGGGACGCGCACTGATCGTAAGCGCCGGTGCCAACTCCAACGAGTATATTGCCGCGCGGCTGTCCGAGATCGGCTACAGCCGCCCGGTGATCATTCCCAGCGGAGCCGAGGCGCGGCGCAGAATGTCGGAATCTGATTTTGAGTTGATCGTGGTCAACGCTCCCCTGCCCGATGAATTCGGGCACGAATTGTGCATCACCGCTGTGGAGCAGACCGATGCCGGTGTGGTCTTTCTGGTAAAGGCCGCACAGGCCGAACAGCTGCTTGCTCCCCTGAACGAGCAGGGGGTGCTGCTGCTGAGCAAACCCTTCACCACCCCGTTGTTTTTGCAGGCCATGCACATGGCGGCTGCGGGCAACCACCGCCTGCAGCGTCTGCGGCAGGAGAACGCCCGCCTGCAGGACAAGCTCGGGCAGCTGCGGCTGATCAGCCGGGCAAAGTGCTGTCTGGTCGAGCACGCCCACATGACCGAGGCCGAGGCGCACCGCTACCTTGAAAAACAGGCTATGGACACCCGCCGCGACCGCGCCGAGGTGGCGCAGGAGGTGCTGGAGGAGTACGCTGACAGAAGCGACTGATAAGCAGGGCTTCGCCCCGCACCCGCAGGGAAAAGAGTGCGCCGGGAGCGGGCCTTTTATGGGAGAGTTTTATTTTACGACAGAGGAAGGTATATTTTTATGGCAAAATTTATTTTTGTGACCGGCGGCGTGGTCTCCGGTCTGGGCAAGGGCATTACCGCTGCATCTCTGGGACGGCTTTTGAAGTGCCGCGGCCTGAAGGTGGCCAGCCAGAAGCTGGACCCCTACGTGAACGTGGACCCGGGCACCATGAGCCCGCTGCAGCACGGCGAGGTGTTCGTGACCGATGACGGCACCGAGACCGATCTGGATCTGGGACACTACGAGCGCTTTATCGATGAAAATCTGAACAAGTACTCCAACCTGACCACCGGCAAGGTGTACTGGAACGTGCTGAACAAGGAGCGTCAGGGCGCGTATCTGGGGCAGACGGTGCAGATCATCCCCCACATCACCAACGAGATCAAGAGTTACATCTACAATCTGGCCTCCTCCACTGAGGCGGATGTGGTCATTACCGAGATCGGCGGCACCACCGGCGATATCGAGAGCCAGCCCTTCCTTGAGGCCATCCGTCAGGTTGGTCTGGAGCAGGGACGGGACAACTGCTGCTTCATCCATGTGGTGCTGGTGCCCTACATCTCCGGCTCGGACGAATACAAATCCAAGCCCGCGCAGCACTCGGTCAAGGAGCTGCAGGGCATGGGCGTAAGCCCCGACATCATCATCCTGCGCGCAGATGGCAGCGTGGGCAGCGATATCCGCCGCAAGATCAGCACCTTCTGCAACGTCAAGCCGGAGTGCGTCATCGAGAACCTGACCATGCCCAGCCTCTACCAGTGCCCGCTGATGCTGCACACCAACGGTCTGGACGATGTGGTGGTGCAGCAGCTGCACCTCGATGTTCCCCCTGCCGACCTGACCGAGTGGAAGCAGGTGGTCTCCCGCATTGCCACCCGCAGCAAGACCTGCACCATTGCACTGGTGGGCAAGTACGTCAAACTGCACGACGCATATCTCTCGGTGATGGAAAGCCTGTACCACGCCGGGTTTGAGAATGACAGTCAGGTGGAGATCCGCTGGGTGGAAAGCGAGGATCTGACCGATCAGGCCGCCTGCAAGGAAGCCTTTGCGGACGTGGACGGCATCATCGTGCCCGGCGGCTTTGGCGACCGCGGCATCGAGGGCATGATCCAGGCCGAGCAGTACGCCCGCGAGAACCATGTTCCCTGCTTTGGCATCTGCCTTGGTATGCAGATCATGGTCATTGAATTTGCCCGCAATGTGCTGGGCTACAAGGACGCCAATTCCAGCGAGTTCACCCCGGACGGTGCCCACAACGTCATCTCCCTGATGCCGGACCAGCAGGGCAACATCCCCAAGGGCGGCACCATGCGTCTGGGCAAGTACCCCTGCACGGTGGCACCCGGCACCAAGATGGCCGAGTGCTACGGCGAGAGCGAGATCTGGGAGCGTCACCGCCACCGCTATGAGTTCAATAACGACTTCCGACAGGAGATGCAGGACGCCGGGCTGGTCATTTCCGGCACAAGCCCGGACGGCCATCTGGTGGAGACCGTGGAACTGCCCGGCCGCGACTTCCATCTGGGTGCACAGTTCCACCCGGAGTTCAAGAGCCGCCCCAACCGCGCACATCCCCTGTTCAAGGGCTTTATCGCCGCTGCGCTGCGCTACCGCGCTGCCGCCCAGCGGGATATGCTGCATCTGTAACAGCATAATATAACGGCAAGGCCGCAGCACAAAATACCGTGCTGCGGCCTTGCTTTGTGTAAGACAATTTTAAATACCTTCCGCGCCGTCTTGTCTGGCATGGTTTTTCTGCTTATTCTCGTACATCCGCTGGTCGGCGATGTAGCGCACCTGCTGTACATCCACGCTTTCGGCGGGGTACAGGGCGTAGCCGCAGCTGGCGCCCACGCTCACGCTGCTGCCGTCGATCTCGTAGGGCACAGAGATCATCTCGCAGATCATGTTCATCTTGCGGGCACAGGTCTCCTGCTCCATCGAGCCGAGCAGCAGCAGCGCGAACTCGTCGCCGCCCAGACGGAAGGCGTAGTCCCGGCTGCGGATGCAGCCCTGCAGCCGCTGAGCAACGCCCTTCAGCAGCTTATCGCCCACATCGTGGCCGTAGGTATCGTTGACCGGCTTAAAGCGGTCCAAGTCCATATAGAACAGCGCAAAGGGCTGGCTGTGCTGCTCCAGCACCGTCAGCACCCGGTCGAAATAGCGCTTGTTCAGCAGGCCGGTCAGGCCATCGGTGTTGGCAAGGCTTTGCAGCAGGTGCTGCTTGCCCATATCCTGCGTGATCATCATCACACGGGTCAGACGGTCACCCTTCCATGCCATAGGAACCACTGTCATCATGAAAAATGCGCTTTTATCGCGGGCGGCATATTCCAGCTTAAGGGAGTCGTTATCCGTTTTGATAAGCCTGCGCAGGTTTTCCGGTGTCAGCATCTGAGTGATCTTGGCGTTTTCACTGTCAGTCAGCACCACATACTTGCGCGATATCTGCTCCAATATCTGCCGGTAGGAGCCCTCCGGCGGGTACAGCAGTTCCCCGCGCCGCTCGTGGTACTGGTAGCGGTCGCGATCCAGATCGCACACCGCATAACGCTCTACGATGCGTGCCATGCCCTCGAACATCATGTCGCTCTTTTCCCGGCGGCGCTCCAGCTCCCGACGGCGGTTGTGCTCGGCGTCACGCTGGATCTTTACCACACCTGCCATGATCAGAAGTCCCAGCAGCGTAATGACAAAGATAGTAGCCACCTGCACCCGGCGCATCCCGGCATCCACCACCCCGGTGGGCACGATGCCGATGATGCCCCAATCCATGAGCCCCAGCGGCTGATAGATCAGGTAATATTTCTGCCCGTTCATTTTGTACAGCACGCAGCCCTCGCCGCCCTGCGGCAGGGTCTGCACCATGGCGTCAAAGTAGGGCTTGTCCACCTTGGCGTTCTGGCGCAGATAATCAAAAAGGTTGGTCATCTGCTCGGTGATCTCGGTCTTTGTCTCGGTAGAAAGCACCACATCGCCGTCTGCGCGCACGATATAGCAATCGCTTTGTCCCTCATAGACCATGCTGCCCAGCAGCTTTTCCAGCACGGCGTTATCGTAGCTGACCGCCAGCGCCGTATAGGTGGTCCCGTCCAGCTGCAAGGGCTGCTCCATAGGGATGGCAAACATGACCTTGCGGACGCCCTGACTGGAGATATAACTGGAGATCACCGGCTCGTTTGCGGTGTACAGTTCCTCAAAAGCCGCCTTCATGTGCTCTGCTGTGCCCTGCCGCCCGGCGGTGGTCCAGAACTCGCACTGCTCGTTGAACAGGTAAAAATCCGTGTACTGCCATGTAGCCTTTTGGGCGATATATTCCTGCCACTGTCCTTCCTGCTCTCCCCGCTCTGCAAGGGCGTCCAGGTAGCTATCCCAGTCGTTCAGGATGTTCCAGTTGCGCTGGGCAAACATGGTAAAGGTCTTGGCAGACTGTCCATAGGTGGAAAGCAGGTTTGCCGTGCTTTCCTGATAGATCTGCTCCTGCGTATAGTCAGTGTAAACAAGGATGCCGACCAGCAGCGCCAGCAGCATTCCCGCTATGAGCAGGATATTTTTTCGTTTTTTCTTCATAAGGTCAATTTTTCCCCCCCGGCTACCCCGCAGCCAGACCCCTTCACAATCCGTTCTTCCAAAGGCTTTATGCCCAAGCGCCGTGCACAGCTTTTTGCAAAAAGTGCACAACCGCTGCGTATCAGTTCCCGCATAAACCGACACTATTCCTAATTAACATTATACCATTCTGCAAAAAAGACTGTCAACACATCCCCGGGGCGATTCGTGTCGTTTTAAGGGCGATTCACGCAGATTTGCCCTGTAAAGCTTGCAGACTTTTTGCAGACTTTCGGATAGCAAGTAAGTGCAAATATCGGTTAGTATTTGATAAGCCGCAAACACAAAAAATCCGCATGAACACTGAATTTTCCAGTATTCATGCGGATTTTCACGTTATGCAGAAGAAGGGACTTGAACCCTCACTCACTAGGAACTGGTGCCTAAAACCAGCGTGTCTGCCATTCCACCACTTCTGCTCATAGAAAAAAGGCAAGTCAAAAACCGACTTGCCTTCTGGTGCGAGGGAGGGGACTCGAACCCCCAAGGATAAACCACACGCACCTCAAACGTGCGCGTCTGCCAGTTCCGCCACCCTCGCATACCTGTTATACAGTTCTCCGGTTTTTGAGGTAGAAAACCGTTGGTGCGGACTGCTTGGATATAGTAACACATTTCCGGCCATTCGTCAAGTGGTTTCTTTGTTTCTCATAAGTTTTTTTAAGCTTCATATCTATAATAGCAGCGCAGCGCGCACACAAGGACAGCCCTGCGGGCAATTGCACAGGTCATTTGTACGCAGAAAGCCTGCCTGCGGCGCTGCGCCCAGAGCAAAGGAGGGGTTTTGTATATGAAGCAATTTGTGCGGCGCACCGGCGGGCGCATCGGGCTATGGGGCGGGCTGCTGGCGGCTGCGCTGGCAGCGTTTGCGGCGGGGTGGCTGGTGCCGGTACGCGCACCGGTGGGCTGTAATCTGAACGAGCTGACCGCCGCGCCGGACTCCAGCCTCTTTTCCCCTGCCGCAGCGGCGGTGGCTGCATCCGATGCCGGTACGCCCGCTGCCCCTTCCCTGCCGGAAAAATGGGTCTGCCTGACCTTTGACGACGGCCCCAGCAAGACCACTCCGGAGGTGCTGGCTGCGCTGGATGCCGCCGGGGTGCACGGCACCTTTTTTGTAGTGGCCACCGGCTACAACGAGAAATATCTGCCCCTGCTCACGCAGGCTGCTGCCGCCGGGCACCAAATCGCGCTGCACTCTGCCTCCCACGAATACAGCGACATCTACCGCAGCAGCGCCGCCTACTGGAAGGACATCACCCTGCTGAAACAGCGCATTGCGCCTTATGTGGACGCAGAGAGCATCCGGTACCTGCGCTTTCCCGGCGGCAGCACCAACACCGTGAGCCGCCGCTACGGCGGCAAGGGGCTGATGCCGCAGCTGAAGGCCGAGGTAGAGCAGCGCGGCTGGCAGTGGGTGGACTGGAACGTCTGCGCCGAGGACGCCGTGGGCGGGCACCCCAGTGCGGATACCATCTACCGCAATGTGGTGCGGGAGACCGGCGAGCAGACCCATTGCGTGGTGCTGATGCACGACTCTGCCACCACCCGCACCACCGCCGAGGCGCTGCCGGATATCATCCGATGGTATACGGATAACGGCTATACCTTTTTGACCGTAGCCGAGGCGCTGCCGCTGGGGTAACGCGCCTTACAGCCATTTTTCAAAGCAGCGTCCCAGCAGCACTCCGGCAGAGACCAGCGCCGCCAACCAGAACCAGCCTGCGCCACCGGTCACCACCCATCCTGCCGCCAGAATGGCGGCAAAGGTACATACCGGCGGCACAGCGATACGCAGAGCGCGCAGCAGCCTTTCCCGCCGGGGCGGCAGTCCGGCGTCCAGCTGCTCGGGGTGCACAGCATCGCAGCAGATCTCGTCCCGGTACTTGCCCGGGTTGCGGTAGGCTTTATACGCGATGCCGTCCAGCGAAAACTCCGGGTACATTCCTTCTTTGGTCAGGACGAACTGCATTCCCTTTTCCTCTGCATAGGCCTGCAACGCCGCTGTAAACTCCTGCGGGGTGTTGATGCTGCCCTGCGGGATGAAGAAAAAGTGCTTCTGATGCTGCACCTGCGCCAGTGTGCAGTAATCCTGCAGCCAGCCGGAGAAGAAGCCCTGCTGCGGGGCGGGGCTTTCCATGCGGGTCAGGCAGGCGTCCACGTCCAGCGTGTCCGCCTGCGGAGCCTGCCGGGCAAGTTCGGCGCAAAACTGCATGGCCGCTGCCAGCTGCGCCGCCTGCTGTTCCAGCACGGTCTGCTGGGCTTGCAGCGCCTGCTGCAGGGGCTGTTCCCCGTGCAGCACTGCCTTGATGGTAGGCAGCGGCACATCCAGCATCCGCAGCATACGGATGAGTTTGAGGGTGCGGATGTCCCCGGCGGTGTAATCGCGGTAGTCGTTGCCCTGCCTGCGCGCCGGTGTGAGGAGCCCCTCTTTTTCATAAAAGCGGATGTTCGGGGCGGACACACCGCTTTGTTCGGAAGCCTGTTTGATGTTCATTTGCTTCACCTCCGCCCTTACATTACACCTTAAAGCCGGTTGAAGGTCAAGGGTTTTGCGTAAAAAACAGAGCCGCCGCACAAAAATGTGCAGCGGCTCTGTAAAAAGATGCTTTTATTGCGTGTATGCCGCAGGCTGCGGCGCACGCATTTTTTTAGTCTGCAGACTGGCAGAACAGGCTGAAGGTGCGGTAAGCCATGTACAGGTCGGTCTTATGGATGACCTCGAAGGGAGAGTGCATGGACAGCACGGGCACGCCCATATCCAGCACCTTGATGCCGCGGTTTGCCACATACTTGGCAATAGTGCCGCCGCCGCCCAGATCCAGACGGCCCATCTCGCCGATCTGCCATGCCACGTTGTTGGCATCCAGCATCCGGGTGATGTCGCCCAGCAGCTCGGCGTTGGCGTCGCTGGCAGAGCTCTTGCCGCGGCTGCCGGTGTACTTGAAGATGGCAATGCCGCGGCCTGCGTAGGTGCCGTTCTGCTTCTCAAAGGCGCTTGCCCAGGAGGGGTCGTAGGCGGCGGTCACGTCCGCAGACAGGCACACGCTGTTGCGGAAGGCGAGAATGTCGTCCTGACCGGCAGCGCGGCAGAGCAGCTGCATAAAGTGGAACACATACATGCTCTGCATACCGGTCACGCCGTCGGAGCCGATCTCTTCCTTATCGGTCAGCACACAGATGGTGGTGTGCACAGGGTCCTTGGTCTCGATCTCAGCCAGCAGTGCGGGGTAAGCATCCACGCGGTCATCGTGGCCGTAGGCACCGATCATGGAGCGGTCAAAGCCCACGTCGCGTGCCTTGGCAGCGGGAACGACCTCGATCTCGGCGCGGGTGAAGTCGCGCTCGGTGATGCCGTACTTCTGGTTCAGCAGGATGAGGGTGTTCAGCTTGACAGCCTCCTTGACGTCCTCTTCCTCCACGGTGTCAGAGCCGATGAGCACGTTCAGCTCCTCGCCCTTGATGCCCTCGCTGAGCTTACGCTCGTTCTGCTCAGCACCCAGATGGGGCAGCAGGTCGGTGATGCAGAACACGGGATCGTTCTCGTCCTCACCGATGGCAAAGTTGACGCTGGAACCGTCGGCGCGGGTGAACACGCCGTGGATGGCCAGCGGGATGGTAGCCCACTGGTACTTGCGCACGCCGCCATAGTAGTGGGTGCGGAAGTAGCTCATGTGGTCAGACTCGTACAGGGGGTTGGGACGCAGGTCCAGACGGGGGCAGTCGATGTGGGCGATGACCAGACGGAAGCCCTCCTCATAGGGCTTCTGGCCGATGGTAGCCGCCACAACAGCCTTGTTCTCCTGAATGAAGTAGACCTTCTCGCCGGGGGCGTAGGCCTTTTTGGGCTCAAAAGCCTTGTAGCCGGCAGCCAGCAGCATCTGCTCGCTGACAACGGCAGCCTCGCGCTCGGTCTTGGCACTGTCCATAAATTTCTTGTAGCCCTCGGCAAAGGCAGCAGCCTTTTCCTTTACGTCTGCCTGCTTGTCGGCAGCGTATTCGGGGGTGTAGAGCAGCTTTTCGGCATACTCTTTTGCAGTAAGTTTCTCACTCATGATTTTTCGCTCCTTAACTTTTTATCATTGACCTGCGTACAGACGCTGATAGGTCTGGTAGCAGGCGGTGATCTTGTTGACGTAGTGGTGCATCTGGTTATAAGGGAAGCCCTGCAGGGTTTCCCCGTCTGCCGAGTGCTCCTCTATTTGCAGCAGCTGATCCACCGTGCCCCAGCCGCTGTGGTAAGCCGCTGCCGCCGTGGATACATCGCCCTTGTAGCGCACCATGCACAGGTGCAGGTAATAGCACCCGAACCGGATGGCGGTTTCGGGGCTGTAGAGGTCGGCAAAGGTCAGCTGCTCCTCCGGGGCAATCTTGCTGCGCATCCAGAGAAAGGTCTCCTCGGTCATCTGCATCAGACCCCGGGCATCCACGCTGGAGGTAGCCTGCGGGTCAAAGCCGCTTTCGGTGCGGATAAAGGCGTAGACTAAAAGCGGGTCCAGCTCGTAGGCTGCTGCCCATTTTTCCACCAGCTGCTCATACTTGCGGGGGTACAAAAACTGCTCTGCCCGGTTGCACAAAGGCGGCACCACGCACACCGTAAGCACCACAGCCAGGCACAACGCAGCCAGCCGCAGCACCATCCGGCGGCGACGCTGCTGTTTGCGGCGGCGCAGCTTTTCCCGCGCCGCGCGGCGCTCCCGGGCGGCTATGGGGTCGTAGGCTTTTTCATAATTTTGTTCGTTCAAGGTGCTGCCGTCACGCCCCCTTCTGCCTGCAGCTGCACACACAGGCGGGCGGCTGCGGCTTGCAGTGCTTCCAGCCCGGCGTCGTTGTGCAGGGTGTAGTCCGCCTGTGCGGTCAGGGTCTGTTCCGGGGTCTGGGCGTTCAGGCGGCGGGCGGCCATCTCCGGCGAGATGCCGTCCCGCGCCACGATGCGCGCCACGCTGGTCTCAAAGGGCGCAGTGACCACGCACAGGCGGTCGCACTCAGCCTGCGCCGCCGTGCCCACGATGACCGCACCGTCCAGCACAAAAAGGGGCGCACCGGCGGCCTGCGCCGCCTGCTTTGCCGCCCGGATGCGTGCCACGATGGCAGGGTGGGTCAGGCTGTCCAGCGCGGCCTTGCCCTCCGGGGTGGCAAAGGCGCGGTCAGCCAGCAGGCGGCGGTCCAGCGTGCCGTCCGGCTTTAAAATATCCCCGCCGAACCGCGCCGCAAGCTGCGGCAGCAGCGGCGAGCCGGGCAGCAAGATCTCCCGGCTGAGTTGGTCGGCGTCCGCCAGCGGCACGCCGTGGGCGGCGAACACCGCTGTGACCGTAGACTTGCCGCAGCCGCTGCGCCCCGTGATGCCCAGAGTGATCATAGGTCGATCACCCGGAAGGCGGCGGCGCGGATGAGGCGATTGTACACCGCCATGGACAGGCCGTCCTTCTGCGGGCAGCGGGCGTAGACCACGCCGTCGCCCTGCTCATCCAGCGCCCGCAGGGAGCGGAAGATGTGCTTTGCCTGATCGGCACCGTCCCCCTCGCGGCCGTATTCCACGCAGGGCACGTCCAGCTTAGCGCTTTCGCCGGTAAAGCACAGGCAGCTGGGGTTCTCGTTTTTATGGGCGTCCACATAGGCTTTGAACTGCTCAAAGGTGCCGTTGAGCAAGGTCACATCGGCCTTGGGGGCGTAGTGCTTATACTTCATGCCCGGGCTGCGCACCACGGCGCCCTCCGGCAGCTTTTCCAGAATGGCCTTGGACACCTCTACTTCTTCACCGAGGGCGCGTTCCAAATCCTCCAGCGTAATGTGACCGGGGCGGAACAGGGTGGGCTTCTCCCCCACCACCGACACCACGGTGCTCTCCACGCCCACATCGCACTCGCCGCCGTCCAAAATCAGCGGCAGGCGGCCGTCCATATCGGTGAACACGTCCTGCGCGTTGGTGGGGCTGGGCTTGCCGGAAAGGTTTGCGCTGGGGGCGGCAAAGGCGCAGCCGCTCTGCTGGATGACCGCCCGCGCCACCGGGTGGCTGGGCATCCGGATGCCCACGGTATCCAGCCCGGCGCAGCACTCATCTGCCACCTCCGGCCCGCGCGGCATGATGATGGTCAGCGGCCCGGGGCAGAAGGCTGCCATCAGCAGCTGGGCGCGCTCCGGCACCTCGCTGACAAGACCCGGCAGCATCTCCGGCCCGGTGACGTGGACGATGAGGGGGTTATCCTGCGGGCGTCCCTTGGCCACAAAGATATTGCGCACCGCCGCGCCGTTGCGGGCATCGGCGGCAATGCCGTAGACCGTCTCGGTGGGCAGGGCTACAAGCTGCCCCTGCCGCAGCAGCTGTGCGGCTTCGGCTACGCCTGCTTCATCGGCAGGCAAAACTCTGGTTTTGATTTCCATACGAATCATCGTTCTTTCTATCTGTAAAGTATAGTTACTCGTCATCTATTCAAGTGGTTTTTCACCCGCAAAGCCGGGTTTTATCCGCCCAGCTTTTGCAGCTTTTCGGTCTGCTCGCGGGTGGCAAGGGCATCGATGACCTCGTCCAGATTGCCGTCCATGATCTTTTCCAGATTGTGGACGGTCAGCCCGATACGGTGGTCGGTGCAGCGATCCTGCGGAAAGTTATAGGTGCGGATCTTCTCGCTGCGGTCGCCGGTGCCCACCTGCCCCTGACGCTGGGCGTTGATGGCATCCTGCTGCTCCTTCTGCTTTTGCGCCAGCAACCGGCTGCGCAGGATCTCCAGCGCCTTATCCTTGTTTTGGAACTGGCTGCGCTCGTTCTGGCACTCCACCACCGTACCCGTTGGGATATGGGTCACGCGGATGGCGCTGGAGGTCTTGTTGATGTGCTGACCGCCCGCACCGGAGGAGCGGAAAGTATCAATGCGCAGGTCCTTCATGTCCAGCGCAAAGTCCACCTCCTCTGCCTGCGGCATTACCGCCACGGTGGCGGTAGAGGTGTGGATGCGGCCTTGGGTCTCGGTCTCCGGCACCCGCTGCACCCGGTGCACCCCGCTCTCGTACTTGAGGCGGTTATACGCACCTGCGCCGTCCACCGAGACGATGGCTTCCTTTACGCCGCCAAGTTCGGTCTCGTTCAGGTTGAGCACCTCCAGCGTCCAACCACGGTTCTGGGCGTACATGGTGTACATCCGCAGCAGACTGTGGGCAAACAGGGCAGCTTCCTCGCCGCCGGCGCCGCCGCGGATCTCCATGATGACGTTTTTGCCGTCGTTCACGTCCTTGGGCAGCAGCAAAATTTTGAGATTATTTTCCAGCTTTTCCACATCTTGACTTTTTTCGCTGATTTCCTGCTGTATCATCTGCTTGAAGTCCGGGTCAAGTGAACCGGACTCCTCCAGCAGGGCTTTGGCTTGCGCCAGATGATCCAGCGCGGTCTGCCAGTCCCGGTAAGCCTCCACCACCGGCTCGGTGTCGTGGTACTCCCGCATCAACTTGCGGAACAGTGCCGGGTCGGCGGCGGTATCGGGCTGGTTCAGCCGCATGGAAAGCTCCTCAAAGCGGCGGCAGACCGCATCCATCCGGGAAGAAATATCTTGCATCCTTGCAGTTCTCCTTACAAATTCGTTCCGGTTCGGGTGCGTTGGCCGCGCTACTGCGCGCTGCCGGGCTTTACCACCTTTTTGATGTTCTTTTCAATTTTGGCGCGGGGCAGCATGACCTCGCGTCCACAGCCGGTGCAGCGGATCTTAAAATCCATGCCCACCCGCAGCACCTCGAAGCTGGATGCCCCGCAGGGGTGCTTTTTGCGGGTGAGGATGGTATCTCCCACAGCGATGTCCATATTTATCCGACCTCTCCCTTCTTTTCTGCCGCGCAAGCGCCCGGCAGACCCTGTGTGTGCCGCCGCCCGCTGAGCGGGTGCTGCGCATACAGATATAGTATAATGCAAAGCCGCACAAAATGCAAATATCTGCGCACACTGCTGCATATCGTTGTAGCATCGCACAGAGACCCGAAAACCATATAGAAAGAGGAATGAAACATGATGCAAGCTTATCGTACCGAAAACAGTTATCGCTCTGCCGCCCGTCTTTCTCCTGCCGAGCTGCGGGCTGCCATGGCCAGCGGCGAGATTTTACAGGCCACTGCCCTTGCCTTTGACACCCGGCGGCAGCTGCGGTTTGAGCTGGGCGGCGTAAAGGCGGTGATGCCCTTTGCCCAGTGCGCAGACGGTGCCGAGGCGGGCACCGTGCGGGATATTGCGGTGCTGACCCGGGTGGGACGCCCCACCTGCTTTGTCATTGAGGGACTGGACACGGACGAGGACGGCACACCCTGCTACCGGCTTTCCCGCGCCGAGGCGCAGCGGCTGTGCAAGGCAGAGTATCTGGATACCCTCTCACCCGGGGATATCCTGCCCTGCACGGTGACCCACATCGAGCCGTTCGGCGCGTTTTGTGACGTGGGCTGCGGCATCAGCGCCCTGCTGCCCATCGACTGTATGTCGGTAAGCCGCATCTCCTCCCCTGCCGACCGGGTCAGCGTGGGGCAGCAGATCTTGTGCGCCATCAAAAACCGGGACGCACAGGGGCGCTTTGTGCTGACCATCCGGGAGCTGCTGGGCACATGGGCAGAGAACGCCGCCCGGTTCACCGTGGGCGAAACGGTGGTGGGCATCGTGCGCAGCGTGGAGGAATACGGCACCTTTGTGGAAATTGCGCCAAACCTTGCCGGTCTTGCGGAAAGCTGCACCGGCCTTGCACCCGGACAGGCGGTAAGCGTCTACATCAAAAACATTCTGCCAGAGAAGATGAAGATCAAGCTGGTTATCGTGAACCACGCCCTGAGCCAGCCACACCGGTTTGAGTTGCGGTACTTTGTCACCGAGGGGCATCTGGACAAGTGGGTGTACTCCACACCGGAATGCCCCAAGCGCATTGAGACAGATTTTGCCGTTGCGGCTTGCAATCCGGGCTGAAAGCCTTTATACTAATAGAAAGAGTTTTTGTCTGCCCGCTGCCCGCCCTTTTGGCAGCGGTGCAGGCCTTTGATACCATGTGAAAGCGCAAGGGGGATGTAAGGAACGATGAGCGCCAATGATGCTTTTACTGCCGGTGTCCGTCCCGGCGGCCTGACCAGCAGCACCGAGATCCGGTTGCTGCTGTGCTATCTGGTGAAAAACGCCGGTCCCATTACCCGGCAGGAGATCGAGAACGCCCTGATGGAGGAAGCCCTTGTCAACTATTTTGAGATCGGCTCCTGTCTGGACGATATCACAAAACAGGCGCTGGTCACCCTGACCGGCGACAGCTACACCATTACCGACAAAGGCCGCAAGGTGGCGCAGGAACTGGCCTACGACCTGCCCCGCAGCGTGCGGGAGCGGGCGGTGGCTGCCGTGCTGCGCTGCCAGACATGGGCCCGCAAGGAGGCCAAGTACAGTGCCTGCATCACCGAAAAGGCCGATGGTCACTGCACCGTGCGCTGCACCGTAAAGGGGCTGGACAGCGAACTGTTCTGTCTGGAACTGGGTGCGCCCGACCGGCTGAGCGCCGAGCTGGTGAAAAAGCAGTTCATCCTGAAGGGCAACGAGATCTATCAGCTGCTCATCAACAAGCTGACCGAGGAAGAAAAATAAGACAGAGCAACACCCGCCCGCCGTAAGTTTTGCTTACGGCGGGCGGGTGTTTTTTAGATCAAGATACAGATCAGTCCGGTGCAGCCCTCGTTGATGACCCGCTCCAGCGTTTCCTGCAGGCGGGTGCGGGCCTCCTGCGGGATGTGGAGCAGCTTGTTCTGCAAACCGTCGTTCACCAGCTCGTGCAGGCTTTTGCCGAAAATGTTGGACTCCCACAGCTGCACCGGGTCGTCCGCAAAGTCGGCCAGCAGGCTCTGCACCAAGTCCTCGCTCTGCTTCTCGGTGCCCACGATGGGGCTCAGTTCCGTATGAATAGTGGCCTTCATCATCTGGATAGAGGGCGCACAGGCTTGCAGCCGCACCCCGCAGCGCCCATCCTGATGCACGATCTCCGGCGGCTCCAGATGCAGCTCGTCGATGGAGGGCATCACGATGCCGTAGCCGGTGGCTTCCACCTGCTCCAAGGCGCTGCGCACCTTCTCGTAGGCGCGTTTTGCCCGGGCAAGTTCCATGATGCAGGGCATCAGCCCCGCCTCGTCCCCGATGTCCAGCCCGGTCTGCTCACTGAGCACCTGATAGAAAATTTCCGGCTTCAGCTCCACGCTTACCCGCACACTGCCGGCGGCAAGGTCTGCCCCTGCCACTGCTGAGCGCTGCACCGCCTCGCATTCCAGCGCAGGTGCGTCCGTTCCTGCGGGCAGATCTTTCATGCGGGACACACGCTCGGCCAGCTGCATGGCGGCTGCATACACCTGCGTTTGCAGCCAGTGCCCGGGCTCCAGCATGGTCACCCAGCGGGGCAGGGCAAAATCCAGTTCCTGCACGGGGAACTCGTACAGCACCCGCCGCAGGATCTCCCCCAGCATGGCGGCGTCCAAGTCCACACAGCTTACCGGCAGCACGGTGCGGCGGTAGTCCCGCGCCATACCCTCAGCCAGCTGCCTGGTCTCCGGCGCGTCCGGGTGAGTGCTGTTGAGCAGGATGATATAGGGCTTGCCCAGCGCTTCCAGTTCGGTGATGACCCGTCTTTCTGCCTCTGCGTAGCCCGCCCGGGGGATATCGCTGACCGATCCGTCCGTGGTGACCACCACCCCGATGGTGGAATGCTCACAGATCACCTTGCGGGTGCCGGTCTCTGCGGCAAGGTCAAAGGGCACCTCCTGCTCAAACCACGGGCTTTTGACCATGCGGGGCTTTGCGTCCTCCTCGTGCCCCATGGCGCCCTCCACCATGTAGCCCACGCAGTCGATCAGCCGCACCCGGCACGCCCCGCCGCCCTCCAGCTGCAGAGGCACGGCGGTCTCCGGGATGAATTTCGGCTCGGTGGTCATGATGGTGCGCCCTGCTGCCGACTGTGGCAGCTCGTCCCGGGCACGCTCCCGGGCGGCGGCAGAGCCGGACATGGCGGGCAGCACCAGCTGCTCCATGAACCGCTTGATAAAGGTGGATTTGCCGCTGCGCACCGGCCCCACCACACCGATGTAGATATCCCCGCCGGTGCGTGCGCCGATCTCGCGACAGATGCTGTTCTGTTCCTGTTTCTCCAAGGTCCTTCTCCCCTTCCTGTTGCGCTGCGCACCGCGCCCGTAGGGGTGGGTGTGCTCGTTGTATCGTATGAAAAGGGAGCGCTTATTATGCCGGGACGATCTTAAATGCCTTTTCACGGATGGGGTCGTAGAGGGAAACAGCGTTTGCTACGCCACTTTCTGCGAAAGTGCAGCCTTTAGCAGCGGCTACCCCTATAAAAAAGCCCGGAGGATCCGCAGACCCTCTGGGCTTGAGTTTTTATAAGGTTTTCAGCGCAGCACCGAGAGTTCCTCGATACCGTAGCGCTGCATCAGGGCGATGGCCGCCGGGGTGATTTCCTCGCCGCTGACCGCCACAGGGATGGCGGGCGGGCAGGACACTGTAGGCATAGCGCACACCCGTCCCAGCGCCTTGTGCACCGGGACGCGCACCTGTGCGCCCAGCACCGCCTGCCGGATGGTACAGCGCTGCACTGCCTGCTGCTGCAAGGCGGCAAACTCCCCTGCCCGGTTCTCGGGGCGGGGCAGCCCGGCGGGCACCGCAGCCAGAAGCTGCTCCAGCGCCGTTTGCAGGCGTTCAAAGTCCTGCGGCGGGTTTTCCGGGGTGAACATCAGCACCACATAGCGGGGGTCGGCGTACTCACACTCCAGCTGTGCGCGGCGCAAAGCATCTGCCAGCGCTATGCCGGTGCAGCCAAGGGCGGCGGCGTCCAGCGTAAGCTTCATCGGCTCCTGCTGCGCACCGGCAACTGCCAGCGGCACCGGACACTGCCGCGCCGCTGCGGCCTTGTTCAGGCTGCGGCGCACCCCTTCCAGCGCGGCGCAGCACTGCGCCAGCCGCCGGGGGTAGTTCCCCGCCAGCACCGCGTTGCAGGCATCCAGCGATTGCAAAATGAGGTAAGAGGGGCTGGTGGAGCCGAACAGCGCCAGCGCACCCCGCACGGCCGCTTCGTCCTGCACGGGGGCATCGTGCGCCAGATGCAGGTACGCACCGCCGGTGACCACCGGCAGGGTCTTGTGGGCAGAGTCGCAGCACATGGCCGCGCCCTGCGCGATGGGGTGGCAGTTTTGCGGCAGAAAGCGCAGGTAGGCGCCGTGGGCGTTATCCACCAGCAGCGGCACACCCCGCGCCCGGCAGACCGCCGCCAGCGCCGGGATATCCTGCACCCCGCCCAGATAATCCGGGCTGGTGACGTACACACCAAAGGGACTTATCCCCTGCTGCGCCAGCGCGTGCAAAGCCCCGGTCAGCGCTTCAGCTGTGACGGGGCAGCTGCACAGTGCGCCCTCTGCCTGCGCAGACGGCCAGAGCCAGCGGATATCAAAATCCAGCAGCGCCGCCGCATACAGCAGCGCCTTGTGGGCGTTGCGGGCGGCCAGCAGCACCGGGCGCTTGCCGCTTTGCGGTGCGGCCTGCAGCGCCAGAAACAGCATGGCGCGGATGCACTGGGACGAGCCCTCGGTGCTGTAATAGCTGTGCGCCGTACCGAACAGCCGGGTGGCGTTAGCTTCGCTTTCGGCAATGATGCCCTCCGGCGCGTAAAGTTCGTCTGCGCCGCAGATCTCGGTGATATCCAGCGGCTCAAAACCCAGTAGGCTCTGCCCCTTGTGGCCGGGCATATGCAGCCGGGCGGTGCCGGACTGTGCATAGCTGCGCACAAAATCCACGATGGGGGTGGTCATGCTCATTCGCAGGCTTCGCCGTCGGCGCAGGCATTGCAGGTAGAGCCCAGTTCAATGGGCACCTCGATGCCCTTGGCAGCCAGTTCCTGATTCTCGGCCACCTTGATCATGATGGCGCACTCCATGCGCTTTTTGAACAGTTCGCAGCCGTACTCGTACACGCCGGTAATGCTGCCGGTGGCATGGTAGGCGTTGGCAGCGCAGCCGCCGGAGCAGTACAGCTTTGCCCAGCAGTCCTGACACTCCTTGCGGGCGTAGGCGTTGCAGTGCTTAAACTCATCCCGCACAGCGGTGTTGGTAACGCCCTTCCAGATATCGCCCAGCAGGTACTTGGGGTCGCCCACGAATTGGTGGCAGGGGTACAGATCGCCCCAAGGGGTAACGGCCATGTACTCGGTGCCGGAGCCGCAGCCGGAGATGCGCTTATAAATGCAGGGGCCGCCGGTCAGATCGATCATGTAGTGGTAGAAGGTAAAGCCTCTGCCCTCGCGGTCGCGCTTGATCATCTCCTTGGCAAGGATCTCGTACTGCTCCTTCAGGATGGGCAGGTCGGCCTCGGTCAGGGCGCTGGGGTCGCTGGGGTCGCAGACCACCGGCTCCATGCTCAGCTCGGTAAAGCCGAGGTCTGCCATGTGGAAGATATCGTTGGTGAAGTCGGTGTTAAAGTGGGTATAGGTGCCGCGCATATAGTAGTTCTTGTCGCCGCGTTTCTTGACGAACTCCTGGAACTTGGGCACGATGCGGTCGTAGCTGCCGTTGCCTGCGCAGTCCACACGGAAGCGGTCATTGACCTCCTTGCGGCCATCCAGACTCAGCACCACGTTGTGGCACTCCTTGTTGCAGAAATCGATGACGTCATCATCGATCAGCACACCATTGGTGGTCATGGTAAAGCGGAAGTTCTTGTTATGGATCTTTTCCTGCTCGCGGCAGTAGGCCACCAGCTTTTTGACCATATCAAAGTTCATCAGCGGCTCGCCGCCAAAGAAGTCTACTTCCAGATTACGGCGGGTGCCGCTGTTCTCGATCAGGAAGTCCATGGCGCGCTTGCCCACCTCAAAACTCATCAGGGCGCGGTCGCCGTGGTAGCGCCCCTGCGAGGCAAAGCAGTAAGAGCAGCTCAGGTTGCAGCTATGGGCAACGTGCAGGCACAGCGCCTTTACCACGGTGTTGCGGTTCTTGAAGTCGAAAGCCATGTCCTTATAGACATCCGGGCTCCACAGCTTGCCGTTTTCCTTCAGGCTGGTCACATCGTCGATGCACTGGCGCAGGTCCTCCTCGGTCACGTCCGGGCGGCTGCCGTACTTTGCCAGCATGGCGGCAACGATCTCGTCTGCGGTATGCTCCGGGTACATGGCGATGACATCGTAGGCCACCTCGTCCACAACGTGCACCGAGCCGCTGCAGGTGTCCAGCACGATGTTATAACCGTTCAATTGATACTGATGTACCATTTTACACTCCATTCCAGATTACACAAAAAAATGCCGCCCGGCAAAGGCGGCATAGGGTTTGCAAAAATTACTTGTTGCTGTTCTCGCACTGCTGGTTAGCCACGCCGCAGGAGGTCTTGCAGGCGGACTGGCAGGAAGTCTGGCACTCGCCGCAGCCACCGGTCTTAACGCTCTTGGTCAGGTCACGAGTAGCAATAGTCTTGATACGCTCCATGATAGAAACCTCTCTAACTCTCAAAAATTTATCGCGCCGGACATAGTTCCGGTACGCTTTTATCTTGTAATAGGATATCACGCAGCGCGGCTTTTGTCAAGATTTTTTCGCCAAGCCTTTTTACCCGCCCATGGGCTGGTAGCGGGTAAGCACCGTATGCAGCCCCAGTTCCCGGGCGCGCGCCAGTAAGTACCGGTAACGGCACAGCAGCGCCTGCCGCTCGTAGATGCGCTGCTCAATGAGGTCGGTATCCACCTCCATGTCAAACATCATCTCGTTGCGCTTCAAGCAGAACAGGCATTCCTTCAACTCCTCCTCCAGTTCCGGGTGGTAGCGCTCGTGCTCGGTATCCCGCGGGACACGGGGCGAAAGCAGGGTCTGGGCATTCTGTGTGGTTCGTTCCGGCATAGGCATCCTCCTTCTGGTACTTTGCAAGGTTTTGTACCTTCCAGTATAGGCGGTGCGGTGCGCAGAATGTGCCGAAGCGTGGCAGCGCTCCGGCGCAGATGATTCGGCGCTGCTGCGGCATTTTCCAAAAAAGTACAACTTTTTTCAAAATTATGCTTGACAACTCCGGGCTTTTCCCGTATAATAGCACACGTTGAGCGGCTCACCCCGCAAAACACAACAGAATATTGGGGATTTGCATAGTGGTAGTGCGGTAGACTCTGACTCTACTTGTGGGAGTTCGATTCTCTCATCCCCAACCAGACTAAAGCCATCTGAGGAAGCTCAGGTGGCTTTTCTGTTTGTATGATTCCGCGCGGCACAACGATTCAGAATGCCCTCCGCTTTGCTATGGGCATTTTCAGCGGAAAATGATTTAAATATTTCGCGTTTGTCGCACTCTGCGGAGTGCTCCAAACGCTATTTTCACAGGAGGGGGCGTGACCAGAAGCGGCATTCGCAATCCTCCGCACTGCACAAAAAATCGGGTAGCCCGCAGACTACCCGATTTTGTACTATACCGGTGATTTTACCTTAATAAGGTTTTCTTTACAGAATGGTGATGCGGCCTGCGCCGTAGGGCTGCTCGTAGTTGAGCAGGTAGCCGGGGTAAGCGGCCAGCGGGCTGTTGGCGCTGGACAAGTGCGGCAAACCCGCAGCATCTGCGCCGTCAAAGGTCATGGCGTAGGTAGCCATCACCAGATAGTCCTCGGACACATAGTCCTTGATCAGTTCTGCGCCGTCAAACATGGCAAAGCCATCGCCCAGATTGCGCAGGGTGTAGTTCATGCCGGCCAATGCGTAGGTAGCGCCCGGGTCCAGCGGCAGATAGCTGCCGGAAGCCTTATCGTAGATCTTCACGTTCTGCACGCGCGGGGTGCCGGTGGCGCTGCCGATCCAGACGTTCTTTTCGTCAGTCTGCACGGTGTTGGGGATATCGGTGTGGATCTCGTAGGTAGCACCGGCCACCTGCAGGAAGCCGCCGTTCTCCTTGCCGCCCTCGCCTGCAAAGCGGGATGCAAACTCCAATGCGTCCTGGATCTGCTTGCCGGTGACCGACATCAGGCAGGCCACGTTGCCAAAGGGGCTGACCTGCTTGCAGGTCTTGAAGGTCCAATCGCCTGCAGGCACATCGGCGCGGATGCCGCCGCCGTTCATGATGGCCAGATCACAGTGCAGCTTTTCCACCTCGTTGAAGTAGGCGTAGATGCCGTCAGCCACAAAGTCGCCGAGGTTGGTCTCGGCAGAGCGGATGCGGCGCTTGCCGATGGCGGGGTCAGAGACATAGAAATCGCTATCGCCCACAGCGATCTTCTCGCCCAGCATATCGTCCACAGTACTCACCCAGCCGGTCTGCATGGCGGCGATGCCTGCATCCATGCCCTCGTGGGTGGGGATGAGCTTGGTGGTGATGGTGCCGTCCGCAGCGATGGTCATCTCGCCAACGTTGGCAAAGTAAGAGCCGGTCTGGGTCAGGGTGACAGCCTTGCCGGAGGCATCCTGCACCTGCTTGTTCTCCATTACGGTATGGGAGTGGCCGTCGATAAAGGCGTCAAAGCCGCTGGTGTGGGCAATGACTTCCTCGCTGGTCCACGGAGAGGAAGAGGGGTCTACGCCCAGATGGCCCAGACCGATGACCACGTCTGCCAGAAGCTTTGCCTTATCAATGGCCTTCTGCACGGCATCGTAGAGCTTTTTGCCGTCCTCACCGCCCTGAATGTCGTAGATGTACTTGCGCTGTGCCTTGTCCATAAAGTAGGCGGGGGTGGACTTGGTAAAGGTCTCGGGGGTGGTCACGCCCACAAAGGCGATGCGTCTGCCGCCGCGCACAAACACCTTAACGGAGGGTAGCACACGCAGCGTAGTGCGCAGGTCTACCCAGTTGCAGGACAGGTACGGGAAGTCTGCTTCCTTCATGATGGCCTTGGCGCGGTCCATGCCGTAGTCAAACTCGTGGTTGCCGGGGGTGGCGGCATCGTAACCGGCAGCGTTCATCAGCTTGATGATGGAAGCACCCTCGTCCATAGAGCCATAGGCAGTGCCCTGCACATGGTCGCCTGCGTCCACCAGCAGCACATCCTTGCCGGCGTTCTGGTAACTCTGCTTCAGGTCGGCAATGGCGGCGTAGGTCAGCTTGGGGCTCTGCTTGTCGATGTAAGTATGGACATCGTTGGTGTACAGGATGGTGACGTCAGACTTATCACCAAGCCAGCAGGCCGATGCGGCGGGCGCACCGATGGCCATGGATGCAGCGGCAGCGGTCACACCAGCAGCCTTTAAAAAGCTGCGACGGGAAATAAGTTGTTTCACAGGAAAACTACCTCCTTTTATTTTTGGCGTATCGCATTTGGGGCAGGCTCTTCCCTCCTGCCCTTTCAATAGCTCTAGCATAGCACAGAACGCCGCCGCAGACAAGCCAAAATCGTTCTTTTGTCACAAATAATTTTCACGTCCCGCTTTATTTTGACACACATTGTACCATTTTTACACAAATCCTATACAAAAAAGACCTCCCCGTGCCCTGTCGCAGAGCAGCGGAGAGGTCTTTTTCAGGGGGGATTCAGACCCGTTGCCGGGTCTATCGGAGGAGAGGGAAATATCAGATGGCGTTATACTCCTTGAGGAACTTCTCAAGGTCGGTACCCTCGATCTTCTTCAAGGCTTCCTTCAAAGCCAGACGCGGGATCAGCGGCAGATCCATGTCGGTGATCTTCTTGCCGTCGCGCAGCTTCACGGTGGCATCGATCAGAGCGCGCACATCGTAGGTGCTGCCCCAGACCTCGGGCACGCCGCGGTCAATGTTCAGCAGGGTATACACAGCCTCCATACCGGTGCGCATGGAGTACTCGGTGGTGAAGATGGTGTCGCGGGCGGTCTCGGCAAACTGGCCAAGGAAGGCAAAGTTCACAGCACCCTCGGGCACAACATCGGGACGGTCGCCCATGGCACGGGGCATGAAGAAGGCGTCGATATAGGGCATCATCACAGGCACGGTGTTGGCGCTGTGCTCTGCCAGCTCAGCGATCTGATCCTCGGGCACGCCGATGTGGTACAGCCACTCCATGCAGATCTCGCGGCCGGTGCAGTCACGCATGGGCTTTTTGACGTAATCGCCGGGCTTATCGCTGAACAGGCCGTACACCCAGACGCACAGCTGGTTCTTGGGCTGATCCTTGAACTGCTGCTGACGGTTCAGCGTCCAGCTGAGCAGCCAGCTGGAGTCCTTGACGGTGACGATGCCGCCGGTAACGGTGTGGCCGCTGAAGGGGTCGCGCTTGCAGATCTTGCGGATATACTGGGGGATCTTGTCATCCAGCGTGGTGATGGTGGCACTCTCCCAGTTGCTCAGCTCCGGCTCAGAGCAGAACTTCTCCGGGTGACCGAAGGAGGGATCCTGTGCGGCGATCTTCTTCCACAGATCCCAGCCGTTGCCGGGCTGGATGGTCGGGTCGAAGCCGGTGGCCTTATCCTGTGCGCCCACGGTGCAGCTTTCCACGCAGCCGCCGTTGGTGATGAACAGCAGATCATTCTCGGTCAGGTCGATGTTGGAGGTCTCGCCCTCGTGCTCCACGGTGACAGAGCTTGCCAGCTTGCGACCCTTCTGGATATCGAACTTCACGTCCGTGACCTTGGTGTTGTAGTGGAACTGCACGCCAAAGCTTTCCAGATAGCGCACCATGGGCAGGATGATGGACTCGTACTGATTATAGCGGGTAAAGCGCAGGGCGGTAAAGTCCGGCAGACCGCCGATGTGGTGGATATAGCGCTTGAGGTACAGCTTCATCTCCAAAGCGCTGTGCCAGTTCTCGAAGGCGAACATGGTGCGCCAGTACATCCAGAAGTTGGAGTTGAGCACCTCGTCATCGAAGAAGTCGGTGATCTTTTTATCCTGCAGCTGCTCGTCCGGGGTAAAGAACAGCTTCATGATCTCCATGGCGCCCTTATCGGACAGGCCGAACTTGCCATCGGTGTGGGCATCCTCGCCGCGGTTGACGGTGGCACGGCACAAAGAGAAGTTGGGGTCCTCCTTGTTCAGCCAGTAGTACTCATCCAGCACGCTGACACCCTCGGTCTCCAGAGACGGGATGGAGTGCAGCAGATCCCACATAACCTCGAAGTGGTTGTCCATCTCGCGGCCGCCGCGCATCACATAGCCGATATCGTACTTGTAGCCATCGCAGGCACCGCCGGCCAGTGCGTTCTTTTCAAACACATGGACGTGCTCGCCCTTCATCTGGCCGTCGCGCACCAGATAGCAGGCAGCGGTCAGCGCTGCCAGACCGGAGCCGATGATATAAGCGGATTTATGATCCACGCCCTCCGGCTTTTTGGGGGTTGCAAAAGCTTCGTAGTTGCCACTGGAATAGTACATAAAAAAGCCTCCTTGCTTCAGCGTTTTGTTTTCACAGCCTTCGTCGTGCTGTTCTCTATGGCAACAGTATACCCCGCAAAGTGAACTTGAACAACAAACAAATCCCGCCCGGTGTATAGATTTTTTACATCCGCCCTTATTTGTTGGAATTGCGTACAAATTGTGACATAAAAGCGAAACGCAAAATCATTTAAAACATTCCCTCAAAAGTGCAATGCCGGGCAGCCCGCAGGCTGTCCGGCATTGCTGTAAGCAAACCTTCCGATACAAATCAAAATTCCCAATTTAATTTGCCTGACTGGGATGCGGCACAGGCGGATGCTTGGTGAACATGGCCTTGAGTGCCAGCGGGGTAGCCACGCTGGACACCACGATCAGCAAGATCACGGCGGTGAAGTAGACCGGATCCACCACGCCGATGGCCAGACCCTTCTGTGCCACGATCAGTGCCACCTCGCCGCGGGTCATCATACCGACGCCGACCTTCAGGGAGTCGTCCCAGTTGAAGCGGCAGACCTTTGCCGCCAGACCGCAGCCGATGATCTTGGTGATCAGCGCCACGACCACAAAGCAGACGCAGAACAGTAAGATCTCCGGGGTCAGGCCGCTGATATCGGTCTTAAGGCCGATGGAGGCAAAGAAGATCGGCGCAAAGATAACGTAGTTGCTGATATCCACCCGGCGCTCCACATAGGGCGCATCATCCATGGTGCACAGCACGATACCCGCAATGTAAGCGCCGGTGATATCGGCGATGCCGAAGTATTCCTCGGCAATGTAGGCCATGGCAAAGCAGAACGCCATACTTACGATAGTGATACGCTGGGTGTGGGGGTTGCGCTGGTCCAGCCACTTCATGGCGTAGTGCACCACAAGGCCAACGCCCAGTGCGGTGGCAAAGAACAGCAGAGTGTTGAACAGCACCTTGCCCAGACCCGTGCCGGTGCCGCTGCTGGCGCCCAGCACACAGGTAAGCACCACAATGCCAATGACATCATCAATGACAGCGGCGCTGACGATGGTGGTGCCCAGAAAACTCTTCAGGTGTCCAAGCTCCTGCAGGGTGGCCACCGTGATGGACACGCTGGTGGCGGTCATGATGGTGCCAATGAACAGTGCCCGGTAGAACTCCGGGCTGCCGACTGCAGCAAAGCCGTAGAACGCACCATATAATAAGGTGCCGCCCACCAGAGGCACAGCCACGCCAACAGTGGCGATCAGGGTGGCGATGGGGCCGGCCTTGATCAGTTCTTTCAGGTTGGTGCCGAGGCCGGTGGTGAACATGAGCATCACAACGCCGATCTCTGCAAAGATGGAGATGGAGTCGCTGATCTGCACCAGGTTCAGCAAACAGGGGCCGATGAGCAGGCCGGCGATGATCTCGCCTACCACCTGCGGAGCCTTGCACTTGCGCGCCAGCAGACCAAAGAATTTCGCGCTTAAGATGATAATTGCCAGATCTCGAAACAACGAATACATGGATTACCCTCCTTTAATTTTTCCCACTTCCCTGCCACTGCCGGAGCCCCGGTCCTGCCATACTGCAGGGAAATCGTCTACATTATAGTCCTTTTTACCAAAAAATGCAAAACATTTTTTATCATTCTTTTTGTTAAAAAAGCTTGACAGATGCAAAGAAGCTTGCTATAATAAATTGCTGTCTGAACAGACACGCCGCACAGGCCGCGATGCCGCAGCCTGTGTACCCTTGGCCTTGCAGATCCGCAGGGCCCTCAAGTCCAAAAGGAGGTGCTACAAAAATGGCAAAGTACGAAACCATGCTGATTACCAGCGCCGCTCTCGATGAGGAGGCTTCCGCCGCTCTGGTGGGTAAGTTCAAGTCCCTGATCGAGGCTAACGGTACGATCGATTCCATCGACGAGTGGGGCAAGCGCCGTCTGGCCTACCCCATCAACGACGAGGAGGAAGGCGTCTACACCGTGATCAACTTCACCAGCGAGCCCAGCTTCCCCGCTGAGCTGGACCGTGTGTACAAGATCACTGAAGGCGTTATGCGCAGCCTGATCATTGCTCACGAGGAGTAATTCTTCAGTGACAGAAAGGGAGACCGTACTATGTTGAATGTTGTTGCCATTATGGGTCGCCTTGCGCGTGACCCTGAAATGCGTCAGACCACTACCGGCAAGAATGTCGCTTCGTTCCGCATTGCCTGCGACCGCGGGCGCCGCGATGCCAATGGGCAGAGCGTGGCGGACTGGATCGATGTGGTTGCATGGGATCGGCAGGCCGAATTTGTCTGCCGCTATTTCCAGAAAGGTTCCCTGATCATTGTGGACGGCCGTTTGCAGTCCCGCCAGTATCAGGATAAGACCGGTGCAAACCGCACTGCCGTTGAGGTGGTTGCCAGCAACATCAACTTTGCAGGCCCCAAGAGCAGCAATGCAGGTGATGGAAACGGCTATCAGAATGCCGCTCCGTCCTACCAGAACGCAGCGCCTGCCCGTCCGGCTGCTGTGGAGGCAGCTCCCAGCTACTCTGCCGGTAATGCAGACGACTTCGCCGTCATCGACGACAGCGATGACCTGCCGTTCTGACACGAAACGGTCCATCCGTTAAAAATCCAATAGGAGGTAATAAGCAATGGCTTTTGAAAGAACCGAAGGCTCTCGCCCCGCACGCCCCATGCGTCGCGGCCGCAAGAAGGTTTGCAGCTTCTGTGTCGATCGCATCGACACCATCGATTACAAGGACGTGCCCCGTCTGCGTAAGTACGTCTCTGAGCGTGCTAAGATCATTCCCCGCCGTGTGACCGGCACCTGCGCTTACCATCAGCGCGCACTGACCATCGCCATCAAGCGTGCTCGTCACGTTGCTCTGATGCCCTACGTCAGCGACTAATCTTTAAAAAACCAACCCGATCAAAATAATCAGCAATCAGCAAAGCGCTCTCACCGATGACAAGGTGAGAGCGCTTTTTTGTGCTTTAGCGTCAGATATACTGTTCACACCACTGTTTTACCATCTCCCCCACCTGCCGGGCTGTCAGGCCATCGGTAGAAAGAAAAGTCACATTTTTCTTTTCCCGGAACCATTCCCGTTTCAGCGGCAGAAGATGGTTCAGGTAATACGCAAAGAATTCCCGGGAACGGGTGGTATCTCCCGTTTTACGGGCACACAGGACGGCTTCTGAAGCATCCAAAAACAGAATATGCTCCGGCATACAAGCCTGCACTGCTGCAAGATCCGGTGCTAAGGCTTGCCGGATCGCTTCTATATCCCACTCCAATCCCCTGCTTCTGGGGTAATTCAAAGTGTAGAACTCGATCTCCTCAGCGCCGAAATCCATCATGGCGTGGGGGTATTTTTTTGCTTCCTGCCCGCGGCGCAGCTCGTTGCGCAAAAAAATCCGCTGGATCTCCAGATAGTCCGCATAGCTGTTCTTATTCAGCCCACGCTGCTTTATCTCTGCGAGGACGGTAGCGTTGTCCTCAAAGCAGATATGCACCTGTTGGCAGTGCTGTTCCAGATAGCGGGCTGCCGTGGTCTTTCCCACTGCCATGCAGCCCTGCAAGGATAAAATCATACCTTTCACCCCTCTCTTTTTCACATAGTATAGCACATTCAGCTGCGTACCGGAAAGCGTTTTCCGCACAAAAAGTTACAAAGTGGTACGATAATTTCCGGTCGGTTTTGACTTGTACCGGGAATTATCGGTATTTTCAGCTTTGCTGCTTTGCGCGCAAATCAAACTGCACAAACACGCGAGGCAGCATTGCACACCTTGTACAAAGTTGTATCACACTTATTGATTTTTTATACAGAATGTGCCATACTAATGTCGCTGGGAACGTTCCCGACAACGTTCCCGAAACACTTTCAGAAAGCGAGGCTCGCCGACATGGCAAACCTGACCATCAAGGATATCGCACGGATCAGCGGCTGCTCCGTCAGCACTATCTCCCGTGTGATCAACGACAGGCCGGATGTCCGCCCGGAGACCAAGGAGCATGTTCTGAAAGTGATGCGGGAGGCCGGGTTCGTGCCCAACACCAACGCCCGACAGCTGAAGATCCAGCAGTCCCGCAGTCTGGTGTTTGTGGTAAAGGGCACCCGGAACATCTTCTTTTCCGATTTTCTGGTGCAGCTCCAGCGCGCCGCCACCCTGTACGGGTACAACGGTATCGTCTCTTATCTGGACGAGAACGCCAACGAGATCGACGCCGCCGAAAAGATCCTGCGGGAAATCAAGCCCAAAGGCATCATCTTCCTAGGCGGCAGCGTGGCCAACTTCCAGCGGGGGTTCGACCGTATCAATGTTCCCTCGGTGCTCACTACGCTGGTCACGGACGAGCTGGACTTCCCCAACCTTTCCATGGTTGGTGTGGATGACCGGGCAGCAGCCTATACCGCTGTGGACTACCTGATCCGGCAGGGACACCGCAAGATCGCCGTTCTGGGTGGTCCGGTGACCAGCTACCCCAGCCTGATGCGCCGCAAGGGTGCACAGCAGGCCATGGAGGATGCGGGCATCCTGTTCAACGATAAGCTGTACGGCCTGTCCAACTACGATTTCGAGTCCGCCTACCACGCCATGAACAGCCTGCTTGCCCGCCGGGCAGAGTTCACCGCCCTGTTCGCCATGAGCGATGTCATCGCCTTTGGCGCCATTCGGGCGCTGGTGAGCGCCGGACTTCGGGTCCCGGAGGATGTCTCGGTGATCGGCTTTGACGGCATCACGATGTCCCGCTACTGCGTGCCGGTGATGACCACCATCGTCCAACCCAGCGAGCAGATCGCGCTGCAAAGCATCGAGTTGCTGGTGCGGCAGATTGAACACGGTTCCCCTGCCCAGACCGTGACCCTGCAGCCGGAGCTGCAGCAGGGCGAAAGCGTAAGGGCGATTTAAATGTTGTTTTCCCTCCGTCGATGGACGGAGAGTATATAGTTGATCTTTAATTTTAATAAGAAGGAGAACTTATTATGAAAAAGATGATCACTCGTCGTAACTTCCTGAAGGCCGCTGGCGTTTCTGCCGCTGCTCTGGGTCTGGCTGCCTGCGGCGGCTCCTCCAGCAGCACCGCTTCCTCTGCTGCCGGTTCTACCGTTGCTTCCAGCACCGCTGCAAAGGCAGACGGCAAGGTCTACTACCTGAACTTCAAGCCCGAGCAGGATCAGGCTTGGCAGGATCTGGCTAAGGTCTACACCGAGGAGACCGGCGTGCCCGTGACCGTCGTCACTGCTGCTTCCGGCCAGTACGAGACCACCCTGATGAGCGAGATGGAGAAGAGCGAGGCTCCCACCCTGTTCCAGGTGAACGGCCCTGTTGGTCTGGCAAACTGGAAGGATTACTGCTACGACCTGTCCGGCAGCCCTGTCTACGGCGAGCTGACCAGCGACTCCTTCGCTCTGAAGGACGGCGACGCTGTCACCAGCATTGCATACGTCATCGAGACCTACGGCATCATCTACAACAAGGAACTGCTGACCGCCGCCGGTTACAAGCAGGAGGACATCAAGGGCTTCGCTGACCTGAAGAAGGTTGCTGACGACATTCAGGCTCGTAAGGCTGAGCTGGGCGTGGACGGTGCTTTCACCTCCGCCGGCATGGATGGTTCTTCTGACTGGCGTTTCAAGACCCATCTGGCAAACCTGCCCATCTACTACGAGTACAAGGCAGACGGCATCGGCTCTACCGACGCTATCAAGGGCACCTATCTGGACAACTACAAGCAGATCTGGGATCTGTACATCACCGATTCCACCTGCGACCCCAAGCTGCTGGCTTCCAAGACCGGCAACGATGCTGTTGCTGAGTTTGTGGGCAAGAAGGCCGTGTTCTACCAGAACGGCACCTGGGCTTACAGCGATGTGAAGGACCTGGGCGACGACAATCTAGGTATGCTGCCCATCTACATCGGCGCTGAGGGCGAAGAGAATCAGGGTCTGTGCACCGGTTCCGAGAATTTCTGGTGTGTCAACAACACCTCTTCCGAGGCAGACATTCAGGCTACTTTGGACTTCCTGTACTGGTGTGTCACTTCCGACAAGGGCACCGCTGCCATGGCAGACGACATGGGCTTCGTGATCCCCTTCAAGAAGGCTAAGGACTCCACCAACCCCCTGATCGCCATTGCCAACGATTATGTGGCAGCTGGCAAGACCAGCGTTGACTGGTGCTTCTCCACCATGCCTTCCGAGGAGTGGAAGAACGGCGTGGGCAGCGCTCTGACTGCATATGCAGCAGGCACCGGCAAGTGGGACGACGTGGTCACCGCATTTGTGGACGGCTGGGCCAAGGAGTACAAGCTGGCCAACGGCTAAGCCTTTGACTGGAGATCTCCCTAAGAACTAAATGGGAGGCGGGCGAAAAGTTCGCCCGCCTCCTTTCTTTTTTATCAGACAGCTCCCTGAGGAGGTATATCATGCAAAAAGCCATTAGTAAATACTGGCCGATATTTGTGCTTCCTACTCTGGTCGCCTTTATCATCGGCTTCATCTGGCCCTTTATCTGGGGCGTTTACCTGTCCTTCCAGCGGTTCACTACCGTTTCCAAGACCACCTTTGTGGGCATCCAGAACTACATCTCGGTATTTCAGGATTCCACCTTCCTGCACGCCTTCGGCTTCACGGCGGTCTTTACCGTGGTGAGCACTGTGCTCATCAATGTGTGCGCCTTTGCAATTGCGCTGGTGCTGACCCGCGGCATCAAGGGCACCAACATCTTCCGTACCGTGTTCTTTATGCCCAACCTGATCGGCGGCATCCTGCTGGGCTACATCTGGCAGATCCTGCTCAACGGTGTGCTGGCGAACCTGCAGAAGCCCCTGCTGGCGCTGGATGCCAAGGCCGGTTTTGTCGGTCTGGTCATCCTGATGTGCTGGCAGCAGATCGGCTACATGATGATCATCTATGTGGCCGGCCTGCAGAGCGTGCCCGGCGACCTGATCGAGGCTGCCAAGATCGACGGTGCCAACGACCGCGAGATCCTGTTCAAGATCAAGATCCCCATGGTCATGCCCAGCGTGACCATCTGCACCTTCCTGACCCTGACCAACAGCTTCAAGCTGTTCGACCAGAACGTGGCCCTGACCGCAGGCGAGCCCGCCAACGCAAGTGAAATGCTGGCTCTGAACATCTACAACACCTTCTACGGCCGCTCCGGTGCGCAGTGGAAGGGCATCGGTCAGGCAAAGGCCGTGGTGTTCTTCCTGATCGTGGTGGTCATCTCGCTGATCCAGCTCCACTTTACCCGCTCTAAGGAGGTGCAGCAGTAATGTCGAAACAGAAAAAAACCTGGGATGTCATCCTTACTGTTGTAATGGTGCTTCTCTGCCTGCTGTGGATCTACCCCATCGTACTGATCTTGCTGAACAGCTTGAAAACCGAGGGCAGCTTTACCACCTCTACGGTGTTCCGTCTGCCCACCGCCGAAACCTTTGCCGGACTGCGCAACTATGTTTACGGCGTGACCAAGATGAACTTCCTCTCCAGTATGGGTTACAGCCTTCTGATCACCGTTACCAGCGTGGTGCTGATCCTGCTGTGCTGCTCCATGACCGGTTGGTACCTGACCCGTGTAAACAACAAGCTGAGCAAGTTCATGAACCTGCTGATCGTGTTCTCCATGGTCGTCCCCTTCCAGATGGTCATGTTCACCCTGTCCAAGACCGCTGACCGGCTGATGCTGAACACCCCCTGGAACATCTGCATCATCTATCTGGGCTTCGGCGCCGGTCTGGCCGTGTTCATGTTTACCGGCTTTATGAAGAGCGTTCCCATGGAGATCGAGGAAGCAGCCATGATCGACGGCTGCAACCCCATCCAGATCTTCTTCAAGATCGTGTTCCCCATCCTGAAACCTACCATGATCTCTACTGCCATTCTGGAGACCATGTGGGTGTGGAACGACTACCTGCTGCCCACGCTGGTGCTGGATATCAAGAAGTACCGCACTATCCCCATGGCGATCCAGTATTTCCGCGGCGGCTACGGCCGAGTAGAACTGGCTCCCATGATGGCCTGCATCATCATTGCTATCATCCCCATTATTATCCTCTACATGACCTGCCAGAAGTACATCATCGAGGGTGTCGTGGCCGGTGCTGTAAAGGGCTAAGGAGGTGCACGTTATGCGTGCAAGCGGCATTCTGATGCCGGTGTTCAGCCTGCCGGGGCCTTTTGGCATCGGTACGCTGGGCAGTGAAGCGACCGCATTCGTTGATTTTCTGGCCGAGGCAAAACAGACCTATTGGCAGATCCTGCCCATCGGCCCTACCGGCTATGGCGACAGTCCCTACCAGAGCTTTTCCGCCTTTGCCGGAAACCCCTACTTTATCGATTTTCGGCTGCTGGCAGAGGATGGCTATCTGACTGCTGAAGAGATTCCCGCTGCGCAGCCGGTGGACACCGTTGACTACGGCGCGCTGTACAACCAGCGCCCGGTGCTGCTGAAAAAAGCTGCTGACCGGCTGCTGGCAGCCCCCTCTCCTGCTTACGAGGCCTTCTGCGCAGCGCAGAGTTTCTGGCTGGAGGACTACGCCCTGTTCATGGCAGTAAAGGCCGAGCAGGGGCAGGCAGGCCTTGCCGACTGGCCGGACGCCCTGCGCTGCCGGGAGCTGGAGGCCATTGCCGCCGCAAAGGAACGGCTTGCCGACCAAATCTGCTACTACAAGGCGGTGCAGTTTTTCTTCTACACCCAGTGGAACGCACTGAAGGCCTATGCCAACCGCAAGGGTGTCCTGCTGGTGGGCGATATCCCCATCTACGTCAGCCCGGATTCCAGCGATCTGTGGACCCACCCGGAGCTGTTCCAGACCGATGGGCAAATGCACCTGACCCATGTAGCCGGCTGCCCGCCGGATGCCTTTGCGGCAGACGGTCAGCTGTGGGGCAACCCGCTGTACGACTGGCCCGCCCACAAGGCCACCGGCTTTGACTGGTGGAAGCGGCGCATGAAGCACGCCACCTCCATCTATGATGTGGTGCGCATCGACCACTTCCGCGGCTTCGAGAGCTACTACTCCATCCCCGCCGGAAACACAACGGCTGCGGGCGGCCACTGGGAAAAAGGTCCCGACCGGGACTTTATCCACGCCATGCAGCAGGCGCTGGGCGGCGGCAACATCATCGCCGAGGATCTGGGCTTTTTGACCCCGGAGGTGAAGGCGATGCTGGCCGAGAGTGGTTACCCGGGCATGAAGATCATGCAGTTCGCCTTCGACAGCCGGGAGTCCGGCAACTACCTGCCCCACACCTACCCCCGCAACAGCGTGGTGTACACCGGCACCCACGACAATGTAACCACCGAGGGCTGGCGCAGCAACGCCAGTGCCGAGGATGTGGCCTACGCCTGCCGGTATCTGCGCTGCACACCGGAGGAGTTGACCGAAGGCATGATCTGTGCCTGCCTTGCCAGCGTTTCGGATACTGCTATTATCCCGCTGGCAGACTGGCTGCATCTGGGCAGTGAGGCCCGCATCAACACCCCCAGCACACAGGGCGTAAACTGGCGCTGGCGGCTGACGCAGCCCCTGCCCACGGTTCTGGCCGGGCACATTGCCGAGCTGACCACGCTGTATGAGCGTGTGCCGGAAAAGCTTTAAACGTCCCCTCCCCTTTTACTTTCTATCCTGCAAAACCATAAGGCATCTGCTTTACCCGCTGCTGCACCCTGCGTAGCACAGCGGGTATGGGCAGATGCCTTTGTTGTATCCGTTTTGCAGACCTTTGGCCGGTTTTGTTTTACAACATTTTTTCGCCGTGAAAAAAACTAGCATTCCGCACATTTGCATCGCATTTATGTGATTTCCATGCTTTTCTGTCACAATATATTCACAAATGTATCATGATTTTAAACCCGCGCTCTCTTGTCATTTTTGTGCAGATATGCTACAATTCAGTTACTAGATGAACTGCCCCTTGGGGAGTTCTGTGTACGAAAGGAGTTTTCCATTATGGATCATACATATCAGCGCCCGCTTCAGCTGCCTGCCGGCTACTCTGTGCTCTCTGCCGAGGAGATGACCTACACCGAGGGCGGTGCCCTTTCTATCAACATCACCCGGGAGCAGGTCATGACCTTTGGCATGAATGTTGCGGTAAATCTGGTAGGCGTGATGGGACGTTATGCGTTCCAAAGCGCAGTCTCCGGTATGCAGAATGCCCTGTGCGATGGTTTGACCGTTGGCGATGCCGTGGGGCACTATTGGGGCAAGCTGAACACCTGGAGTAAGGTAGCTTCTATTGGTCTGGCCGGTCTGGGCTGCTACTACGGCTACATTCAGGCACGCAACATTTATCTTTCTATCAAGAACCTTGTGGTCGCATTTAAAAATTCCATCGATCAGTATCAGGCCAATAAGAATGCTGAGCAGGAGGCTGCTGAGCAGCAGAACGGTCTGCCCACGTTGGTAGCTTTGTGCTAAGCGCCTGATCGACCCGGAAAGGAGTGTCTTTATTTATGAAAAAGCTTCAGCTGCCTTCTTCTTATGCAGCCCTCTCCCCCGAGGAGCAGCGTACTGCCTTTGGCGGCGGCGAGTTCGGCGATGCCGTCAGTAGCTTTTTTGACAATCTGCACTTCGGTGATTTCTTCTGGGAAGGTGGATTGATCTCATTCTCCTTTACCTTTGTGCCCCTGCTGCTTTTCCGCATGATCAAAGCCGGTGTACAGACCGGGATCAAGCTTTCTCAGCAGATTTCTCGTATCCTTGGCATTACACGCGAGACTGCATCTGTTACCGCCCTGTATATAGACAGCACCAGGCAGAAAGCTGACCAGCCGGCAACCAATTCTCTCACCCTGCCTTTTTCTCTTCAGTAATAAGCTATAAAAAAGCCGTGCATCCCGGAACATTCCGGTTATGCACGGCTTTTTGTTTTGCTCAGATCACCCGGACTGCGCCCTGCTCCCGCAAGCGCAGCACATAGCAGCTGCCCTGCCCGAATACCTGCTCAATGGCTGTATGATACCGCTCAAGCAGCCGTCCGGGCACATAGGCCTGAATGGTTCCTGCAAAGCCACCGCCCTGCATCCGCCATGCGCCCTCGCTGCCCTGCAGAATGCTCTGGCTCAAGGCCAGCGCCACCGACAGCCCCTGATGCCGCACATCTGTTGTGCAGTACACGTTCTGACACAGCGCAAAGGAGGCCTGTCCGCTTTGTTTGACCAACTCCGCAAACACCGGGAACTGCCTTGCATAAAGCGCATCCCGCTGCGCCAGTGTGCGGGCGTTTTCTTCAAAATAATGGATCGCCCGCAGCACCGCACGGTCTCCGCAGCGGCTACGCAGGACAGGCAGTGCCGCCCAAAACGCGGTTTCCTCCACCTGACCCAGCAGTGGCTTGCCGAAGCAGGCGGCCACCTGCTCCATCTCCTGCCGGATCGCTGCAAACTCGCCGGTCAGCTCGCTGTGGCTGCCCCGGGTATCAGTGACGCAGAGGAACATCCCCTCCGGCAGCAGGCCATCGGCGTGAAGCTTTTCGATCTTTGGGGTGCGCGGATCGGCAAAATCCGCAAAGATAATGCCGCCCACTGCGCTGGTCAGCTGATCCAACAGACCGCTGGGCTTGCCGAAATAGGTATTTTCCGCATACTGACAGATGCCTGCCAGTTCTGCCGGGGTCAGTCCGGTGCTGTATTCCTCGTTCCAGATAGAGGCCATGCCCATTTCGAACGCCGCCGAGCTGGACAGCCCGGAGCCGCGCAGCACGTCGCTGGCAGTATAGGCGTCAAAGCCGCCGATCTGCTTGCCCCCTGCGCGGAAGCCCTCGGCAATGCCGCGGATCAGACTGGCCGAGTGGGTACTCTCCCCCGCCTGTGGCTCTGCGGTGGCCAGATCAATGACATCCAGCTTGTTGAACCCCCGGGACTTGACCCGCACATAGCCATCCGTATTGCGGGCTGCCACCGCCACCAGATCCAGCGTGACCGCCGCCGCAAGACCGTAGCCACCCTGATGATCCGTATGGTTGCCGCCCAGCTCTGCACGCCCGGGTGCGGAGTACACCTGCACCTGCCGCCCGGGGCCGAAATACAGCTCGAACTGCTCCAGCGCAGCCGCATAGCGCCCGCGCTGCCGCTGCAGCACCGCCGGGTCTGTTCCGTAAAGTGCAGCAAGTGCGGTATCCCAGCTGCCCTGCAGGATCTGTTTTCTGAGTTGTGCACTGGTGGCCATGGCAGTTCCTCCCTCCAGAATAAACGATTCTGCTCTTTTTGCTTATTGTAATGCATTTCTGGCGTTTTTTCAATTTATTTGACCTAAAAATCCAAAATTTGGCGTCAGGTGCAAAGAATAAGATGTACTTTTGTTGAATTTGCAGGGTGTTCTATGGTATACTGGGTGCAGAATGTGACAGGACGGAGGTAAAGCTGCCATGCCAGACGTTTATAAGCAATCCTTTAAGCAGAATTACACCAACAACATTGAATTGTCCATCTTCAACTGTGGCCTGGAGCGGTGCGCTCCGGGGCAGACATGGGGTCCCGGCATCCGTGACCACTACCTGATCCATCTGGTGGTATCCGGCAAGGGCATCTTTGAGGTGGGCGGCCGTACTTGGGAGGTGAGCGAGGGCGATCTGTTCTTTGCCCGCCCCAGCCAGCTGATCCGCTATACCGCCGATGAGCAGCAGCCGTGGGAGTACAGCTGGGTGGGCTTTAACGGTGCCTGTGCCCACAAGCTGGCCGCACAGCTGCCCTTTACGGACGACGCCCCCGTGCACCACACCAACGACCCGGACGGGATGCGGGCAGCTCTGAACAACATCTACTCCTCCCGCGGGCTGCAGCCGCAGGACGAGGCCGCCATGGTGGGATATTTGTACCTGTTTATCGCTGCTCTGATGCGGGAGACCAGCGCAGGCAAGCCTCACACGGCCTCCTCCTCCAGCCAGTATGTGCTGAACGCCATCAAGTACATCCAGTTCAACTACTCCCACGACATCTCCATTGACGACGTAGCCAAGAGCGTAGGCGTTTCCCGAAGCCACCTGTACCGGGTGTTCATGCTGAACGTGGGCAAAAGCCCCATCGACTACCTGACCGAGTACCGCATCAACGAAGCCTGCAAGCTGCTGCGCGCAGGCAACCTTTCCATTGCAGAGGTGGCGGTGTCGGTAGGCTTCTTCGATCAGTTCTACTTCTCGCGGGTGTTCAAGCGCGCCAAGGGCGTGCCGCCCAGCAAGTATTTTGCCGCCCAGCAGGACGCCGACCCGGCAGATCCTGCTCACCTGTAACCCGAGTCCATCACACAAGGAGAAACCATGCCTTTACAGAAAAACCAGATCCTGACCCTGCACATCGAGCGCCTTTCCAGCGACGGCAGCGGCGTTGCCCACAGTGCCGATGGCGAGGCCGTGTTTGTACCCGGCACTGCCCCGGGAGACGAAGCCCGGGTGCGCATCGTGAAGGACTGCGGCCGGTATGCCTTTGGCATTCTGGACGAACTGCTCACTCCCTCACCGGATCGCATCCCGGTGGACTGCCCAGTGGCAGGCCCCTGCGGCGGGTGCAGCCTGCGGCATCTGGATTATACTGCGGAACTGCGTGCCAAGCAGGAAAGCGTACTGGACGCCTTCCGCCGCATCGGCGGGCTGGAAGTGCCGGTGTTGGACATTCTGCCCTCCCCGGAGGTAGACCGCTACCGCAACAAAGTGCAGTTCCCTGTGGGCGTGGACAAGAACGGCGTGCCCTGCATCGGCTTTTACGCCGGGCGCACCCACCGCATTGTCCCCTGCCCGGACTGCAAGCTGCAGCCCGGCGTCCTGAACGAGATTGGCAACGCGCTGTGCGCCTTTTTTGCGCAGCAGGGCATCCGCCCCTATGATGAGCAGAGCGGCAAAGGGCTGGTGCGACACATCTTCCTGCGGCGCGGTGCGCACAGCGGGCAGATCATGGTGTGTCTGGTATGCACCCGTGCAAAGCTGCCCCACGCAGAGCAGCTTTGCACTGTGCTGCGGGAGCAGTTCCCCACCATCAGCACCATTTTGCTCAACGTCAACGCCAAAAACACCAACGTCATTCTGGGCAGTGAAAACCATATTCTGTACGGCCCGGGCTACATTGAAGACACGCTTTGCGGCGTACCGGTGCGGTTGGGGCCGCTGTCCTTCTATCAGGTCAACACGCTTGCCGCCGAGCGGCTGTACGGCGTTGCCGCACAGTACGCGCAGCTGACTCCGGACGATGCACTGCTGGATCTCTACTGCGGCATGGGCACCATCGGTCTATCCATGGCCGACCAATGCCGGGAGTTGATCGGCGTAGAGATCGTGCCGGAGGCCATCGAGAGCGCCAAGGCCAACGCTGCCCGCATGGGCGAGGCCGTAGCCGCCAAAAGCCGCTTTTTCTGTGCCGACGCCGGTCAGGCTGCCACCCAGCTGGCCGCCGAGGGCCTGCACCCGGACATCGTAATGCTGGACCCGCCCCGCAAGGGCTGCGATGAGGCCACCCTCTCCGCCGTGGTGCGCATGGCCCCCCGCCGGGTGGTGTATGTCAGCTGCAACCCCGCCACCGCCGCCCGAGACGCCGCATGGCTGGAGCAGAATGGATACCATGCAGAGAAGGTGCAGCCGGTGGATCTGTTCCCGAGGACGAAGCATGTCGAAGCGATAGTTTCGCTACAAAGAGAAATCTAGTAGAAATCCTCCGTTTTACGTTATTTTCTCGTCACGTTGTGTTCGATGGCGAGGGCGATAAACTCCGCAACAAACGCATTGAAAATCACATTACTGTTTC
>CAKTAT010000009.1:0-43162 GCA_934532365.1 uncultured Faecalibacterium sp. | reverse complement strand
TGTAAACGCGAACGCGGGCAACGGAATCCTTACGACGACCAGTGCCGTAGAAATAAGGTTTGGTTTCGTACATATTCGATTGCCTCCTTCTTAGAACTCGATCTTCTCGGGCTTCTGAGCAGCGTGAGCGTGCTCGGCACCCTGGTAGCAGTGCAGGCGGGTCAGAGCCTTAGCACCGATGGTGTTGGAAGGGATCATGCCCTTGACAGCGTAGGTCATAGCCAGATCGCTGTTCTCAGCCATCAGCTTGCTGTACTGGACCTTCTTCAGGCCGCCGATGTACTTGCTGTGGGTGATGTGGAACTTCTGCTCGGCCTTCTTGCCGGTCAGAACAGCCTGATCGCAGTTGATGACAACAACGAAATCGCCGCAGTCCACGTTGGGGGTGTAATCGACCTTCTGCTTGCCGCGCAGCAGAACAGCGGCCTCAGCAGCGACGTGGCCCAGGCTCTTGCCGGCAGCGTCGAGCAGGTACCACTTGCGCTCGACTTCAGCGGGCTTTACGAGAGTAGTGCTCATATCTATTTCCTCCTGATAAGCTTTTTGTACGTTTCAGGCACCCTTTTGGGGCGCGAGTGTCAGTATACAACACAAAAACGCGCCTGTCAACATGATTTTTTGATTTTTTCGGCGGAAATTTTTGAAACTCTCAAAATCGCGCGTTTTCTCACAAATGCTCTTGATTTCTAAATTTCGATTTTTGCAAAAGTTTTTTGCACGCCCCGGCATATTTTTGCCATTTGCCCGCTACAAATCCCGCTGCGGTTGTGGTATACTATAAAGGATATGGGCGGTGCACAGCTGCCCTTGCCAACACAAGGAGAATACATCCATGCCAAATGAGATCGACCGCACTTCTTCGGCGCAGCGCCGCAGCTCTAAGCTGCTGATGGCGATGGCCATTTTCATCTGTCTGGGTATCGCAGCCTACATGGTGCTCACCCTGCTGGTGAACCGGCAGACCCCCGCGACACCCGACACCCACTATACCGGCACGAACGGCATCTCTGTCTACTACGACAGCAGCGTGTGGAGCGTGTGCCGCATGACCGAGGACGCAACCCTCGGCAACGTGCTGGAACTTGCCACCGCCGACACGGCAGACAGCGAGGATTATCAGGCCGTTTTGCTGCAGCGCGGCACCGCCGACAGCTACGACAACTTTATTGAGGATTCGGAAGCCGACCTCAAGCAGGCCTACGGTGTCATCAAGCCCCGCAAGGTCAACCTGACCGTGGAGGGCGCAGCGGTGGAGGCAGTGCGCTGCGATATCCGCACCTACTACGCCGTGCTGGCTACCATCACCTACGACAGCGGCGATGTGGTCTATGTCTCGGCGCTGACAAAGCTGGCCTCCATCAGCGATGTGGTCAATCTGGTAGAAAGCGTGAGCCTGTCATGAGTGATCTTCGTGCAATGCAGCGGCTGTGCGGCCTGATGCGCAAGGCCGTACAGGACTATGAAATGATCGCCCCCGGCGACCGGGTAATGGTGGGCGTTTCCGGCGGCAAGGACAGCGTGGCGCTGACCATCGGCCTTTCCATGCTGCGCAAGTACATCGGCTTTGATTACGAGGTGGTGGCGGTCACGCTGGACCCGCAGTTCGACCATCAGCCCATGGACTACTCTGCGCTGGCAGAGCTGTTCCGGCAGCACGGCATCCCCTACGAGGTGCGCCGCACCGAGATCGGCCCTGTGGTGTTCGAGTACCGCAAGGAGAAGAACCCCTGCGCCCTGTGCGCCAAACTGCGGCGGGGGGCGCTGCACACCGCCGCGCAGGAGCTGGGCTGCAACAAGGTGGCGCTGGGACATCATCTGGACGATGCCGTGGAGACCTTTTATATGAACCTCTGGCGGGAGGGACGCATCGGCTGCTTCTCGCCGGTGACCTACCTCTCCCAGCGGGACCTCACCCTCATTCGCCCCATGCTGCTGGCCACCGAGTACGAGGTGCAGTGCGCTGTGCGGGAGGCAGGCTTGCCCATCGTGAAGAGCCGCTGCCCCGCCGACGGCGTTACCGTGCGGGAACAGACCAAGGAATTTGTGCAGGAGCGCTGCCGCACCGACCACGCCTTCCGGCAAAAGACCCTCCATGCTTTGCAGGAGAGCGGCATTGACGGCTGGCGTCCCGTCCACACGGGCCGGGGCAGCTTTACCGTACCAAAAAAGGAAACAGATTATGCAGACACAACCGTTTGAAAAACACGTCTGGGCCGAGATCGACCTCGAGGCCCTTCGGTATAATTTCCGGGCAGTCAAGGCCCGGGCAGGGGAGCTGCCCCTGTGCGCAGTGGTCAAGGCGGACAGCTATGGCCACGGCGCGGTACAGTGCGCCCGGGTGTTCGCCGAGGAGGGAGCCGCATGGCTGGCGGTCAGCTGCCTGACCGAGGCCGTGCAGCTGCGCAAGGCGGGGCAGACTTTGCCCATCCTCATTCTGGGGCATGTGCAGCCCGCCTACGCCGCCGCTCTGATCCAGAATGACATCACCGTGGCCTGCTACTCCCTTGGGCAGGCACGCGCCCTGAGCGAGGCTGCCGTGGCGGCAGGGGGCAGGGTACACATCCACCTCAAGGCCGACACCGGAATGGGACGCATCGGCTTTGCCCTGCGCACCGATTTTGACGCCGCCATCCGGGAAATGCTGGAAGCCTGTGCGCTGCCCGGGCTGGAGATGACCGGCCTGTTCCAGCATTTTTCCGTGGCCGATGATACCGCCCCGGAGAATGTGGCCTACACTGCCGAGCAGCATGCGCTGTTCGTGAAAGCCTTCCACGCGCTGAAGGCTGCCGGGCGGGAGCCTGCCCTTGTGCACTGCGATAACTCTGCCGGGGTCATGCTGCACCCGGACTGGCCGGAGGGCTTGCCCCGGGAGCGCTGCATGGCGCGCCCCGGCATCATCCTGTACGGCTACGACCCCAGCGACGAGGTGCGTTTTGGCCGCTTTAAGCCGGTAATGACCCTTAAGACCGTGGTGAGCATGATCAAGGAGATGCAGCCCGGTCAGTGCGCCAGCTACGGCCGCCGCTTTACCGCTGAAAAGCCCACCAAGGTGGCTACCCTTTGCACCGGCTACGCCGACGGCTACCCTCGGCTGCTCAGCTGCGGCAAGGGCGTGGTAGAGATCCACGGCAAGGCCTGCCCGGTGCTGGGGCGGGTGTGCATGGATCAGCTGATGGTGGACGTGACCGACGTGCCGGAAGTGCGCGAGGACGACGAGGCCATCCTGTGGGGCGGCACCGTGAGCGACACCGCAGAGACCATTGCCCGCAAGACCGATACCATCCCCTACGAAGTGCTGTGCGGCGTTTCCCGCCGCGTGCCCCGCGTCTACCGCGACCACGGACAGATCGTGGCTGTGGAGGACTGGATCTTAGAAGCATAAAGCTGCCCGGAGGAACTACATGGCAAGAGACAACATCCGCAACTTCTGCATCATTGCACATATCGACCACGGCAAATCCACCCTGTCCGATCGCATTCTGGAACTGACCAAGAGCGTGGACGAGCGCACCATGGAGGATCAGATCCTTGATAACATGGATATCGAGCGCGAGCGCGGTATCACCATCAAGGCGCGTGCCGTGACCATGAACTATACCGCAAAGGACGGCAAGACCTACGAGTTCAACCTGATCGACACCCCGGGTCATGTGGACTTTGCCTACGAGGTCAGCCGCAGTCTGGCCGCCTGCGAGGGCGCTATTCTGGTGGTGGACGCCACGCAGGGCGTAGAGGCGCAGACGCTGGCCAACACCTATATGGCACTGGAGCATGATCTGGAACTGGTGCCCATCCTGAACAAGATCGACCTGCCCAGCGCCCACCCGGACGAGGTGGCGCAGGAGGTGGAGGACGTGATCGGCCTGCCCTGCATGGACGCGCCCCGCGTCTCTGCCAAGACCGGCCTGAACATCGATCAGGTGCTGGAGCGCGTGGTCAGCGATATCCCCGCACCCACCGGCGACCCGGACGCACCCTTAAAGGCGCTGATCTTCGACAGCATCTACGACAGCTACAAGGGCGTCATCGTCTACATCCGCGTGTTCGAGGGCACGGTGAAGCCCGGCGACACCATCCGCATGATGGCCACCGGCGCAGAGTTCACGCTGGTGGAGGTGGGTCACATGGGTGCTACCTCCCTGACCCCCTGCGCCCAGCTGCAGGCCGGTGAGGTAGGCTATCTGACCGCCAGCATCAAGACGGTGCAGGATACCCGCGTGGGCGATACCGTCACGCTGGCAGAGCGCCCCACCGCAGAGGCGCTGCCCGGCTACCGTCAGGTCAAGCCCATGGTGTTCTGCGGCATCTACCCCGCCGACGGTGCCAAGTACCCCGACCTGAAGGACGCGCTGGAAAAGCTGCAGCTGAACGACGCCTCCCTGACCTTTGAACTGGAGACCAGTGCTGCGCTGGGCTTCGGCTTCCGCTGCGGCTTCCTGGGTCTGCTGCACATGGAGATCATCACCGAGCGCTTGGAGCGGGAGTTCGATCTGGACATCATCACCACCACCCCCAGCGTGCGCTACCGCCTGACCCTGACCGACGGCACGGTGGAGATGATCGACAACCCCTCCAGCTACCCGGACCCCAGCAATATCGTCAAGCAGGAGGAGCCCTTTGTGGATGTGCACCTGTACACCCCCAACGACTATGTGGGCGGCCTGATGGATCTGTGCCAGAGTAAGCGCGGCGTGCTGATCGATATGAAGTATCTGGACGATGTGCGCGTGGATCTGCACTATGCTTTGCCGCTGGGCGAGATCGTGTACGACTTCTTTGATGCTATCAAGAGCCGCAGCCGGGGCTACGCCAGCTACGACTACGAGTTCAAGGAGTACCGCGAGAGCGATCTGGTCAAGCTGGACTTTTTGCTCAACGGCGACCCCGTGGACGCCCTGTCCATGATCGTGTTCCGGGACAACGCCTACGCCAAGGGACGCCGCATCTGCGAAAAGCTGCGGGACAACATCCCGCGCAACCTGTTCGAGATCCCGGTGCAGGCAGCCATCGGCGGCAAGATCATTGCCCGCGAGACGGTCAAGGCCATGCGCAAGGACGTGCTGGCCAAGTGCTACGGCGGCGATATCTCCCGTAAAAAGAAGCTGCTGGAAAAGCAGAAGGAAGGCAAAAAGAAGATGCGTCAGTTGGGCAGTGTTTCCCTGCCCAGTGAAGCCTTTACCGCCGTGCTCAAGCTGGACAGCGACGACGATTGATCTGCGAATATATAAAAGGGATGCTGCGTGCGCGGCATCCCTTTTTTGATGGGAAACTCCCAAATGTGAAATCCGCTCACGACAGAGATGCACTCTTTGCTTTTTACATATAAATATGTTATAATTTATTCATATATCAGTTTTTATATCTGTTTTGGGAGAGACGGGCTGCGGTCTGGTGCCGTGCGCGTCTCCCTGCAACGCTTCCCGGCAGAAAGGATGTGGCCGTTATCAAATCAAAGCACGGAAAAGGCTCTGCGCAGAGCAGCAGGCACACGCAGAGCAGCAGTGCACGGACGTCAGCACCCCGCTGGAAGCAGGTGCTGCTGACCCTGCTGTTCTTTATTGCCCTGCTTGCCCTGTTGGGCGGAGCGCTGTGGCAGAACATCTGCTATAACCGCACCCACTATACGGCAGAGTTTTATCAGGTGCATTCCCGCAAGCTGACCCAGAGTTTTCGGATCGTTTTTCTGACCGATGTGCATCTGCGGGAGTACGGGGCGGACAACTGCGAGCTGGTGCAGGATATCCGCGGCCTTGCCCCGGATCTGATCCTGTTGGGCGGCGACTTTGTGACCTACGGCGAAGGCGCCAGTTACGATAATATGCTTTCCCTGTGCCGCCAGCTGTGCGACATCGCGCCGGTGTGCGGGGTGCTGGGCAACCACGAGGACGAGCTGTACTTTCTGGACGGCGATCAGACTTTGGTGGAAAAGTTCACCGCCACCGGGGTGACCATCCTGCGCAATCAGGAGGCGCGCTATACCATCCACGACAATGTTATCAGCATTCTGGGCGTGGAGGGCGACCCCAAGGACTTTTACAATTACGGCGCCAGCGCCTTTATGGACAGCGTGGAGCCGCAGACGGACTACGATCTGCGCATCTGTCTGGCACACATCCCCACCTATTTTACCGAGGAACTGGAAAACTATTCCTTTGAACTGGGGCTGGCCGGACACACCCACGGCGGCATTGTCCGCCTGCCGAAGATCGGCCCGCTTTATACCGCCGAGGAGGGCTTTCTGCCCGACTATGCCGGGGGCAGCTATGGGCTTGCCAACAACGCCACTCTCATCGTAAGCCGGGGACTGGGCGATTCCAGCTGGGCACCCCGCATCAACAACGTGCCGGAACTTTCGGTCATTGACATCGACTAAGCAGACTGCGCAGAGCGTGCAGGCCGCTGCAAAAGGGTAGAATGCCATGGATGACATCAAAGAAAAGATCAAACAGGTGCTGCGCCATATCTGGCTCAATAAATACCGCCTGTTTCTCTGCCTGCTGACCTTGTGCTGTCTGTTCGGGCTGTTCCACTATTTCAAAAGTGCAGACAGTGCCACCGCAAGCATCTCCTTCAACTACTCCGAGGCGGCGCTGGGCATGAACCCCAACAAGACCCGCTTCAACGCTTACGAGATCGTGTCGGACGAGGTGATGGAGCGCGCCATCCGGCGGGTGGGTCTGCAGGACCGCCTGACGCCGTCCCAGCTGGCGGGGTGCCTCTATCTGACCCCGGACAGCACCGGCAGCGCCAATGGCAGCGAGTATATCAGCACCAACTACTATCTCTCTATCAACACCCGCAAGCTGGATCTTGGCAACCGCAAGCCCATGGATCTTTTGCAGAGCGTGTGCGAATCCTACCGGGAGATCTTTCAGAGCAGCTACTGCGACAACCAGAGCATCCTCAAGGAAAAGCTGGAACTGTCCACCGCGTGCGAGCCTTACCTGCGTCTGAACGAACTGGAGGTGCGCGCTGAGGGGCTGAACCGCTACCTGAACACCCGCCTGCAGGAGAACAAAAGCTTTACGGACGACGCAAACCCGGATTCCTCCACCAATAACTTTACGACGCTGGGCAAAAAGATCAACAATCTGGTGGCTTACGACCTGCCCAACGCCATGGCCTATGTCATTGAGGGCGGCGTTGCCCGCGACCCGTCCATGCTGACCAGCATTCTGGAATACAAGAACAAGATCGATGATATTGCCATGCGCAAGGAACTGGCCTATTACGATGCCGACAAAAACGGCATTTCGCTGTACGAAAAATCCATGACCTCCATCATGATGATCCCTACCGTGGATGAGGCCAGCGAATACTATATGTCCCGCACCAAGACCGCCATGGACGCGCTGGCCCGGGCGGCAGACAGCTCACTGTCCGATGCCACCGACTACCAGTCCGAGATCGTGAGCACCAATTATGTGATCCAGAAGATCCGGGAACTGGATGCCGGACAGCCGCGCTTGGCCGAGGCACAGGCCATGGTGAACAAGCTGGAGACCGCCATCAACGAGATCGCGGAGGAACTGTTTGTACTGGACAAGGCGTACATCAAGTATAAATCCCAGAACTATATCACCTTTACCTATGGCGCAGCCTCTTTCCTGCAGCGCCTGAGCCTGAAAAAGACGCTGATGGAGTCCGTTGCCGTCATGCTGGGCGGCGCATGGCTGCTCCATCAGCGCAAACACAGAAAGGCAAGGCACCGCAAATGAAAAAGTTTGAGATCCTGCGCTATCTGAAGCGCTTCAGCATCCTGATCTTTCTGGTGTCGCTGGCAGGCGCGGCTGCCATCTATCTGTATGCGGACAGCAAGCAGCAGTACACCGCGTCGGTCATCATCCGCTATACCAACGACGGCATCACCGATGGCTACACCCCGGACGGCAGCGAACTGGACGTCAACGAGATCTATTCCTCCACCGTCATCTCGCAGGCCATGGATGCGCTGGGGGCTTCCGGGCGGCTGAGCACCATCCGCTCCAATATCTCGGTGACCCCGGTGATCTCGGACGAGCAGCAGACCATCAATGACGCATTGCTGGATAAGGGCGAAGAGGTGACCTATTTCCCCGATACCTACAAGGTGAGCCTTGTGGTGGACGGGTCACAGGGCGCGGGCTACGCCCGCAATATGCTGGATGCCATCATCCAGAGTTACTGCACCTACTACACGGAAAAGTATGTGGAGCAGAAGCTTTCCCTCAACCCTTCCTCCGGCTTGCTGGACAACGGCTACGACTACTACGAGTGCATCCGTATTCTGGAAAACGATACGACCGAGATGCACGGCTATCTGCTGAGCAAGCAGGAGCACTACCCGGACTTCCGCTCCTCCCGCACCGGCTATACCTATGCAGACCTGTGCGATATCTATTTGGACTTTAAAAAATATACCATCCCGGAACTGTACGCCTATGTGCTCAACGGCCCGCAGGTGCGGGACGGCACGGTGCTGCAGGAGTATCTGGCCAACACCATCGAAGCTGCAAAGCAGAACGAGCAGATCATCGGTGAGCAGCGGAACAGTCTGTGGGGACTGACAGACCAGTATGTGTACAAGAATGCCGATCTGCTGGAGAACTACTTTACCGACCGGGGCGAGGTGGTATCCTCGGACTACATCCTGAACAACATCGAGCTGGAAGGTGCGGGCGAAAAGGCGCAGACCACCTACGATGGGCTGGTGCTGAAGCTGGTCTCGCTGGACAGAACGATCGCGGCCAGCGAGATCGACCGGCAGTTTCAGGAAGAGATCCTGCAAAGCTTCCGCAACGTGGAGTTTGGCGGCACGGACGAGCAGCACGCCAAGATGGAAAGCCTGATCAACGACTACGAAGCAGAACTGAAAAAATACTACGAGATCATCAATACCAGCAGCAAGGAGCTGAACCTGTACATCAGCGCGGATTATCTGAAGATGATCAGCTCGGTGCAAGTGGCTGCCGCCATCAACGTCAAGCTGTATCTGATGCTGGCGCTGGTGCTGTTCTTCGTCATCGGCTGCTGCGGCGCCGTTCTGCTGGGCCGCATCTCCGATATCGTGGATTACCTGCTGTATGTGGACAAAAAGACCGGACTGCCCAACCGCGAAAAGCTCAATGTTTATATCAGCAGTATGGCCAGCCGCATCCTGCCGGAGGATTATACCTGCTTTGCTCTGCAGCTGGATAATCTGTCCGATATGAGCCGCCGCTTCGGCTACCATGTAGGCGACGGAATCCTGAAGGACTTTTCCGGTCTGCTGCAGCTGATGGGCGATACCGACGGCATGGTGGGCTACAACGGCGTGGGCAAGTTCCTTGCCTTCTTTGACGAATGCAGCAGCCGGAAGGCTGAGGTCATGATCCGCATCCTGCAAAGTCAGGTGGACGAGTACAACAAGCTGAACCCGGAGTACCCCATCCTGTTTACCGCCGCGTGGGCGACCTCCTCGGAGGATGACATCTACGATGTGCGGGAACTGGTGCGCACGGCGCAGAAAAAGATGTCCCTGATTGCAGAAGAGAATATTCCTGTCTTTACGCCTGACGGGACTGAGAGAGGTGGAGCATGATCCGCAACCGACGCGCCTACCAACTGATCCAATGCCGCACCCGCAGCCGTCTGCTGGCGGGCACTGCCGCCGTGTGTGCTGCCGCCTGCGGCTATGCAGACCTTGGGCTGTACCACCTGCTGCACCGGAGCGGTGCGCCGCTGCCGGACAGTGCGCAGGCCGACCGTGCCGCGCTGACGGCACTGTGCCCGAAGCCCGCAGCGGAGGAGACCTGCCCGCCGCTACCGCCACAGGACCCGGCGGTGACCCTTTCGGTCATCGTGCCGGTGTATAACGGCGAAGCCACCATCGGCCCTTGTCTGGACAGCATTTTGCAGCAGGAGACCGGCTGCACCGTGCAGCTGATCGTGGTGGACAGCGATTCCACCGACGGCACAGCCACCGTGCTGGAACGCTACCGGGCGCTGCCCGGGGTGGTGCTGTGCAATTGCAGCGCACCCCGCAGCGCCGCCGCCGCCCGCAACGAGGGGCTGCGCCATGCCGTGGGGCGCTGGCTGATGTTCGTGGACAGCGATGATCTGTTGCTGCCCGGTGCCGTCCGCACCCTGCTGGAGGCCGCACAGCGCCTTGATGCCGATGTGGTGCAGGGCGGCTGGCAATACCAGTACACCGATGGCAGCTACGGCCCGGTGCAGCGTTACCCGGCGGCAGTTTATACCGGCACCGCCGCGCCGGAGCGGTTCGAACTGCCCGGGATGCCATGGGGTAAAATCTACCGGCGGGAACTGTTTGAGCGGATCCGTTTTCCGGCTTATTACACCTGCTTTGAGGACGCCATCATCCATTTTCTGGTGTTTCGTCAGGCCAAGACAGTGGCCTCGGTGCCGGGGGTGGTCTATCTGTGGCGCAAAAACCCCAAGGGGCTTACCGCCTCAAACCAGCACCGCCCTGCCGCCGTGCAGAGTTACTGGATCATGGAGCAGCTGCTGGCGCAGGATGCTGCGCTGGGCCTGCCCCACGATGTGCTGTACCGCTGCAGCCTGACCTTGCAGCTTTCGGTCTTTTGCTATGCCACCATATCCGGCTTGCCGCAGGAAACGCAGCAGGCCGTTTTCCGGCTGTGCTGTGCGCTGTATGCCCGCGCTCTGCCGCAGGAGGGCGCACTGCCCCGCTGTGCCCGCTGGGGTGCCCGGGCGCTGCGGCAGCAGGACTTTGGGCTGTGGTGCCGCTACGGCAGAAGATTCCAACTATTATAATGGGAGGAGTACCCCATGATACGAGTGCTGCATTCGGTCAGCAATATGGACCGCGCCGGCATCGAGACCATGCTGATGAACTACTACCGGCATATCGACCGCGAAAAGGTCCAGTTCGATTTTATCGTCAACAAGAAAAAGCCCGGCGACTACGATGATGAGATCCGCCGGATGGGCGGGCATATCTACCAAAGCCCGGGGCTTGACCCGCTGCACTACCCGGCGTACCTGCGCTTTGTGCAGCAGACCGTGGCCGCAGATCCCCGCATCTGCATCCTGCACGCCCACAACGAGGCTATGGGGCTGTATGCCCTGAAGGGCGCAGAGAAGGCCGGGCTGCCTGTGCGCATTGCCCACGCCCACAACACCCGGATCATCCGGGACTACAAGTGGCCGCTGAAGATGCTCTGCAAGCAGCTGCTGCCCGGTGCCGCCACCGACCTGTGGGCCTGCGGACGGGATGCGGGCATTTATTTTTTCGGACAAAAAAACTGGGAGCGCCGGGGCAGGGTGCTGCACAACGCCATTGAGCCGGAGACCTTCCGGTTTTCCCCCGCCGTCCGCGCGGAAATGCGCGCCCGCTATGGGCTGCAGGACCGGGTGGTGCTGGGTCATGTGGGGCGCTTTAATGTGCAGAAGAACCATGAGCGGCTGCTGCACATTTTTGCTGCCTTTTTGCAGCTGGAGCCCCGGGCGGCGTTGGTGCTCATCGGGGTGGGCGAACTGGAGCAGGCTGTCCGCGCACAGGCGCAGGAACTGGGCATTGCAGACCATGTGCTGTTTGCCGGGCTGCAAAGCAATGTGGCCGACTGGTACCAGATGATGGATCTCTTCGTCATGCCCTCCCGCTTCGAGGGTCTGCCGGTGGTGGGCATCGAGGCGCAGGCCGCCGGGCTTGGGTGCGTGTTCTCGGACGCTGTAACGGACGAGGTGCTGCTTTCAACGAACGCCGTTCGCATCCCGCTTTCTGCCGGCAACGCAGACTGGGCGGCGGGCTTGCAGCGGATGCTGCAGCAGCCCCGCGACCGCTCTGCCGGGGCAGAACTGATCCGGCAGGCGGGCTACGACATCAGCCTTGAGGCAGAGCGCCTGCAGCAGCAGTACCTGCAAATGGGTGGAAGGTAAGGCGGCAGAATGCAACAAACGACCAAACGTCTGGATCACATCGATATCGCCAAGGCCGTTGGCCTGCTGCTGGTGATCTACGGCCATACCTTTCGGATGTCCATGCGCGCCGTACATCCGTGGTGCGCATTCTCTTATACCTTTGTTTACCGGTTCCACGTCCCGCTGTTGTTTCTGCTCTCCGGTATGGGCTGCACCCTGACCGCGCAGAAGAACCGCAGCCTTTCCGCCCGGCAGTTTTTGCGCAAAAAGGCGCACAGTCTATTGCTGCCATGGAGCGTATATTCGGCCTTTTTGTACCTGCTGTTTTATCTGGTAAACCGGCTGCCGCCGGTGCGGGCGCTGTTAGCCAGTAGTGCATACCAGCTGCGGCAGCCTGCGGAATATCTCTGGCTGGTGCTGCGCAATGAGAATCCCTATGGTTTTCATCTGTGGTATCTGCCTACATTGTTCTGGTTTTCCCTCACGGCATGGCTGCTGGACAAAGCCCTGTCCCCGGCAGCAGCCCGAGCGGTAAAGCTGATGCTGGTGGTGGCGCTGCCTGTGTGCTATCAGTTGCTTTTCACCGACTGGTTCTGGGCGTTGAAAAGCTGTTTTCAGCAGGGGGCGTTTTTCTTTCTGGGCTGCGTGCTCCCGCGTGAAAAGGCAGAACAGCACGCAAGGCCGCTGGCGCTTTTTGGCGCTCTGTGCAGCCTTTGGGGGGTGTGGGGGCTGCTGTCGCCCTCTGTGGTCTGGCCGGATGGCCTGTTTGCCGAAGCTGTGCGCACATGGGTAGACTATTTTGCGGTCAGCGGGTTCTGCGTGGGAATCTGGGCAGCGTGTGTGCTGCTGCAAAAGCCCCTGCGGCGGCTGGTTCCGCTGGGGAAAAACTCCATGCTGTTCTATCTGTATCATCAGCCTTTTTGCTGCGCAGTGCTGGGGCTTGTGCTGTATGACAAGCTGGGTGTTTCTGCGGGTTGGACGGTCCTCGCCTGCGGTACGGCCAGTCTGGTAATGCCGTATCTGCTGTGCCGCCTTGCCGGGCGGCTGCATCTGCGGCCGATGCTGCGGCGGCTCGGCCTGCCGGGATAATGAAAAGATCAAGGAGTTGGGATCATGCCCTGCATTTCGTTTATACTGCCCATTTATAATATGGAGCGCCTGCTGCCCCGGGTGCTGCGCTCGCTGCGGGCGCAGACCCTGACCGACTTTGAGGCCATCCTCATCAACGATGGCTCCAAGGACGGCAGCGCCGCGCTGTGCGCACAGGCTGCTGCCGAGGACGCACGCTTTCGCTTCATCGACCAGCCCAACGGCGGCGTAGCTGCTGCCCGCAATGCGGGTCTGGACGCCGCTCGGGGAGAATATATTTTCTTTCTGGACCCGGACGACTGGGTGGAGCCGGACGCCGCAGAGGTGCTGTACCGTGCCGCCCGGGACGCGGATGCGGACTGTGTGGAGTTTGGAATGTTTTACGACATCTGCGATGAAAACGGAAAGCTGCTGCACTCTGAAACCGGCCACTGTACCTTTTCCGGCGTGTACCGGGGCGAGCCCTTCAAGGAGCATTTCAACGAGATGGCGTCCTCGTATCTGGCTGCAAACAAAATGTACTGCAGAGCGTTTCTGGAACAGCACCATCTGCGCTTTCCTCCCCATCAGCTGGGCGAGGACGGGCTGTTTTTCGTAGCTTTCTATCGCCAGAACCCCGGCTGTCTGGTGGTGCTGGAAAAGCCGCTATACCACTACACGATCGCCCGGCAAGGCAGCCTGTCCAACAGCTACCACCCGGAGCGGCTGGAGGATAACTTCTACCTCAGCGATGCAGTGTGGGACACCGTTGCCGCGTGGGGCTTGCAGGACAGCCCCGTGCACCGCGCAAAGGCCAATTACTGCACCGTCCGCGACCTGATGATGGGGGTCAAGAACCTTGGGCGCAGCCCGCTTTCCCTCGCCGAGCAGACTGCTTGGCTGCGCAGTGCGCTGCAAAAGCCCCGGGTGCGCACAGCGGTGCGCACCACCCCGCTGCAAGCCATGCAAAGCCGGAACGACCGGGTAAAGCTACTATTGCTCAAGCTGCGGCTGTACCGCACGGTGCTGCTGCTCTCGGGCGCAAATCAGCGCAGGAATGCTTGAATATGAACGCAAAAAGTCCCCCGCTGCCGACTGGCAGCGGGGGACTTTGTTACCGATTTAAGATAAAATCAGCGCTTAGTTCTGCTTCATGCGAGCGAAGCAGTCAGAGCAGTAGACCGGACGGTCCTCACGGGGCTGGAAGGGAACCTTGCAGGTCTTGCCGCAAGCTGCGCAGACAGCATCGAACATCTGACGCTCACCGCTGTTGCTGCGTGCGCCGCCGTTCTTGCGGGCGTCACGGCAGGGCTTGCAGCGCTGGGGCTGATTCTCGAAGCCGCGAGATGCGTAGAACTCCTGCTCACCAGCAGTCCAAACAAATTCCTTACCGCAGTCCTTGCAGACCAGAGTCTTGTCTTCAAACATAGTAGTATCTCCTCTTTAGTTAGTTCTTGCCCACGGAAGGATTGTAACCATACCTTTGGTTTTGGGACCATCGCGCTGATCAGTAAGCTTACCAGGGGCTTGAATAGATAAACGCCCTCGGATTGAGGACTTTCCTATTGTACCGTTATTTTTGAGATTTGTCAACCAAAAAACAACCGTTCGCCTTTTTATTTGTACACATGGCACAAACCGACGGCATATATTTGGGTAAAATCACCGCCGGAAGGATAGAAAAGCGGCGCGCCGCGCAGGTTTTGCGCAGCGGCAGATAATTTATGATTTGTGGTTCAGAAACACCTGCGGGTGTTTCTGAACCACTTTTCACACAGGCAAAAAGGGGCTGCCGCACATTCTGTGCGGCAGCCCCTGCAAAGCCCTTTGGGAAAAGCTTACTTCTCGATGACTTCCTTGGTGTCGCGGGCGATCATCAGCTCCTCGTCGGTAGCAATGACCAGCGTGCGCACCTTTGCGCCCCAAGCGGTGATCTCGCACACATCGCCAACGGGGTGCTTGTTCTTCTCGGTGTCGATGCGGATGCCCAGCCAATCCATGTGGTGGCAGATCTTTGCACGGGCAATGGCATCGTGCTCGCCGATGCCGCCGGTAAAGACGATGGCGTCCACGCCGCCCATGGCTGCAATGTAGCTGCCGATGGTCTTTTTGATCTGGTAGTTCAGCATATCGGAAGCCAGCTGTGCGCGCTTGTTGCCGGCCTCGGCAGCCTCTTCCACATCGCGCTTATCACTGGAAACACCGGAGATGCCCAGCAGGCCGGACTTCTTGTTCAGGATCTCGTCCAGCTCGTGGCCGGTGATGTTCAGGGTGTACTTCAGGTAGTTGACCACAGAGGGGTCCAGGTCGCCGCAGCGGGTGCCCATCATCAGGCCGGCCAGCGGGGTCATGCCCATGGAGGTATCCACGACCTTGCCCTGATCGACTGCGGCAATGGAGGAACCGTTGCCCAGATGGCAGGTGATCAGCTTCAGGCGCTCAATGGGCTCCTCCAGATACTCGGCTGCCTTGTGGGCAACGTACTTGTGGCTGGTGCCGTGGAAGCCGTAGCGGCGCACGCCGTACTTCTCGTAGTACTCGTAGGGGATGGCGTACATATAGGCCTTCGGCGGCATGGTGCTGTGGAAGGCGGTATCGAACACAGCCACCATGGGAATGTTGCCGAACACCTTGCGGGCGGCCTCGATACCCAGAATACCGGCGGGGTTGTGCAGAGGAGCCAGCGGGCTCAGCTCACGCAGGGTGTTGATGACCTCATCGGTGATCAGGCAGCTGCTCTTGAACTTCTCGCCGCCGTGCACGACGCGGTGGCCGATGGCGTCGATCTCGCTCACGTCATCAATGCACTTGCCGGCGCCGGTGGTCATCTTCTTCACGACCTCGGCAAAAGCCTCGGTGTGGGTGGGGAAGATCGCCGGGGTGGTAGCCTTGGTGCCGTTGGCCTCGTGAGTGATCATGCTGCTCTCCATGCCGATGCGCTCGCACAGGCCTTTGCACAGCACCTTTTCGCCGTCCATATCGATCAGCTGATACTTCAGGGAAGAAGAACCGCAGTTAATAACCAGAACCTTCATCTGTGTTGCCTCCTGAAAATTTTTGTACCGTCCGCAGCCTGAAAAACCTGCGGACAGAATTTTACAGATTCCTATGTTTATTATATAATAGGTACAGCGGCTTTTCAAGGCGCAACCCGGGCAAAGCGGTAAAACTTGTGTACAAGGTTTTTGTACATCCTGCCCACAAATCCCGGAAACGGCAGGGCTTTTCTGTATATCCGATATAATTTTAACAATCTTTTGGCGAAAAGGAGCAGTTCCATGAAGTTTGCAGGCATCATTGCGGAGTACGACCCCTTCCACAACGGCCACGCATGGCAGCTGGCGCAGGCGCGGGCGCTGGGGGCACAGCGGGTGGCTGTGGCCATGAGCTGCGGGCTTACCCAGCGAGGCGCGCTGCCGCTGTTGCCGGAGGCGGTGCGGGTGCAGGCGGCGCTGGCCTGCGAGGCAAACCTTGTGTTTGCCCTGCCCGCGCCCTGCGCCTGCGCCGGTGCCGAAGCCTTTGCCCGGGCGGGGGTGCGGATTCTGGCCGCAGCCGGGTGCGATGCGCTGGTCTTTGGGGCAGAGACCCCGGACACCGCCCTGCTGCAAAAGGCCGCCCGGGTGCTGTGCAGCGAGGAATATCGCGCCGCGCTCAGGCAGCAGCTTGCCGCCGGGGCGCGCAGCTTTGCCGCCGCCCGGCAGGCGGCGGTGCAGGCGCTGTGCCCGGGGTCGGACGTTGCCGCCCTGCTGGACAAGCCCAATAATAATCTTGCCGTAGAGTATTGTAAGGCTATCATAGAACAAAACGTAGAAATGCAGCCCATCGCTCTGCCCCGGCAGGGGGCAGACCACGGGCAGGCGCTGACCGAAAGTGCTCACACCGCCTTTGCCAGCGCCAGCGCCCTGCGGGCGCTCTGGGCGGAGGGCGGCGCAGCGGCACTGGCACCTTATGTGCCGGAAAAAGCCCTAAAACTGTATATACAGGCAGAATATGACGGAAAGTATACGGATTTTGCGGTCATGGGGCACTGTGAGCTGGCACTGCTGCGGGCAGCCTGCGCAGACCAGACCCCCTTTGCCGCGGTGCGCGGAGTATCCGAGGGCTTGGAACACCGGCTGGAAAACGCTGTGCGGGAGACCGCAAGCCTGCCTGCCCTGCTGGACGCCCTGACCACCGTGCGCTACCCCCGGGCGCGGATGCGGCGGCTGGCGATGGATGCGGCGCTGGGCTACACTGCCCGGACCCCGGCGCTGCCGCCCTACCTGCACCTGCTGGGTGCGCGCAAGGAGGCGCTGCCCCTGCCCGGGGAGACGGCGCTGCCGCTGTCCCACTCGCTGGCGCGGCTTGCGCGGGAAAACGAGACCTGCGCCCAAATGGCTGCTGCCCAGAGCAGAGCCAGCGACCTTGGCGCACTGTGCCGGGCTAAACCGGAGCCGATGGGCGGGATATATCGTCAAAAAATTATCTTTTTGACGAATTGACAAAAAATAACGCCAAAAATTTTATATTGTACCCTCTTGTATCCGGAGCGGTTCGGGTGTATGATTAAAGCAATGCAATGTTGGATACAACGAATCTGTAAAAAACGACTGTCCCCGCAGGGGAAACACAAGGAGGAACCCATGGCACTTCATGTTCTGGACGAAGCCAACCGCTGCCTCGGCTGCAAAAAGCCGATGTGTCAGGAGGGCTGCCCCATCCACACCAATATCCCGGAGGTCATCCGTCTGCTCAAGGCAAACCAGATGGACGATGCAGGCCGGATGCTGTTTGAAAACAACCCCCTGACCACCGTGTGCAGTCTGGTGTGCAACCACGAAAAGCAGTGCGAGGGTCACTGCATCCGCAACCGGATGCCCAGCCACGACCCGGTGCACTTTTCCATCATCGAGGACTATATCTCCACCACCTACGCCAACAAGATGACCGCAGGCCCTGCCCCGAAAAACGGCATGAAGGCTGCTGTGGTGGGCTCCGGCCCGGCAGGCCTGACCATCGCAGTGCTGCTGGCACGCTGGGGCTACGATGTGACCATCTTTGACGCCCGGGATAAGATCGGCGGCGTCATGCGCTACGGCATCCCCAACTACCGCCTGCCGGATAGCGTGCTGGATGATTTCCAGTACCGTCATCTGGAGCTGAAGGGCATCAAGGTGCGCCCCAACACCACCATCGGCAAGACCATCACCATCGACGATCTGTTCCGCGACGGCTACAAGAGCGTGTTCATCGGTGCCGGTCTGTGGAAGGCCAACGCCATGCACATCAAGGGCGAGAGCCTTGGCAACGTGGCCTTTGGCATCGACTATCTGGCAAACTCCAAGGCCTTCCGTCTGGGCGATGACGTGGCTGTCATCGGCGTGGGCAACTCTGCCATGGACTGTGCCCGCACCGCCATCCGCAACGGTGCCCGCCACGTTACCTGCTACGCCCGCCGGGACGAAAGCTGCATCAGTGCCTCCGAGTACGAGGTCAGCTACGCCAAGCTGGAGGGCGTGGGCTTCCGCTTCTGCAAGGCACCGGTGGAGATCCGCGAGGACGGCCTCATCTGCCGCGACACCGTCAAGGGCGAGGACGGCAAGTTCACGCAGGTGGAGGGCAGCGAGACATTGTACCCCCACACCGGCGTCATCGTGTCGGTCAGTCAGGGCTCTGAGAGCAACCTCGTCAAGACCACGACCGGCATCGAGACCAACCATAAGGGTCTGCTGAGCGTCAGCGAGGACGGCCGCACCACCCGCGAGGGCGTATTTGCCGGCGGCGACGCCGTCATGGGCGCACGCACCGTGGTGGAGGCTGTGGCGGTTGCCAAGAAGGTGGCTGTTGCCATGGACGAGTATATGAAGAGCCTGCCTGCCGATACCGCTGCCGACCCCTATGCCGGCATCCCGGTGTTCCAGACCCCTACCTCTGACGTGCTGGCAAAGCAGCAATTATAACATCTTTCTATAAAAAAGGGACTTGGAAACGCCGCAGGCGTTTTCAAGTCCCTTTTATCTTATAACATTACCCGCAGGGTGAACTGCCCGTCCTTAGCGGCAAAGCTGGTCAGGCCGCCGTACCGCTCCGAGATGGCGCAGATGCTGCGCACCCCAAGCCCGTGGCCGGGCTGGTCGGTGACCGGGATGCCCTCCCGGAGCTGCACGTCCGGCAGACAGCTGTTGGTGATCTGCAAAAACAGCTTGTGGTTTTTTTCGTGCCCGGAGGTCTCAATAAAAGCACTCTGCCCGGCTTCGCGGCAGCGCACGGCGGCGTGCAAAGCGTTTTCCAACGCGTTAGAGAGCAGCACGCACAGGTCGCTCTCCGAGACTGCCAGCGTCTGCGAGATGCCCGCCTGCACCGTGAACTGCACCCCGGCCTTGGCGGCGCGGTCTGCAAAGGCGGAAAAGATCAGGTTCGCCGCCTCGTTCTCGCAGTAGGCGGTCACCTTGCCGGCCTCGATCTCGCTGCACACGCTGCGGATGTAGCCCAGCGCCTGCTCGGTGCGGCCATTCTCGATGCAGCCCGCCAGAAACTGCATATGGTGGCGCAGGTCGTGGCGGTAGGTGCTGGCGCGCTGCTGGGAAAGGCGCAGCGCCTCGATCTCGCGCATGGCCTGCGTGACCTGCAAGTTCAGGCTGGTCTGCAGCTGCTCCATCTGGATGCGCTGCCGCTCCACCCGGGAGGCACGCAAAATGGAGCACAGAAAGGCTGCGCAGCACACAAAGAACATGAACTCCACCGCCGCCGGGTTTGCCTCGGACAAAAGGCTGGTGTAGACATGGGTGATGTAGTCAAAAAGATAGCCCACCAGCGGCACGATGCCGAACTGGCACTGCACCGAGGCCGGATAGCGGGAAAGCTGCCGCATGGAGGGTGCAAGGAACCGGATGAACAGCAGCAGGAGCGGCAGGGTGAACAGCAGCTCTGCCACCGGCTGCACCAGCGGATGCTGCGGGAAAAACAGCGCCACCGCCAGCGCCGCCCAGCGCCGCACCTGACAGCATAGGTAGGCCGTGAGCACCGCCACCAGCGGCCAGACCTTCTGCCCGCTGAACAGCACCAGCACGAGATACAGAGGCAGGTGGGTGATAAGGGGGTAAAGGTATTGGGCAGCCGTGGGGCTGGCACCAAAGTAGAACACTCCCTGCAGCGCCAGCAGCCCGGCGGTGCAGCCCGCCAGCACCCAGCGCTTTTTGCCTGTCCAGCGGATGGGGCAGAACGCCGCGCTGAGCAGAATGCCGAAGATGCCCACCGCTGCACCGTCCAGCAGCTCCAGCAGCGCCCCCGGGGCGGTCACAGGACGACCTTCTTTCCCGCAAAGGCGTATTCCAGATACTGGTCCCGCACGGCGGTAAAGCGCCCATGGGGCAGCGGCACCTCGGCAAGGCTTTCCATGGTGATGCTCTTGGCGGTGATGTTGTGGATGTACTCCATGTTTACCAGATAGGAGCGATGCGGGCGCAGAAAGCCCGGGTAATCTGCCAGCTGCCGGGCCAGCTCGTCCATGCTGCCGCTGCTCTCGATGACGGTGCCGTCCAGCAGATGGAACACCAGCGTGCGCCCCTGCACCTCGCAGTATTCCAGACTGTCCAGCGTAATGCGGGTCACGCCGCTTTTGCAGCGCAGGATCAGGCTGTGCTGGGTGCGCTTGCGGCACTCGGCCAGCACGGCATCGGTAAGGTGGAAAAAGCTGTCCTTCCAGATGGGCTTGAGCTGGTAGTAGTATGCGCCTACCACATAGGACTGTACGGCAAATTCCGAAGAGGAAGTGACAAAGATGATTTGCACCGCCGTGTCGTACCGGCGGATCTCCCGGGCGGCATTGATGCCGTTGATGCCGGGCATGAGCACATCCAAAAACAGCACATCAAAGCGCACCCCGGCCTCGATATCTGCCAGAAGTTCCATGGGTTTTGTATAGGGGGCCAGCTCCAGCTGCACCCCCCGCAGGGTGCGGTACTGCTCCAGAAAATCCTGCATCTGATGCAGCAGGGCGGCATCGTCATCACAGAAAGCGATCCGGGTCATAGCAAAGAAATCCTTTCTGAACAATAATCTACCCCTTAACGATACCACATCCGCGCCGTTTCGTCACGCATTTTTCGAAAATTTACCTTTTGTTATAGGGAAGCTTTTACATATCCGAAAGGGGTGTCCCGCCGCTGCATCTGCCGTTTTCCTTTACGACCCCTCCCGTGAAAATGGGGTTCAGGAAAGTCCGCAGACTTTCCTAAACCCCGAATTAAAAATCTTTTTTCCGCTGATGATGCGCAGAGTGCAACGACGACGACCACCGCCAGCGGCGGAAACAGGGAGAAGTCGTTGGGGCAGCGGCCAGCAAGACGCAAGTGCCGCCCAAGGCACGATGCGGATGCTGGGTGCCGCAACCCGTTAGCGGAGCGCATTCCGAATCGTTATTCCCTCAGTACGAGCTCAGCCCAAGGCTGACGTCCAGCGCCTGATCCACCCGCTTCTGGTCGGCGGCGGTGATCTGCCCGGCGCGCTCCCGCAGACGGTGCTTATCCAGCGTGCGGATCTGCTCCAGCAGCACCACGCTGTCCTTGGCAAGGCCGGTATCCGCCGCCCGGATGTTGATGTGGGTGGGCAGGCGGGTCTTGTCCAGCCGGGATGTAATGGCTGCCGCGATCACAGTGGGGCTGTGCCGGTTGCCGATCTCGTTCTGTACGATCAGCACCGGGCGCACACCGCCCTGCTCCGAGCCCACCACCGGCGAAAGATCGGCGTAGAAAACTTCTCCTCTGTGTACCTCCATGGAATCTCCCTCCTGTTTGTCTGGAGGATGTGCCCCGCTATGTGATGCGTCCGGCGCATCCTGTCTGCTCTCAGTATGCGCAGGCGGGGTGCGGCTTATGCAGTGCGGGGGCGATATTCCATTGTATGCACAAGGGGCGGTCAGTTTTCCTCTTCCAGCGTGCAGAAGGCCAGCGCCATGCCGCCCTCGTGGCTTAAAGAGAGCCGGGCGCGCAGCCGGTGCTGCGCCACCCATGCGGCGGTCTGCCCGCTGAAGCGGTAGGCCGGGGCACCGTTTTCCAGCCGGACGGCCTCGATCTCCCGCAGGGAAAAGGGCTCCCGCAGGCCGGTGCCCGCTGCCTTGAGAAAGGCTTCCTTGGCGGCAAAATCTGCGGCGGCGCTGGCAAGGCGGTGGGCGTTCAGCGGCGCAGCAGAGCCTTCCAAAAGCCCCAGCGCCGCCTGCTCAGCCGGGCCGTACACCCGGCGCACAAAGGCCGCTGCGTGGGCAGAGGAAAGGCTTTTTTCCAGATGGGAAAGGCTGCACAGGTCGCAGCCGATGCCGTAAAGCATACAAAGGCTCCTTTCGCGGGCAGAATGCCGCCCGGACATCGTTCATCTTGCCGGAACATTGCTGGAAATTTTGTACAGGATGTGCAAATCCGGCGTAATTATCTTGAAGTTTCGGCGCATTTCGTGTACAATGGGGCTAGTTTCAACCGAAGGGGGTGTATTGCGTGGGAGACGCAACCGCGATTTTCTCCATCCACGATAAAAAGGACTATGAGATCCACGAGATCGTACAACAGGTGTACGATGCTTTGAAGGAAAAAGGCTATAACCCGGTCAATCAGCTGGTGGGCTACATTTTGTCCGAAGACCCTACCTACATTACGACCTATAAGAATGCCCGTGCCATGATCCGCAAGGTGGATCGTGACGACCTGCTGCAGGCCATGCTGCGCAGCTACCTCAACGTGTAATACGGTCCTTTTCAGCCCCGCTGTCCTACAAGACGGCGGGCTTTTTTGCGTGTGAGAGACAATTTAGAATGACCTCCCACGACCCCACCCGTGAAAATGCGTTTGGCGCACTCCGCAGAGCTTGTCGGGGGCAACGCCCCTCCATCTTGCTGCGCAAGACCGCTCTGCCGCTTAAAAGCCCCACTGGGGCTTTCATTGCTACGCTACGCTCCGCAAACGCGAAATTATAAATATAATTTCCGCTGAAAATGGTCAGAGCACAAGCGGAGACCATTTTAATCGTTTTCCACCAGCGGCAGGGTGAAGATCTGATTCACCACCACCTCGTACTCCCACGGCTCCCGCAGCTTTTTCAGCTGCTTTTCCAGCTTTTCCGCCCCGGCAAAGCAGTGGATGAAGTAGAACCAGTGCCCCTTCATCCGGCTGATGGCGCAGCCCGCGCTGCCGAACAATTCAGTGTATCCGTGGTACAAATCGGTCAGGTAGCCCCGCAGCTCTTCCTTTGTGGCGGGCGCACCGCCCCGCGCTTTGCGGAAGAGCGCCGGGTCTGCAATGAGCCCGCGCCCCACCATGATGCCGGACAGGGCGGGAAACTCCTCTTCCAGCGCGTGAAGCTGGGCGGCGGTGGTCACATCGCCGTTGTAGCACACCGGCATGGTGCACCGGGGCAGCGCAGCCGCAAAGGCGGCGTGGTCGGCCTGTCCGCGGTACTGCTGCCGCATCACCCGGGGGTGGATGGTCAACTCCGAGATGGGGTAGCGGCTATAAATTTCCAGAATGGCGGCAAACTCCTCCGGCTTCTCCACGCCCAGCCGGGTCTTGACCGAGACAGGCCCCTCGGCATGGGAGAATACCCCATCCAGAAAAGCATCCACCTTGGCCGGGTCCCGCAGCATCCCGGAGCCTTTGCCCTTGGCGGTCACCGTCCCGGCGGGGCAGCCCAGATTCAGGTTCACTTCGGTATAGCCCAGCGCCCGCAGCTGTCCGATCATCCACGCGGCCAGCTCGCCGTCCTTCGCCAGCAATTGCGGGATGACCGGCGCACCGGGGTTTGCTGCCGGGGCAAGTTCTGCCATCTTCTTTTTAATGAGCACCCGGTTCTCCGGCGGGGAGATAAACGGCGCATAATAGCGGTCGGCAGCGCCTTGTGCGCCGAACCATTTCTGATGGGTCTGCCGCCAGACCCGGTCCGTGAAGCCCTCCATGGGGGCAGCATAATAAAGCATGGGCGTTTCTCCAAACGTTTTTGTTACCGGTATTGTAGCATAAAATTGCGTGAGGGGAAAGGGGAGGGGGGATAACAAAAACTCCCGCCCTGCGGGGTGCAGAGCGGGAGAGGAGAGTTTTTGGAGATTATTCAGCAAACAGCGGGGTGGACAGGTAACGGTCGCCGGTATCGGGCAGCAGGACAACGATGTTCTTGCCTGCGTTCTCCGGGCGCTTTGCCAGCTGGATGGCAGCCCAGACGGCAGCACCGGAGGAGATGCCTACCAGCACGCCTTCCTTGTGACCGATCAGACGGCCGGTGGCGAAGGCGTCGTCGTTCTCCACGGCTATGATCTCGTCATAGACGGTGGTGTCCAGCACGTCCGGCACAAAGCCTGCGCCGATGCCCTGGATCTTATGTGCACCGGCAGTGCCCTTGCTCAGCACAGGGGAGGAGGCGGGCTCCACAGCCACCACCTTGACGGCGGGGTTCTTGCTCTTGAGGTACTTGCCAACGCCGGTCACGGTGCCGCCGGTGCCAACGCCTGCCACAAAGATATCTACCTTACCATCGGTATCCTCCCAGATCTCGGGGCCGGTGGTCTCGATGTGTGCCTGCGGGTTGGCAGGGTTTACGAACTGGCCGGGGATGAAGGAATTGGGGATCTCCTTTGCCAGCTCATCAGCCTTGGCAATGGCGCCCTTCATGCCCTTGGCACCCTCGCTGAGCACCAGCTCGGCACCGTAAGCCTTCATCAGCTGGCGGCGCTCCACGCTCATGGTCTCGGGCATTACGATGATGATGCGGTAGCCCTTGGCGGCTGCCACAGCGGCCAGACCGATGCCGGTGTTGCCGGAGGTGGGCTCGATGATGACAGAGCCTTCCTTCAGCAGACCCTTGGCCTCGGCGTCGTCGATCATCTTCTTGGCAATGCGGTCCTTCACGGAGCCGGCGGGGTTGAAGTACTCCAGCTTGGCAATAACGTGGGCGGGCAGCTGCTCTTCCTTTTCAATATGGCTGAGCTCCAGCAGCGGGGTGTGACCGATCAACTGATCTGCGGCGGTATAGATCTTGCTCATAATACTTGTCCCTCTTTCTGATATCGTTACGGGGTGTGTAGCCCTGTCTTGCGCCGGTGTGCCCGGCTGTGATTCCCTCTAAACCTTTCAACCAACATTGTTTGTGGGTTTGATGGCATTATAGCCCTGTTTCCCCTGCTTGTCAAGGGCTTTTTTGAAAAAAGTGGGATTGAAAAGTGACTTACCCTGTTGTATAATGGGTTATGATAAAATTTGACCGGAAGGAAGTACGGATTATGATCGTTTCGACCAAAGGACGCTATGCGCTGCGGGTGATGATCGACCTCGCGGAGCATCAGTCTGAAAAATATGTTCCCTTAAAGGAAGTTGCCACCCGGCAGGAGATCTCGGAGAAGTATCTGGAGAACATCCTCAAGGTGCTGGTGCAGAACGGCTTTCTGGAGGGGCTGCGCGGCAAGGGCGGCGGCTACCGGCTGACCCGCAGCCCGGATCAGTACACGGTAAGCGAGATCCTGATGCTCACCGAGGGCAGTCTTGCCCCGGTAAGCTGCCTGACCCCCGGGGCCTCTGCCTGCACCCGGATGGCCAACTGCCGCACCTACGAGATGTGGAAGGGGCTCAACGATTTGATCTCGGACTATTTCGGCAAGATCACGCTGGCAGACCTTGCCCTGCCGGATCAGGCCGGCAACGATTATGTGATCTGAGCCTTGCGCACCGGAACTGCACCGGTGCGCTTTTTTGTACAGTTCTGCGCAAAAGGTGCAGAACTTCTTGGCAAGATTTACGATTGATGGGGCGGGCAGTCCGCGGTATACTTTTACTTTGTGTGAGGCAGAAAATTCCGGGCGAAAAGCCCGTTGTCTGTACGTTATAAGACCAGAAAGGGGAGTTCTGACACGAAGTATATTTTTCAGTTCGGGCGCATTCTCGCGTTCTGTTTTCTGGGCGAGGTGCTGCACGCGGTGCTGCCGCTGCCGGTGCCTGCCAGTGTGTACGGTCTGGTGCTGCTGCTGGCAGCCCTGACCACCGGGTTCGTAAAGCTGGAGCAGGTCAAGGAGACCGGCACCTACCTGACCGGTATTTTTCCGCTGCTGTTCGTGCCCGCCGCTGCGGGCATCATGGAGCTGTGGGCAGAGATGGGACAGCTGCTGCTGCCCATCCTGATCGCCATTCTGCCGGTGACGGTGCTGGTGATGGCGGCTGCAGGCCGCACCACACAGGCGCTGACCGCCCGCAATAAAAAGGAGGAGGCCGACCATGACGGAGCTGCTGAATAACTTTTTGACCGGCTCTGCGGCCTGGGGCGTGCTGCTTACGCTGGCGGCCTTTGGGCTGGGTGTGCTCATCAATAAGGTGACCGGCAAGGCCATCTTTAATCCGTTGCTGCTGGGCAGTATTTTCGTCATCGTTTTTCTGTCGGTGTGCAATATCCCCTATGGGGACTATAAAGCAAGCTCCGCGCCGGTAAGCTACCTGCTGCTGCCCGCTACGGTGGCGCTGGCCATCCCGTTGTATGAAAAGCTGGACCTGCTCAAAAAGAACGCGCCCGCCATCATCGCAGGCATCTCGGTGGGCACGCTGGTCAGTCTGGGCAGCGCCTTTGCACTGGCGCTGGCAATGGACCTGACCAAGGAGCAGTACGCCACCCTGCTGCCGAAGTCGGTGACCACCGCCATCAGCATGGACGTGGCCGCAGAACTGGGCGGTATTGCCGCTTTGACCGGTGCCATCGTCATCGTCACCGGCATCGTGGGCGCACTGCTGGCCGAGACCGTGTGCAAGCTGTTCCACATCACCGACCCCATCGCCAAGGGTGTGGGCATCGGCACGGCAGCCCATGCCGTGGGCACCAGCAAGGCGCTGCAGATGGGCGAGGTGGAGGGCGCCATGAGCGGCCTTTCCATCGCCGTAGCCGGTGTGCTGACCGCCGTGCTCTGCCCGGCGTTCGTGGGCTTTATCCAGTAAGACCTTGTGATTTATAAAAAACGAAGCCGGACGGCCCCACAGGCCGTCCGGCTTTGTCGTTTGCGGAACTGGAAAGGCAGACTGCTCTTTGCCTGCGAAATGTTTGTTTTACTAAACTTACCGACTTTGCTTGACAAGCCCCTGCGGGCGTGCTATTTTAAATTCCGTCAATTAGCTTAACCTAACCATCTGAGGGGCTTTGCTCCGCAGGTTTTTCTTTGCGCGCAATGTTAGGTGATGCTAACTGCGTGACGGCAATCTTCTGCCATTGCGATGAAAGGAGCATTTTTTATGAGAACGAAGAAATTTCTTTCCCTGCTGCTGTCGGCGGCTATGGCGTTCAGTCTGCTGACCGCTACCGCCTTTGCAGCAGCCCCCGCCGAGGAGGAAAACGGCTTTTTCGATTTTCTGCTGGGCAAAAAGTACACCTACCTCTACGCTGCCCTGACTTGGGACGAGTACTGGGCAAACGAGAAGGTCTACGCTGCCGGCAGCACTACCGCCTCTGCGCAGCTGGACAGCCACGAGGAGCACGACCTTGGCGCATTTGATGCAGTTTCCCGCGCCACCGTCAACCACGGTCTGCACCGCGGCAGCTTCCAAAGCACTGCTGTCATCTACGCCAAGGACGGCAGCAGCTACACCGTTTCCCACTGGTCGGACGATGGCAAGACCATCTATCTGGCCGATGGCACCACCGTAGGCTGGAACCGCGGCACTATCACCAAGGCCGATGGCTCTACCGTGCAGATGGACCACTACGAGGTGCTGGGCACTAAGTATGTGCCGGTGCGCGTGGCTACCAGCGACCTTGCAGATTTCTGCTCCAAGTACACCGTGGTGGAAAACGGCGGTCAGCTGGTGGGCGGCTACTCTGAAAAGAACCTGACCGCCTATACCCTGACGGCTGCGGTGGATCAAAACACCAACGGCCTGAAGTACGCTACTAAAAACGGCGAGGGCTACACCTTCTCTGCCGCTCACACCGGCACCGGTTCCGGTGTGGCAGAATCCGCCCAGAAAGCTGCCGAGGGTCTTACCGTCAACCTGCGCAGCGGCAGCGACGTGGGCAGCTTTGGCGAGTTCATCCGTGTGGATCTGAACGGCAACTACGGCGAGCTGGGCTCCCGGATGCAGTCTGTGGTGTGGACCTACTACGGCAATGACAGCACCTACACCCACGCCAAGGCATCCTATGGCACCAAGTTTGCAGCCGACAACTGGATGCACAAGTCCATGGGCATCCAGCTGGGTCTGAGCGATTCTGCCCGCTGCCAGCTGCCGGAGGGCACTGACGGCACCGGCTACTGGACCATCACCATCCGCGCACTGGGCTACGCCGACACGGTGGTCAAGTTCCAGACCACTGCCGAGAACCTTGCTAAGCACGAGCTGGCAAGCGATGCCGACCGCGCCGCCCTGCAGGCTGTGGTCGCCACGGCACAGAGTAAGGCAAAGGCTGCTTACACTGCAGCCAGCTACGCGGATCTGGAGACCGAACTGGCCGAAAGCGTGGAGCTGCTGAGCCGCGAGACTCTGTATAAGGCCGCTGCACTGGAGCAGGTGACCCACCTGACCGATGCTGTGCAGAACCTGAAGGCTGCCTGATCCGGAAAAAACAAAACACCCAAAAAGCAAGGTCGCTTTATGCAGGCGGCCTTGCTTTTCCGTGTCAGGAGGAGTTGGAATGAACAAAAAACGATGCAACACGCTGCTGCCGCTGGTGCAGCTGCTCCCGGCGGTGGCGGCAGCGGCAGCTGTGCTTTTTGCCCTGCCGCGCACTGTGCCGGTGCTGGCTGCCGTGCCGGAAAGGCTGACAGCCGTGGTGGAGCAGCCGGTGGAAGCCGTTTCCTCCGAAGCGGAGGAAGAAACTTTGCCCAAGCTGCCCTATGCTGACGGCGTTTACGTTGGCTCTTCCCGGGGCTACGGCGGTGCCGTCCGGGTGCAGGTCACCATGGAAAACGGCAGTATCACGGAGGTAGAAATTCTGGATGCCTCCCACGAGACCAAGCAGTTCCTGCGGCGCGCAAAGCGGCTTTTGACCACCGTGGTGGATGCCCAGAGCTGGGAGGTGGACGCCGTTTCCGAGGCCACCTACACCAGCCGGGGCATTCTGGGCGCGGTGCAGAACGCCCTGACCGGCGAGGTGGTCAACAACCCCCTGCCGCCCCAGCCAAAGCCCGCCGCACCGCTGGTGGTGGAGGAATTTACCGCGCCCTCTACCTACCTTGACGGCATCTACACCGCCGAAGCCATGGGCTTTGAGGGCAAGATCACGGTGCAGGTCACGGTGGCAGAAGATAAGATCACCGATATCACCCTTCTGAGCGCCGAGGACGAGGAGGAATATCTTGCCCGGGCAAGGCAGGTCATCCCCGCCATTCTGGAAGGACAAAACCCCAATGTGGATGCTGTTTCCGGCGCGACCTACTCCTCCACCGGCATCCTGAACGCGGTCAAGCTGGCGCTGGCAAAGGCAGCGGTTGCCCCGGCAGAGGAAACCGCCCCGGAGCAGGCTGCCTCGGAAGAGACGGTAGAAGCAGCAGCGGAAGCCGCGCCGTCCGAAGCGGCAGAGCCCGAGGAAACGCCGGTCACCGCGCCCACCGTGGAGGTGGTGCAGCCGGAGGAAAAACGCACCCTTCCCGCGTGGCTTAAGGAAGTGTGGCAGCAGCTTTTCCCGGCTGATGCACCGGCTTCTTCTGAGGAAGTGCTGCCGACATCCGAGGCGGCGCTGCCGCCGGAAGAGACCGGGACCGAACCCGAAACGGAAGGAGCAGCGGAATGAAATACAAAAACTTTCTCCTCCGGGCGGTGAACCTGCTGCTGATCCTTGGCATCCTGTGGCAATACCAGCAGGTGGCGCTGGTCCGGGCTGCGGCGGTGAGCCAGCGCAAGCAGGAGATCGCCGCGGTGGAAGCCTACAACACTTCCGTTTTGCAGGCGCAGAGCGCAGCACAGGCGGAGCAGAGCCAGAGCGGCTACCGGGACGGCACCTACGAGGGCAGCGCCTATGGCTTTGGCGATGTCATCCGGGTGTCGGTGACCATCCGGAACGGCAAAATGACCGATATATCGGTGCTGGATGCCTCCGGTGAGGATAAGCCCTACTATAAGCAGGCGCTGCCTTTGCTGGACGAGATGCTGGTGGTGCAGTCTGCCGAGGTGGATACCGTTTCCGGTGCTACCCTTACGGCAGAAGGGCTCATCGGTGCAGTAGAGGACGCACTGGGAAAGGCGGCAGGATGATGGAAAAAACACAGACAAAGCCTTTAACGGCGGCGCAGCAGCGTCAGCGGGACAAAAAACGCCGTATATGGCTGCGCGCCGGGGTGCAGCTGTTCTTCTTTGTGTCCATGCCGGGCGCGTTCGTGGCCGGGTTTTCCGGGGTAAAGCAGCTTTTTCTGCACATCGGTGCGGGCGAGGTGCTCTCGGCGGACAGCTTCACGCTTTCCCTGCTGGGGCTTTGCGGCTTCACGCTGCTGTTCGACCGGTTTTTCTGCGGGTATGCCTGCGCCTTCGGCAGCTTGGGCGATGCCGTCTGGGCGCTGTCCGGGCTACTCCAGAAAAAGCTGCTCCACCGCAAAAAGCAGCTCCGTCTGCCGGAGCGGGCGGTGCTTTGGGGACAGAAGGTCAAATATCTGCTGCTGGCAGGGCTGGTGGCGCTGTATGTGACCCGGCAGGAAAAGCTGCTGACCGGCACAAGCCCGTGGGAGGTGTTTTCCCGCCTGACGGCACTGCGTCTGCCGCCGGAGGGCTTCGGCGTGGGCATCGCGCTGCTTGTGCTTATTTTGCTGGGCATGGCAGTGCAGCCCCGGTTCTTCTGTCAGTTCCTCTGCCCCATGGGTGCGGTGTTCGCCCTGCTGCCGGTGCTGCCCTTTGCGCGGCTGCACCGGCAGAGCGAGGGCTGCATCCCGGGCTGCAATGCCTGCAAGCAGCAGTGCCCGGTGTGCCTGAAACTGGAGGAAAGCAGCCTGCGCAGCGGGGAGTGCATTGCGTGCGAAGCCTGCGTGAGCACCTGCCCCAAGCAGAACATCCACCGGTGGGATACCGCCTTGTGCAAGCACCAGTGGCTGCCGGTGCTGGCAAAGGCACTGCTCTTCTTCCTGCTGGGCTGCTGGCTGGGCTTCTGCCGGTTTATCTGAAAACAAAAAGGGAGGCTGCTGCACAAATACTGTGCGGCAGCCTCCTTTTGGCTGGGAGATCTATCGTTCTATTTTTACAGGGAAGGCTTCTGCTCCAGCAGGTCTGTCATGCTGCGCAGGCTGATGCCAAGGGTGGAAAGGTTATGCAGCATCGCGCTGGTAGCTGGGGGCAGGATGCCCAGAGCACCCAGAAGGATGAGCGCAGAGTTGAAGCTGAGGACAAAGCGGTAATTGCTGCCCACCCGCTTTTGCAGGGCGTTGGCAATGGCTTTTAAGGTCACCAGCTCTTCCAGACTATCCGCGCGGATGGTCACATCGGCGATCTCCCGGGCGATGGCGGCACCGGAATGGATGGCGATGCCGATATCTGCCGCCGACAAAGCAGGAGAATCGTTGATGCCGTCGCCGATCATCACCACCGTATGTCCCTCGGCTTTGGCGTCGCGGACAAAGGCGGCCTTATCCTCCGGCAGCACCTCCGCAAAGCAGCGGTCTACCCCCACCTGCGCCGCAATGGCGCGGGCAGTGCGGTCACTGTCGCCGGTCATCATGACGGTCTGAGTGATGCCCAGCTTTTGGAGCTGGTGCAGCACCTGTGCCGCCTCCGGGCGCAGGGGGTCTGCAATACAGATGACCCCCACCAGCACCCCGGATGCTGCCAGATACAGGTGGGAATACTGCGGGTCCAGCCCATCAAACTTTGCCTGTTCCCCTGCCGGGATGGTGCAGCCCTCGTCCTCGAAAATAAAGTGAGCGCTGCCGATGACCACCCGCTTGCCCCCTACCCGGCTGGCAATGCCATGGGCCACGATGTACTCCACCTCGGAGTGCATCTCTTCGTGAGAAATTCCCCGCTCCTTGGCAGCACGGACGACGGCGTTTGCCATGGAATGGGGGAAATGCTCTTCCAGACAGGCGGCAAGCTGCAATACCTCCTGCTCCCCGCAGCCGGAGAAAGGCACTACCTGCACCACCTGTGGGGTGGCACGGGTGAGGGTGCCGGTCTTATCGAACACGATGGTGTCCGCCTTTGCCAACGCTTCCAGATACTTGCCGCCCTTTACGGTGATGTGATATTCCCCGCACTCCCGCATGGCAGAGAGCACCGCCAGCGGCATGGAAAGCTTCAGCGCACAGGAGAAGTCCACCATCAAGATGGAGATGGCCCGGGTGACGTTGCGGGTAAAGGCATAGGTAGCCACCGTACCGGCAAGGCACCACGGCACCAGACGGTCGGCCAGCTGCAAAGCCCGATTTTCGGTGCCGGACTTGAGCTTTTCCGATTCCTCGATCATAGCCACGATCTTATCGTAGCGGTTGGCACCGCCCTCTGCCTTGGCCACAAGGACGCATTCGCCCTCTTCCACCACTGTTCCGGCGTAGACGGTAGCACCGGTGGTTTTGCGCACCGGCATGGACTCGCCGGTCAGGGCAGCCTGATTGACCATGGCTTCGCCTTCCAGCACCATGCCGTCCAGCGGGATCATGTTGCCGGAGCGCACCACCACTTCGTCCCCGGCGTGGACACGGGTCAGCGGCACCAACACCTCGCCCTGCGGGGTGCGCACCCAGACCTTATCCACGTTCAGCGCCATGCTGCGAGCCAGGTCATCCAAGCTCTTTTTCCGCGTCCACTCCTCTAGCAGACTGCCCACCGTCAGCAGGAACATCACCGAACCTGCGGTGCTGTAATCCCCCCGCAGGAGGGAGGCGGTGATGCTGAGCGCATCCAGCACCTCTACCTCCAGCTTGCGGTGCAGCAGGCAGCGGATGCCTTTCCAGACAAAGGCGATGGAGCGCCATACCGTATATGCCGCCGCAATGGGCGCGGGCAGGAACACCTTGCGGAACACCCGGCCCGCCACAAGGTTGACCATCTTTTCCTGATATTCCTGATTGATTTTCCGGCTGTCGTGGGAAGTGACCAGCACCTCTAATTCTTCGTTGTCAAAGCGGTAGGCCGCCAGCAGGGCGGCAGCGTCCTTCCGGCTGCCCCGGTAGGTCAGCACCACATCTCCGGTGCGCTCGTAGACGGTGGCTTTTTGAATGTTGTCCTGCCCGTTCAGGTAGGCTTCCAGCACATCTGCCCGGTGCAGGGTCATGCGCACGGCGCAGACGTGCACCCGCATCCGTCCTTTCCCTTCATGTAAGATCGTACATTTCATTGCTTTTCTTACCCCTCTGCGTAAAAAAGAGCCGCCCAAGGGCGGCTCCGCTGCGTTGTATCACTGTGCAGTCTGCTCTGCGGGCTGTTCAGCCGTATCCTCGATGACCTCCTGTGCAGCCTCGGCGGCGCGGCTCTCGTTGATGGCCTTTGCATCGGCAAGGATGTCACCGGCCTCTTCCTGCACCTTGTTCACAGTCTGCATGGTGCAGTCCTTCATCCGCAGCACCGCAGCGGTGGTCTGGGTGTAGACCTTTTTGGCATCCTTGCTGGACAGCACCTTGAAGCCGGCAGAGCCGAACACCACACCGCCCAAAAACAGTGCAAGCTTTTTTGTATCAAACATATTTACCCCTCGTTTCTGTATTTCCCATCTGTGTACCCGCGCCCGGAGCGGGGCGGGCTCTTTATCTTTGTATTGTAGCACGCTTTCGGGCTTTTTCAATATTTTTTAACGATGTTAGGACGTATTAACATTGTTAGCAAAAGTTTGCACAATAAAAAACAGGGCGCTCCCCGGAGGGAGTGCCCTGTTTGATGCATCTGTTATGCAAGGTGGAACAGATCGATCAGCACGACCATGGCAAGGCCATAGTAGACCACGACCGCCACCAGATCGTTGATCGTGGTAATCAGCGGGCCGGAAGCAACGGCCGGGTCGATATGGATCTTGTGGAACAGCATCGGGATCAGCGTGCCCACCAGACTGGAAATGACCATGGACACGATCAGCGACAGCCCGACACAGCCGGACAGCAAAAAGGCCGAGGTCCAGACATAGCCCTTGAAAAAGTGGATGTAGCAGCCCAGAAAGCCCAAGGCCATCACGGCCAGAATGGCACCGTTCAAAAGGCCCACGCGGGTCTCCTTCCAGAGCAGCTGCAATTTTTTGGAAAGGGTCAGGTTTTCGTCCACCAGCACACGGATGGTCACAGCCAGCGACTGGGTACCGACGTTACCGGCCATATCCAGCACCATGGACTGGAAGCAGATGACCACCGGCAGCACCGCTACCACCGATTCAAACGCGCCAACGACCGAGGAGACCAGCATCCCGAGGAACAGCAAGGCGACCAGCCACGGGAGACGCTTTTTCACGCTTTCAAAAACGCTTTCGTTCAGATCCTCCTCGCCAGTCAAGCCGCCCAGCTTTGCGTAATCATCGCCCATCTCATCATCGACCAGTTCGACAACATCGGACGAGGTGATAATGCCCACCAGCTTACCGGCATCGTTCAGCACCGGCAGGCTGCGCTCCGCGTAGTCCACGATGCGGTCGATACAATCGCTGACCTGCTCCCGGTCCGTGACATAGGGATAGGAGCGGACGATCAGGCTTTCCAGACTTTCCTCTGCCCGGGCAATGATGAGGTCCTTCAGGTCAATAGCGCCGTAGAAGTGCTCGTTTTCATCCACCACATACAGGGTGGAGATATTGTCGTTTTCTCCGGCCTGCTTTACCAGCTCGCTCATCGCCTGCCGGATGGTCATATCGTTTTTGATGGAGATGTAGTTGGTCGTCATTCTGCTGCCGATCTCATCCTCGTCATACGAGAGCAGCATCTTCACATCTTCCACCGAGTCTTTGTCCAGCTTGTTGACGATCTCGTTCTTATCGGTATCGTCAAGGTCCTCCAGTGCGTCCACCGCATCGTCCGAGTCCATGTTGGAAATGACCTTTGCAGCCTCGTGGCTGGGCAGCTCCTTCAGGTACGGCTCGGCATCGTCCAGATAGGTGAAGATCTCAGCAACGGTATCCACGCCCAGAATGGAATAGAGCGACTGACGTTCGGCGGGGGTCAGTGCCTCCAACGCATCCGCCAGATCCTTTTCATGGTAATCAGACAGTTTTTCAGCCAGCTCCGCCTTGGGCAGACCGCTGTGAATGATGTTCAGAATTTCCTGTACATAATTCTTCTGCATGGGTAGTTCCTCCTGATTCCGCGAGCTTGACAAATCAAAATCCATCGCTCCGCTTCAAATTTTGCACTTCATCATAGCACATCCGGTATGCAGCGGCAACCCTGCCAGCGTGAATTTTTTGTAAAAATCTCCGCCAAAGCAAAAGGCTTCTTATCCGCAGAGCATGACTTTGGCTGAGAAAACGCCGTTCTGATAGGTAAACGTGCTTGCCCCGCCGGTCTTTTCTGCAATATGGCGGACAGACTGGATGCCGATCCCGTTTTCCCTGCGCTTGGAAGAGCGGAACACCCCGCTTTTTTCGTGAACTGCGCCGTCAAATGTGTTTTCCACTTCAACCAGAACAAGCCGCTCGGCATGGACATACGCGGTGAGTCCGATCTTCCGCCGGGCGGGTGCAGTGCGAAGGCTGGCTTCAAATGCGTTTTCCAGAAGATTGGACAGCACCAGACACACATCCATCTCGTCCACAGGGAGCGTCTGCGGTAAGTCGAGCCGGGCACAAAAGGGAATGCCCTCGCGTTTTGCAAGGGCGCAATAATAGCCTACGACACTATCTGCCGCACGGTTTTCGCAGAAATTCATGTCCAGATCCGGGATCCGGGCGGCAGTTTTTGCAAGGTAGGCTTTCAGGCCGTCCAGATCTCCTGTTTCTGCCAGCGCGGAGATCTGGTTCAGCTGGTGGCGCATATCGTGCCGCGCCTGCCGGGCTTCTTCAATGGCGGTTTTCAGGCTTTCATAGCGCTGCTGCTGCATGGAAAGAAACTGGTTTTCCTGCTGCAACCTCGCATTCCGGTTAAGGCTGTTTGCCATCAGCAGAAAGATGGCATTGAACATGAACATCAAAAACAAAAGCGCGATGCTCATAACGATGTAGACCTGCAAGACCCGGCCTGTCCGGAGCGTTATCTGGTAGCGCGGGGTTATAAAAAGATTCAGCAGGATGAACACCAGCGGCAGTACCCAGAACACATACCACGTCTGCGCAAAATTGTCATCCTCCACCATCGCGCGCACTGCGTGGGTGGCGGGATAATAGGCGGCGGCAGTGATCAGCCAGCAGATCGCATTATAAAAGATGCAGGCGCCAAAGCAGAACCACGGCTTGTCCGGCGGCAGCTGCATCCGGATCACGATTGCCGTGCCAATGGCACGGGACAAACTGTTCACGCACGCATACACTGCGCAGACCGCAAGCGCGATGGTTCCGGATTTCCAGAGTGAGATCCGCAGTGTTCTGAGATACAAAAAAATTGCTGCAAACGTAATAAACAGCACGGAAAACGCCGTTGAAATGCCAAAATGATAGCAAAGCAGCCCGCCGCCAAGGCAAAGCCCGAGCAGCAGCGGCACCGCCCCTGCAGCAAGCTTTGCGGGAGACAGCTTCAGATAGGAGCTTACCGGAAAATACGCAAGCAGCAAACCGGGAAACACGACCGTAAGCTCCAGGACCGGGCGCAGAATGTCCTTCAATCTGCACGCCCCCTTTGCAGCAGAAATTCCATAAAGGCCTGTCGGGCAGCTTTCAAAAGTTCCTGACTGACATAGACGCGGCTGCCGTCTGTCATACAGAAGGCGGCATCCTGAAAATCGGCAGCATTTTCCATATTGATGATCGCGCCGCGTCCGCAGACAAAAAAGCGCGGATCTTTTTTGAGCGGCTCGGTGAACGCTTTGAAGCTCTGGCGCGTAGCAAGCGTTTTACCGGCAGTGGTGCGGATGTTGATCATGTGGGCAAAGTGCTCGGCGGATATAATATCCCGATAGCACAAATGGATGTCGCTGCCGTCGACTTTTACCACCAGAACCGGCTCCGGGCGCGGAAGCTTTGCGAGCATTTCATCCAGCAGACTGGACAACTCGGCTTCTGAAAAGGGCTTGACCAGATAATGAAATGCCCGCACCTGAAAGCCCTCGAGTGCGTGGTCTGTCGAGGTGGTGGTAAAAACCAGAAGGCAGTCCGCATCTGTTTTCCGAAGTTCCCTTGCCGCGTCCATGCCGCTTAAACCATCCATGTAAATATCCAGAAATGCGGCGGTAAAGCGCTGCTCTTTTTCTGCCGCCAGAAAGGCTTCGCCGCTGTCAAACTCTAAAATTTTTGCATCTGTGCCGCGCTGACTCAGCTGCCGCACCAAGCGCTCCTTCAGCAGTGTGCGCTCGGTATCAAGGTCATCGACGATTGCGATCCTCATGCTGTATCAGGAAGCCGTTTTACAGCTTCCAACCTCCTTTATAAACTCTTTCATCCTGATTATAGCACAGTTGCCCGGTTATGTCGCAGCCGAAAATGGGATTTCGTGACGGAAAAGGGGCTTTCGTGCTAAATGGCTTGAAAAGACCATGCCTGTCCGTATACTGAAAGCAGAGAACGCCAACGACGGCGCAAGAGAAAGGAGGCACGCTGTGTACCGAATTGCCGTGCTGACAAGCAGCAGGGCGCAGGAAGCTTTTCTGGCAGAGCAGATCTCGCGGTTCTGCGCCGAACATTGCTTGTTCCCGAAAATGGACTGTTACCACGATCAGGAAAGCTTTTTTGAGGCTGCACGCAACGAGCCGCTGACAAATGCCGTGATCGCCCTGCCAGGGGTCGACGGATTGAATGCAGTAGAGCATCTGCGCGCGCTTTGTCCACAGACACGCATTATCTGGTGCAGCGATCTGGATTTTTCGCTCCATGCCTTCCGGTTGCGTGCAGACTATTTTCTGCTGGAGCCGGTGACCGAAGCCGCCTTGCGGCAGGGATTCCGCATCTGGCTGGATGGAAAAAAATCAGGCGGAGCAGCACTGGTCTGACCGCAACGAACACAACAAGGAGAACGGTTTATGAAAAAGAGAAACATCGTCCATTCTGCGTTAAGCCTGTCGCTGACCGCAGCATTGTGCCTTTCCATGGCTGCCTGCGGCGGAACGCAGACGCCGGCAGACAGTGCTGCCGCTTCTCAGCCCTCTGCACCGTCCGCCGTGGTGCAGCCCTCTGCTGCGGAGACGACCTCTGCGGCACTGCCTGTGAAGGCCTTGAACCCCAAGCAGGTAGAGGAAAACCCTTACATGGCCAAGAGCGATGCAAACATTCATCACGATGGCTACAACACCGACTCGACAGATGAGATCCTGCCGCTTGCCATCTATCCGGAGATCAACGTTTCCTATGAGACGACGAACGCGAACGCTTCGCCCGCCATCTACTTTGACAGCTACGGTCATGCCGTTGTGCCGCTGCTGGGCGGCATCGCCATCCGCGACCTGAACGCCGAAGAGACAAAGACGCTCGGCTATTTCTCCCCCAAACAGCATGACGGCGGCGGTTACGTTATCCAGAGTTCCTATACCTTCCTTGACGAATCCAACCGCATCGTCTGCCCCACGAGCAACAACCATGTGCTGATGATCCGCACAACGGACGAAAACGGCAATGTTCTGCCGGAATTTGAAAAGGTGCTGGACATTGATATCAAAGCTGCCGCCGAGGCCGCGCTTGGAAAAGAACTGACGCAGAATCTTCTGTCTGTGGTCTTTGACTATGACGGAAACCTCTGGTTTGCAACGGGCGGCTTCCGCATTTATCCGCAGCGCCAGCAGCAGGGCGTCATCGGCTATATTGCCCGCTCGGCCATTGATGCGATCCTGAACGGCGAGCAGACAGACCTTTCAAAGGCTGTTTTTGTCCACGAACTGACCCCCGGCGAGGGCGCTGAAAACGGCATCGCCGCCTCCAAGGACGGTGCGGTGGTCCTGACCAACCAGAACTGCTATCTTCTGCGCGCAGAAGAAGGCGTAGACGTTGTGTGGTGCACGCCCTATGAGAGCGCGGGTGCAAAGGTGAGCGGCGAAGGCGATAAGACCACCGGCGGCGGTCTTGCATGGGGCGGCGGCTGCTCGCCCACGCTGACACCGAACCTTGTGCTGTTTACGGATAATCAGGACACCGTAAACCTTCTTGCACTTGATATGAAGACCGGCGAGGTCGTGGCAAGCACCCCGGTGCTGGATGACCTGCCCGAGGGCTATCAGGTAGCTGTTGAGAACTCTGCCATCGTCTATGACGACGGCGAGGGCACCGTCAGCACCATCGTCTGCAACTGGTTCGGTGCGGGCAATGCAGGTCTGGCTGATCCCAACAACGACTCCTCCATCCAGAGCTACGCCAATATTTACGACCAGAACTGGCTCATGAAGGGCAACATCATGATCGCCCCCGGCATCGAGCGTGTGGACACTGTAAAGACCGCAAACGGCTACGAGATGAAGAGCGTCTGGTGCCGGAACGACCTGAGCGACACCGCGATCCTGAAACTTTCCACCGCAACGGGCTATATCTACGGCTATGTGCAGGATGTGACCACCGGGATGTGGCAGTACATCATTCTGGACTTTGAAACCGGCGAGACGGTTTTCACGATGGATGTTTCCAACAAATACGGCTACAACAACATGGCCATTGGGATGTATGCCGGCAACAGCGGCAACGCGCTCTACTGCCCGACGGGCTATCTGGAACTGCTTCGTCTGCAGGACCGGTTTGTTTATCTGCCCGAAATGCCCTACCGCAAGGTCGATCTTGATCAGGCGGCAAGAAACGTCCTCTCGCAGGAGCAGTTTGCGCAGGACGGCGGCGAAGGCACCGTTGCAAGCTGGCGCAACACGGTGACAGTCCGCAACGTACATCCCAACACCACGGTAGCTTTCCGTATGAACAACCTGTCCGGCAGTACATCTGGTTTGAACCTTTACGCCTATGGCACGGACGGCAAGCTGGCAAAGGTCGATCCTGCGCTGTGGTCGATTACCGACGAGGACGGCAAAGCAGTAACGGAGCTTACCGCCGGTACGCTCTACGAACTGCGCGTGACTGTCGCCGACGGCGGTGCGCTTGACCTGAGCGAAACGGAAAAGGAGATCGGACTTTCCGTTGTACTTGGAAAGTAACTCCGTTCCGGGCTGTTGCAGAATAACTCTCTGAAAAATACACAAGCCCCGGAACCTTTTTCGGAGTCGTTATGGCTCAAAAAATTGAAAGCCTTGCCTGAGTCGTAAATTCCGGCACGATCTAAGAATCAATAAAACGAAAAATCCGAACCCTTCTCCTATCGAGAAAAGGTTCGGATTTTCTATTTCAGTGGTAGTCCTCCCGCTAGACATTCCTACACGTTGCCCCGCCTGCGCATAGTCCGGTGCGGCGTTCAGCACATCCCGCAGGATCTTCCAGATGTACACAAAGGGCACCAGCGCACTGACCGCAGACAGCACCCACGAAGCGTAGGTGAAATATCGGGAGTTCCCGGCGTAACCCATCAGCCGGGAAAGATCGGACTGTTTTTTCACGAAAGGACCTCCTTCAAATAGTATTTATGCAAAAATCACAGCGTCCGTTACCCTTTCTTTTTGTACCCGCAGTCGCAGTAGGGTCCACCGGAGGCAAGGGTGTACTGCCGCACAAAGTCGGTCACGCCGCCTGCCTCGCTCATGGTGTAGTCCAGATGGCACAGGGCAGGGGTCAGGTCGTACAGACCCAGTTCCTTCATCAGCACACAGATGCCGCATTTGGTAAAGCGTCCCTCGTAGCCACTGCCATCCTGGTATTCGTAAAATTCCATGTTCCACGAGTAGGGGTTGCGGTCGGCGGCTTTCAGAGCGGCGGTAGCTTTCATTGCGGCAATGTCCTTTGCGGTAAACTTGCTTTTTCCACTCTTGCGGCAGAACCACTGCATGGGCGCTGTCATCATGGATCTTGCGTAGTAATCCGTCAGCCTGTCCACCTCCGGGCGCTGCGGCATGGAAAGGATGAACGCCCCGATCATGGCGCAGTTGACCAGATTCATTTTGAAGCGGTCGGCTTTTTCAAACTCCGGCAGCCTGCGAATGATCTGCCGGTATTGCGGCTTTGCCTTTTTCGTGATAGTTCTTGCGGTGTCTGCATCATAGCCCAGCACAGCGGTCAGCTGCTTTTGAAAGGAGCCCGCAAACAGCACCCACATTCCAAAGGGCATCCCGGCGTACTTCATTGCAGATACCTCCCGGCTTCTGCTTCCAGTGCCTGCCACACCGGGTAGGCTGCGCCGTTCTCATCGAAGAATTTCTTGAGATCCTGGTTCAGCGCGCTCATTTCGTCGATGGCGTTCATGGCATGGTCGGATGCACAAAGCTTGCCCAGCGAGGTGGCACACATCAGCTTGAAAAAGCGCAGGCAGGTCTTGCGGTACTTCTCCCCTTCAAAGTCTGCATCCTCTTTGGGCAGAATGGTGTGCCCGGCATTTCGGATGGCACGGTATCCCTCGATGTTGGCATCCAGCAGACGGTTCAGGTATGCGGTGTCGCCCCGGAGCTTTTTCAGGTCGCCGTCCGTCTTATAGCAGGCAAAGGCCGCAGGCATCACAAACGAGGCATGGCAGAGCAGATAGTCCTCCATGTTCGGCTCGTAAACGACCTTATATTTTGTGCCGTGGAAGATGCGCCCGATCAACTGTCTATTGGACTTTGCACCCGCCAGCTGTCCGATGGTGATCTTTTTCAGGTCGATGGAAACCACCCGGTCCGCCTCCCGATGCCCCGCAGAAAGCGCAAAGGCAAACAGGACGTTCTTCTCCGGCAGTGAGGCGGCAAGCGCTCTTGTCTGTACGTTGTTGCCCACGAAGACGATGTTTTTCGACTGGTTCGCCCGCAGCGTGTCCAGAACGGAATCCAGCTGCGTATAGCGCAGGACTACAAAGATCACATCGTACTTTGCATCCGGTGCAAGTTCGGTCACCACCGGAATGCGGCTGACCGAGGTGCGGGGCAAAAACTTATCTTTGATCCGCAGGCCGTTCTGCTTGATCTCCGCTGCCCAGTTTCCCCGCGCAAGCAGGGTGACATCCTTTCCGGCGCGCAGCAGATTTCTTGCCAGATTGCACCCCAGAACGCCTGCACCATATACCAGAATCTTCATGCCTTGCCTCCAAATCTGATCTTCACGATCTGCATTTTCATCCCGTTGTCCCCTACCTTTGCAAGAAAGCGGAAAAAGCCGCTGACGGAAGGGTCTTTCAGGTCGCTGTACCCTAGCATATAGCCCCGACTGGATACCCGCAGGCGGCTGTCCCACTCGCCAATCTCCTTGGGGGCATCCGAAACCGCGAAATACGCTCCCACATCCTTGATTTTCGCCGTCCTGAGCCACGTTTTGGCGATCATCTTCACCGCCGTGCGGTTGGCGGCATCAAAGACCAGCACCCCGCCGGGGAAAGCATCTGCCATCTCCTGCACCAGCGTCTTGACCTGCTGGGTCAGAAAGTAATAGAACACCCCGGAGGCAAAGAACACCGCCCCGCCGGAGGCGTCGATCTTGTTAAACCATGCGGGGTCTTTCAGGTCGCAGGGGATGTTTTGCTCCCGCTCCCCGGCAGGCAGAAGCTGCTGCCGCAAGGCGATAACATCCGGGAAGTCCAGATTGTAGATCTTGCATCTGCCGTTGTCGCAGGCTTTGCCGGTGTTATCCAGCCCACAGCCCAGATTGACCACCGCTGCACCGGGGTGGGTTTTCAGGTACGCCCGCACCTCAAAGGCAAGGTCGTTTTGCCGCATGGCGACCTCCAGCGCACCGAAACGCTGCATCAGGCTGCGGGAGTTTTTCTCTGCCTCTGAAAAATCGTAGTCGATCTGGTCGAGCAGCCGCACCGCCGTCTCGTCCCGGTAAAGGGTCGGATACAGCTCGGTGCACAGCTTCCGGGAATACAGCGGGAGAATCAATGTCTCCTGCACGGTATTTTTCTCGATTTTGTATTTCATAGGTTCTTTCCTCAATGAATAAAAGCAGTCATCATTGTCGCCAGCACCGCCGATATGCCTGCCATGCCCACCGTGCCGCACAGCCATTTTTTCTGCTTGTCTTTTGCGGTGATGTAGGGCTTCAGATCTTCTGTTCCGGGGATCGCCCATGCGTTCGTGTGCCCCACCCAGTAGCCATCGATCAAAAAGCGATCCATGAGATTCATCATGGATAAGATGACCAGCAGCTGCCAGAAACCCGCCGCAAAGCTGCGCGCACCGTTTATCCCATAGACACAGACCAGCACATAGCTGATATAGCCGGGGACGCAGAC
>CAKTAT010000008.1:0-43391 GCA_934532365.1 uncultured Faecalibacterium sp. | reverse complement strand
TGCATATTGCTGAAGTTTGCCCAGATCTCGGGGATGGTGTAGGCGGGGTTGGTGAAGATACCAAAGATAACGCCCACGGCCATGATGATCAGGCAGATGCCGAACACAGGGTAGATCTTACCGATGATGGCATCAATGGAGATAAAGGTTGCGATGAAGTAGTACACCAGAATGATGATCAGCCAGAACAGAGTGGTGGTCATCACACCGGACATACCGCCGTTCTTGCACAGGGTAACGATCAGGCCTGCGGGGCCCACTGCGAACACGGTACCGACCATGATCAGCAGCACCACAGAGAACACACGCATGATGGTCTGCATCACAGGGCCCAGATAGCGGCCGGTGACCTCAGCGATGGAAGCGCCGTCGTTGCGCTCGCTCATCATGCCGGAGAAGTAGTCATGTACGCCGCCGGCAAAGATGGTGCCGAAGGTGATCCACAGGAACACCACGGGACCCCACAGAGCACCCTGCAGTGCACCAAAGATGGGGCCCAGACCTGCAATGTTCAGCAGCTGGACGAGGAACAGCTTCCACTGGGGCATCACAACGTAGTCAACGCCATCGTTGATGCGCACAGCAGGAGTTTCGCGGTCGTCCGGTCCGAACGTGTTGTCCACGATCTTACCATAGACAAAGTAGCCTACGATCAGAAGCGCCAGACACAGTAAGAAACTAATCATACCAGAAACCTCCTTTTGAATTTCAGCCGCCGACAGCTTATGCCATACTGCGGCTATGACCGATCTCTGGCTTCATGTTAACACCTTTTTCATAATTGTGTTAATATTTTTTGGGTATGGTTCCCATATCAAAAAGTATATGGCAGCTTATTTTATTTGTTTGCGCAAACTTTCATTTTATAGCGATGATGCGCTTAAATTTGTTTTGTTGTTTCTCGAGTTTTTCCTCCCGGGAACGGTCAAAGCCGTGCCCGCCAAACTTTGCGCCGCCTTTTTGTGCACTTTGCTTAATCGTTTGCGATTTTCTCCCCAAAACGTGGAATTTGGGACGAAAAGAAGGGAAATTTGCCCTCTCAGGCGCTCCCGCGCCAGCTCTCCCGAAGGGAGAGCCAAGGTCTAAGGCTCGTTGCTAAAGTATTAGGCATAATGGAAAAGTTTTCGGTAGTGCTAAAGCCGTCCCCTTGGGGAAGGTGGCATCGCCGCAGGCGATGACGGAAGGGGTAACCCCGCCGCGCGACTGTTTCCGCAGGAAACAAGCGCGGCAGCTGCCGTTTGCCTTTACGACCCCTCCCGTGAAAATGCAAAGTCGGGCAGCCCGCAGGCTGCCCGACTTTGCTCTAATTATAAATATTTTTTCCGCTGAATATGGCTAGAGTGCAACGACGACGACCGCCGCCAGCGGCGGAAACAGGGAGGAGTTGTTGGGGCAGCGGCCAGCAAGACGCGAGTGCCGCCCAAGGCACGAAGCGGATGCTGGGTGCCGCAACCCGATAGCGGAAGCCATTTTAAATCTTCTTCCACCCGCTGTCCTTGATGGTGGCATCCGCCTGCTTGTGCAGCAGTTGCACAAACAGCTGCTCCTCCGGCTGCAGGGGCTCCCGCTCCGGGTACACCAGCACGTCCCGCATCTGCTGCTTCTGCGCCGGGCAGTTATGCAGCGCCAGATGGTACTGCTCCAGCGCGCGCTGCGGCATGGGGGACGACCACATATAGGCCGTGGGCAGGTTTTGCAGAATGGAAAACTGGCTGCACCGCTCGTAAACATGGATGCGGCGGTTGGGGTTCACCTCCCAGCGGGAAACGGTGCCTTCCTCCCCGGGCAGATGGGTGTCGCCGTGCAGCACCTCGATATAATCGTTCAGCTCGTCAAGCTCGCGCACCTGCCGCCGCGCCAGCGGGCTGTCCTGACTGGTGAGCAGCAGGTAGGAAAACTCCATGATGGGCTCCTGCCGCAGGCCGTGGCGCTGGCAGTAGCGGCGGTAGTAGTCCTCGTCCTCGGCGGCGTAGCGCAGCAGCGCCATGTGGTAGCCCTGCCGCAGCACAAAGTCCAAGGCCTCGATCGCGCCGCTCTCCCGGATATGCACCCGCAGCTGCTCGCTGCGGGCAGCCTGCTGCAAAAAGTCCACCGCCGCATAGGAGGCGTAGGTGGCATGGGTCAGCACCACCCGCAGCTCGGCGCAGCTGCGCTGCTGGTGCGCCTCCTGCGCCAGCTCGTCCACCTGCTGCAGCACCCGCTGCGCCTGCCAGATGAACCGCTTGCCCTGCTCGGTGGGGATCATTCCCGTGGAGGAGCGCTCAAAAATGCGCAATCCGTATTCCTCTTCCAAGTTCTTCAGTGCCTTGCTCACGTTGGGCTGCGCCGCGTACAGCTGCTTTGCCGCCGCCGACACCGACCCCCATTTCATGATGGCTACCAGATACCGCAGTTCCGTAATATTCATGAACCCCTCCGCGTGGTTTGCAGTCGTAACCGTATTGTAACAATTTCTCCGCATTGCTGTCAAGCGGGGGAGGTTTTTTGCCCTCAGCCGCCGGGCGGCGGGACGATTTGGAATGCGCTCCACTTCGTTCTGCGCATAATCAGCGGAATTTGATTTTTATATTTGTGTTCCGGAAACGCCTGCGGGCGTTTCCGGAACACTCTTTCACCAGAGGGGTCGTAGCGGCAAGCGGCATTTGCAGCCCCTCCCGTGAAAAGGCGTTTGGAGCGGCCCGCAGGCCGCGACAAACGCGAAATTTAAAATAATTTTTCCGCTGAACATGGCCAAAGCGCACGCGGCGGCCATTTCAAATCGTCCCCCTCCCCTTGCACCAAAGCCCCCGGGTGCTATATAATAAGGAAAAACGCAAAGGAGGGGCTGTACCATGCCGGAATACCACGTGCTGCGCATTGACGAGCAGCTGTACGGCTGCGAGGAGCTGCCCGCCGGGCAGCCGGTGCTGTGCGATGTGACCCTGACCGATGCCGCCGGAGTTGCCCGCACCCTGCCCTACCCGGACAAGGAACTGACCCGTCTGGGCATCGACGAGGGAGACACCGTCTGTCTGCTGCCGGACGGCACCCTGCACAAGCTGTAAGGAGTAATTTTATGCATAATATCTATTTCACCCGCCACGGCGAGACGGTATGGAACGTGGAAAATAAGATCTGCGGCATGACCGACAGCCCGCTGACCGCCCGCGGGCAGCAGCAGGCGCGGCAGCTGGGCGAGCTTGTCCGGGACAGCGGTCTGCACATCGACGAGATCTTGTACTCTCCCCTCTCCCGCGCCGCCGACACCGCAAAGGCCATTGCCGCCGCTACCGGTCTGCCCGCCCGCTGCGAGCCACGCCTGCGGGAGCAGTGCTTTGGCAAATACGAGGGCACGCCCCGGGACGGTGCGGAGTTCCGCATCTCCAAGACCCACTTTGCCGACCGCTATGTGGGCGGCGAGAGCATGATGCAGCTGGCGCAGCGCATCTACAACCTGCTGGACGAGCTGAAGGCCGACACCGGCAAGACCTACCTGCTGGTGGCGCACAACGGCATCGCCCGGGTGGTGCACTCCTATTTTTACGATATGACCAACGAGGAGTACGCCGCTGCGGGCATCAAAAACTGCCAGCTGGTGGAGTATACCTTTGAATAACAGAAAAGCCGCCGGAACCCCGGCGGCTTTTCTGTTATGGCACATCAACCATGACGGTAATGGAATTTCTGGTCCTTTGTGAGGAACATATACACGGTCACCGCCAACGTGGCCAGTTCGGCAGCGGTGACGGCCAGCCACACGCCGTCAAGGCCCCAGAGGGCGGGCAGAAGGAGCAGCGCGGCCATCTGGAACAGGAACGTGCGCAGAAAGGAGATCAGGGCGCTTGTCACGCCATCGCCCAGCGCCGTGAAGAAGGAGGACGCATAGATGTTGAAGCCCTTGATGAGGAAGCACAGCGCATACAGCCGGAACGCGCGGCTGGTCAGCGCCAGCAGCTGGGCGTCGTAGCCCACAAAGATGTGCGCCACATGGGGAATGATCACCATGGACGCCGCCGTCAGGGTCACAGACACCACGGCGATGAGGCGCAGGCTCTTTTGGTAGAGGTTGTGCACCTCGGCACGGTTGCGGGCCCCGTAATGGAAGCTGACGATAGGTGCACTGCCCACGGCATAGCCCACGAACACCGCCACGAACAGGAAGGCGGCATACATGATGACGCCGTAAGCTGCCACGCCGTCTTCCCCGATCAGCCGCAGCAGCTGGAAGTTATACAGGATATTGACCAGCGACATGGAAAGGCTGGTCATCAGCTCGGAAGAGCCGTTGATGCAGGCATCCCACAGCACGCGGCCGTAAAACTGCGTTCTGCACAGGTGCAGACAGCTGGTGTTGTTGCGGCTGATAAAATAGAACACCGGCAGCACGCCGCCCACCAGCTGGCTGATGAGGGTAGCAAGGGCAGCGCCCTCCACGCCCCAGTGCAGCATGCCCACCATTATAACGTCCAGCACCATGTTGGTACAGCCTGCACCTACGGTGAACCAGAAGCCCAGATGCGGCTTTTCGGCGGTGACGAAAAAGCTCTGGAACAGATTCTGCAAAGCAAAACCCGGCAGCGCCAGCATCAGGATGCGTCCGTAGCGCACAGCGTAGTCCAGCAGCTCGCCCTTTGCGCCCAGCAGCACGGCGACCGGCCGCAGGAACACAATACCCAGCACGGCCAGCACACCGGCCGAGATAAGCGCTGCCCACATAAACATGGAAAAATAGCGGTCGGCTTTTTTCCGGTCGCCCTCGCCCAGCGTGATGCCTACGATGGCGCTGCCGCCGGTGCCCAGCATAAAGCCGACCGTGCCCAGCATCTGCGGCAGCGGCATGATGAGGTTGATCGCCGCAAAGGCTGTTTTGCCCACAAAGTTCGAGACACACAGCCCGTCCACGATGCCGTAGATGGAGGTGAACAGCATGGTGCCGATGCAGGGCAGCACGAACCGCAGCAGGCGGGAATAGTTGAAATGATCGGACAATTGGATGGTTTTCTTTGGCATAACTCCTCCTTTTTAAACTCTGCACATGCAAAAAGGCCGGATAAGAACCACCGCTCCGGTGCGTTCCCTTTTCTGCTGCGGCACTACGGTGCCCACAGCCTCCGGGAAGCACGAACGATGACATCTTATCCGGCCTTTCAATTACGTTGAAACAGCCCTCCGATGAGCGAAAAACAGTATAGCAAAGTTTATTTTTGATGTCAAGCCCAGTTTTGCATCACTCTGCCGCAAGGCGGACAAAGGGCGCGATGGCATTGGCGTCGCCGTGGCGGACGATGGAGTAGGTAATATCGCAGTAGGGCTGGATGGCGGTGCTCTTTTCCACGGTGGAGATAAGCAGCACCTGCAATTGCAGGCGGCGGAACAGCTCCATCATGGGGCGGATGCGGTCGCTGGTCATCTTGCTGAAGGCCTCGTCCAGCAGCACCAGACGGATGCTGTTTTCGCTCTTCTGGTAGATCTGCAAAAGGCTGGCGCAGATGGCCACATAGAAGGGTGCCTGATTCTCGCCGCCGGAGGAATCGCGGCTGACGCGGGACAGATACGCCTGCTGCCCGGTGACCTGATTGGTCACCTTGATATCGTAGTCCAGATAGGTGCGGTAGTCCACATAGTCCGAAAGGGTGGCACCGGCGGCGGTGCGTCCCTCCTGCCGGGCGCGGGTGTTCTCGTCCACGTCTGCCATGATCTTTTCCATCAGCTCGTCCACCTGACGCTCGTAGGCGGGGTCGGCGGTGGCGGCAAGGTTGTCCAGAGAATCGCCCTCGGTCATCTGCTGGTTGCCCTTATCCACAATGACCTGATAGAAGGCCGCCAGCTGCGGGTCGCGGCTGGGCTCCAGCTCAAAGCGGTAGACTTCCTCGCCGTAGGTCAGCTGCTCCATCACCTTGTTCAGCTCCCGGAACTGCCGCCGGGCGTTGAAGATATCGTCCTTCATGCGGAACAGGATATCCTTGCGGAAGCGGTCCTTGCAGTCCCGCTGCGCCTGCTCCAGGCGGGCGGCGTAGCGCTCCAAATCGATGCGCACAAGGCTCTCGTGCTGGGCGCGGTACTGTTCCAGTCCGGCAAGCCCCAAGGGATAATCGCAGACATAGCGCTGGTTATAGGCTCTCTGCGCCGGTTCCAGCGTGCTGTTCAGGTAGACGGTCAGGGCATCGTCCAGCTTGGCCTGTGCCTTTTCGGCGGCCTGCGCGGCGGCGCGGGGGGACTTGTCCGGCCCGGTCAGCGCCTGCTGACGGCTGCGGGAGAGCGGCTCCACCAGCGGGTGGGCGGCAAAAAAGCTCTCTGCGGCCTGTGCGCTCTTTTCGGCGGTGTCCACCGCCTTCTGCTGCTCGGTCTCGCAGGAGGAGATCTGTTTTTCGCATACGCGCAGGTCGCCGCCGGTCTGCTCCACGGCAGTGCGGGCGGCTTCCCATGCGGCCTCGCGCACCTCTTCCTCTTTATATAGCTGCTGCAGCAGGGGGTTCTCGCGGCACTCGGCCAGCTTTGCGGCCTGTGCGTCCACGGCTTCCCGGGCGGCGGTCAGGGCGGCGCGGGCGTCCCACAGAGCCGCAAGCTCTTCCAGCGCGGTGCCGCGCAAAAGGGTCTGGTACTGGCTGTAGGCGGCTTTCAGGTTCTGCTCCGCCTGTGCGGCGGCGCGCACCTCCTCGGCAAGGGCATTCATCTCCCCTGCCAGTGCCCCGGCGCGGGCGCGGCGGGCTTCCAAGCCGATATAGCGCTGCGGGGTGCGCAGACGCTCCAACCGGAAGGGATGATGGCGCAGAAGGTCCCGGGTGGCGCTGTCGGGATAGTTTTCCAGCGTGTCGGGGGTGTCGCAGCAGACGATGCGGCGCAGGATGGTGTCGGCGTACTGCGCGGCAAGTGGGTTTTCGCTGGTGACCTGTGCCGCCAGACTGTCGGCGGGGGCGGTGTCGGCGCGGCGGTTGGCCTTGCGCAGACCCGGGGTGTCCAGCAGGCTGATGGGGCCGACCTTGTCCTTCAGCGCCACAAAGGCGCTTTTTGCGGCGGCGTAGTGGGCGGGCGGCACAAGGATATCGAACCGGCGGTCGCCCAGACAGGCTTCCACGCAGTCCTGCCAGCTCTCATCCTCCACGTTCAGCAGCTCGCAGAAGATGCGGGCGTCCGGCTCCATGCCACGGCTTTTCAGCTCGGCGTTCACGGCGTCCCGCACCCGGGTGGCGGCGTCGCCGTGGGGGTACACCCACTTGCCGCCGGACACGGCGTCCAGCTCGGCGCGCTTTTCGGTCTGCTGCCGCTGCAAGGCGGCGGTGTGCTGCCGGGCGGCAAAATAGGCTTCTTCCAGCGGTTTTTCCTGCGCGGTCAGCCAGTCGGTCAGGGCGGGCAGAGTGTCGGGGGTCAGGTCTGCCATCTTCTGCCCGGCGGCAAAGCCGCTGCGGCGCAGCACCGCCAGCAGGTTGCCGGTCTTTTCGGCGGCCTTTTCGGCGGTGTCCGCCTTGCGGGCGGCGGCATCCAGTGCGGTCTGCCGGTGTGCCAGCTCCTCGCTGAGGGCGTCCAGTGCGCGGCCCTCGCCGCTGGCACCGGCGGCGCTGTGGGCGGTCAGGTAGGCGCGGCGGGCCTCCGCCTCGGCGGTCTTGGCCTCGGCGTAGCGGGTGCGCAGCGTCTCCTGCTGGCGGCGTCCGGCGTCCACCCGCTCCTGCCAGACGGCCTTTTCGCCGGCATCCGCAGCGGCCCGCGCCAGCAGAGCGGCACCCCGGTTCACAAGGGCTTCGGTCTGCTTTTCGGTGGCTTCGCGGCCAAAACGCACGATCTCGTCCAGCGCATCGGCGCGGGTCTGGGCTTCCGCCAGAACGGCGTGCAGGTTTTCCAGCTCCAAGCGGTCACCCTGCAAGGCTTCCAAGTCCAGCTCCGGCTGGGGCAGGATGTACTGGTACAGAAACTCCCGGAAATTCGGGATCTCGTCCATGCTGGTGCCCATCTGGAACACCTCGTTGAACTTTTTGCCCAGCGGGCTGGCTGCGCGCCCGATGCCCAGTGCGCGGCAGATGCGGTCACGCGCCTCGCTGGGGCTGCGGGTGTAGGAAAGCCGCCCTTCGGCGGGCTTGAAATCCTCCTTGGCGCTGGGCGCACCGGTGCGCGGGTCGATAAAGGGCAGCTGCTCCAGCGTGATGCCGTCCTCCGAGATGTACCATGTCTGGTCGCCGGGGTGCAGTTCCTGCATGGGGCCCTCGGACTCCACCCGCACCGCGATGACAAAGCTGGTGTGCTTGACGCTGTCCCAGAATTCTGCCCCGATATACGCCACGGTATGCCCCGGGCGGCGGTAGGCGTTTTCGCCGCGCTGCTTGGCGTGGACAGAGCCTTGCAGGGTGCGGCCGCTCTTTTTATTGCCCAGCGCATTGAAGTTGCGGTTGGTGGTAAGGCAGTAGCGGATGGCGTCCAGAATGGTGGTCTTGCCCACGGCGTTCACGCCGATCATATAGGTCAGGCGGGCGCAGTCGAAGGTGGTATTTTCAAAGTTGTGCCAGTTGATAAGCTTCAGGCGCTTGAGTTCGATCATGCTTCCACCTCCCCTGCTTCGGTGTCTGCGCCCTCCGGGCGCTCGTACAGACCAAGCTCGGTGCGGGTGCGGGCGCTCTCGGCGGCGGCATCCGCAAGGTCAGCGTCCGGCAGCGCCAGCAGCACCGTGGGGAACACCTCAATGCGGCTGTCCAGCCCGGAGAGCCGCCCCACCGGACGCGCCAGATTGTACCGGCGCAGGGTGCGCATGAGCTTTTCCAGCGTTTGCTGGTCCAGCTTGCGGGGCAGGTTCATCTTTTGCAGTTCGGCCTGCACCTCCTCTACGGTCACCAGCACCTCGTCCGCGCTGGCGGCAAGGCTTTCCCGCTTTTGCAGGTACAAAAGCCGCAGCACCAGCAGCAAAATGCTCTCGTACTTGAGCAGCCGCGCCTGACTGCCCTCGTGCTCGTTGACCAGCGCCGCCGCCTGCATGGGCGCGGGGTACAAAAGCACCGCGTAGCCCAAGGGCTTGAACACCGCCCGCACCTCGTTGAGGTGGTCCTGAATATACAGATATTTTGCCCGCTGTTCCTCTACGCAGCCCAGCACAAAGCAGTGGTTGAGCAGATAGTTTGCGGTCTCTTCCAGCAGATCAATGGTTGCCATCCGTGTTTACCTCCTTGCGGCGGGTCAGGACAAAATCCTGAAACCGGAAGCCGCCGCGCTCCACCCAGTTTCCGGTCAGGGTGATCTCATACTCCCGGTGCGGCGACTGGGAATAGGTGTGCAGGCCGATGATGCCTGTAAAATCGTTCGGGTATTCCTCCACAAGGGTGGAGGCGTTCACCTGCGGGCGGGCAGCCAGTGCCTGCCGCGCCAGCAGCGCCACGTTTTCCTCGGTGACGGCAAGGCGGGCGTAGTCCAGCAGCAGCTGCTGCTCCTGCCGCAGCCGTTCGGGGTCCAGAGGTTCGGTACGCACCGGGGCAAGGGGCGCGGCGGTGCGGGGCGCGGCGGGGGGATACAGCGGCTTTGCGCCGAACACTGCCGCCGGATACAGATGCAGCCGTGCCGCCACCGGGCCGTCGTCCGGCTCGAACAGCTGCTCCGGGCTGCGGATGTCCTCCGCATAGCGGCGCAGCAGGGCGGTGACGCTGCCCTGTGCCGAGCGGTCGCTCAGCAGCAGGAATTGTGCCCGCTGCACCGCCCGCTTGCGGTAGCGGATGTGGCTGGCGTCGATTTCCTTCATCAGGGTGCTCATCTCTTCCAGCGCGTCCCGCTGCTGCTGGATGAGGGCACGCACCCGGGGTGCAGCCTCGCCGGGGGCGCAGCGCTCCACCCGGGCGTAATCCAGCGCTAAACGCGGCAGCTGGTTCTGCTCGCAGTCATCCAGTTCTTCTTCCAGATAGGCGCGGTAATTGAACAGGTTATCGCTGGTTTTAAAGCGGTGGTAGGCCGCCGCCACAACTTTTTCCTCGTACTGGTCGAACAGTTCCAGCACCTCCTGCGGGGTGCGGTTATGGGTCAGGCGGTCGATATAATGCCCGATGGAAGCGTTGAGGGCGCGCAGCGACTTGTTCAACGTCTCAAGGTCTGCCGCCACCTCCCGCAGCACGTTCTCGTAGGGGCTTTTTTCCTGCCCGATGCTGCCCAGCAGCTGCCACGCCTTATACAGTTTGCCGGTATAGGTGACCACCCGGGGGTTCAGTATTTCTTCCAGCGCGTCCAGCAGCGGGGTGACCTCCGGCATAAAGGCAAGGGTGGGCTCAGTCTCGTAGCTGCCGGGCTGCTCTTCCAGCCAGCCGGTGCGGCGCAGACGCAGCAGAAAGCCCACCGCCAGCGTGTGGGGGTCGCGGGTGGGCTGCTCGTCCTCATCGCCCGCGCCGTCGGCATCCAGCGCAAGCGGCTTTGCCAGCGCGGCAAAATAATCCTCGGCGCGGGAGACGGCTTCGGCGCGGGAAATGCTGTAATCTGCCGTATGGCGGCACTCCTCCCAGAGCAGCAGCAAAAGCTCTGCATAAAACGCCCGGTTGGGCCCCGCCAGCGGGCGGAACAGCCGTGGGCTGACCAGTTCAAACAGCTGCATGGAAACGTCCTTTCTGTCTTGGTTCGATACCCTTTTATTGTACCACAGCGGGCGGAGTTTGTCACAAAAAGGCGAAAAAAAGCCCGCCGGGCAAGGCGGGACGATTGAAAATGGCTTCCGCTTGCGCTCTAGCCATATTCAGCGGAAAAATTATTTTTATTTTCGGGATAGCGGAGCGTCTGCGGACGCTCCGCTATCCCATTTTCACGGGAGGGGTTTGGAACGAACTCCCTCAGTCAAAGCCTGACGGCTTTGCCAGCTCCCTCGGGGAGGGAGCCAACCCTCTCAGGCGCTAACGCGCCAGCTCCCCCGAAGGGGGAGCTGGTATGCTTCTGACCGGAAGATGGCAAAAAGCTCCCCCTTCGGGGGAGCTGGCACGGCGCAAGCCGTGACTGAGAGGGTTCGGCGTACGCAAAAAGCCCCGGGGAGCGGGGTGCTCCTCGGGGTGGGATTTCAAATGTTAGCGAACGATCCTGTTTTTACATCAGCTTCGAGACGTCCATCGTCATGACAATGGCAACGTAGGTCTTGTCGCCCTTCTTCACAGCGCCAACGGCGAGATGGGTTATGCTTTTCTTGAGGGTATCTGCTTTGGTGCCAATATTGTTTCTGACCTCGGCAAGTGCCTCATCACGGTTGTTATATGCGGTGGTCAGCTGCTCGCTGGTCATACCGTAGGGGACATTATTGCTTCCCGGCTGTGCAATGATGGCGATAGCGGTCGAAACAAAGAGATTGTCCGACGGCAGCGTAACGGTCATTTCCTTGCCGGCCTTCAGGGTGCCATCCGCATTCAGGCTGTCGTCCAGAACCTGCTTTGCCTTTGCTTTCAGCTCTGCATCGTTCTGATAATTGGCGTTCAGCACAGCATTGTAAATATCCATGTACAATACTTCTGCCTTTTGCACGTCATCCGTCGGCATAGCCGAGCCACCGCCGCTACAAGCGGTGAACATTGCCAGTGCCATGATGCCAGCCAGAAGAACGGCCACAAGACGTTTCATCTTTTTCATGTTAGATTCCTCCATAATAAAAATGAATTGCAGGCCTTTTCCGTGCCCCAAACGCCCGGACTGCCTATGTTCATTTTACAGCGCCCGCACCGCCGCGTCAATGCACAGGTTGTCTATATTTTCCAGTTATTTTTTGGCAGGACGTAAAAAGCCCCGGAGGGCGGGTGCTCTCCGGGGAAAAGGTTCGGAATTATTTATAGTTCTTGATGCGGATGGAAACGCCAATATAGCTCTGCTGGTTATCGCCCTTGACAACAACACCAATGTTCGTAAAATCGCCGTCCTGCTTCACGCTGGCATTGTGCTTGGTATCAACGTAGTTCGAGATCCTGTTCAGTACATCGCTCAGAAGCGTATCCTTATAGTCGTACCGTGCGGTAATGGTGATGACCAGATCCTTTCCGCCATCATCCACATGAATTTTAAATGCTCCCCCATAGCCGAAAATCTTGAACTGCGTATCAAGATTCTTGTAGTCTGCATTCAAATGTCCTTCTGCTACTGCACGAAGGTTCTTGTCATTCTTTGCATCACTGCTGATCAACTTTACGGCTTTCGTTTCTTCTTTCGAATCGACCGTACCGGCACTACCGCCGCCACCGCCGCCGGAGCAGGCGGTGAGCATCACCATAGCCATTGCGCCTGCAAGCAGCAGAGCGACGATCTTTGACAGTTTCTTCATAGGGGTATCCCTCCAATCAGCGTTTTTGTGGATATGTTTCTTTTTTCTCGAAAGGCTTTCGCAACCATGGTTGCCTTTCTGCCCTGATTATATCCGACGCCTGACGGTTTTGTCAATCGGGAATATCGCTAAACTTCCCGAAGCAGTTTCGTGAAAAAGGATGAAAACAGGTCGAGTTTGTTGCAGTTCTGGTATATTCTGGAATCAGTTTTGTCGACAGTCTACGGAATCTCCGTTTCCCTGCCCCGGCGGCGCAGTTTTGCCGGGTGCGGGAGCACTTAAATTTGGACATATGTTGTGTTAGCGGGGGTTAACCCCCTCAGACGCGGCTTGCGCCGCGCCAGCTCCCTCTGGGAGAGAGCCCCATTATTTTGCCTTTTTACACATTTTCACCACGTTTTGGTGGTAAAATCATGTCCGAATTGAAACGAACTCGGAGGAAGTACCCATGCAACACTGTCCCGCCCGCGCGGCACAGCGGCTGGCGGCGGCAGTTCTGGCGCTGGTTTTGCTGCTGTGCGCCTTTTTGCCCCGTGCCCACGCCGCCGAACTGAAAGAGAAAAATGGCATCCGGCTGCTCAGCTTCGACACCAGCCACATTCTTTCCATCGGCAACCAGACCTCCGGCAAGTGCAGCCTGTATGCGCTGCGCTACGCCCGCACCATTCTGGACGGCAAGGTGTGCTCCGGCAGCGGGATGTGGTCGAACGGCGCGGTGTGGTCGGCCGCGGGCTACACAGGGTACTCCGGCACCCGTGCCGAGTGCCTGAAAAAGCTGTACAGCGAGCTTTCCGCCGGGCGTCCGGTCATCGTGCACCTGAAAAACACCACGGTGAGCGGGGTAAAGCGCCACACGAACCGCACCTCTACTTATGAATACCATCTGACCGGCTCCGGCTGGGACGAGGTGAACTACCCCCACATTGCCACCAGCAGCACCTACGGCCACTGGGTGTGCGTAGCGGGCATCTCCCCCACCGCCGACCCGGAAAACCTGACCGAGAGCGACTTCTACGCCCTCGACCCCGCCCGGGTGACCGCCAACGGCCGGCTTGCTGTCACCCGCCTGCTGGATAATACCCTGTGGGTGGAAAACTCCCCCCTCAAGGTGCTGGGGTGAAAATACGATTTGAATGCGCTCCGCTTCGCTTTGCGCATCATCAGAGGAATTATTCTTTTTATAGAACAAAATCGGGCAGTCTGCGGACTGCCCGATTTTGTATTTTCACGGGGAAAAAGTTTTTTATTGCATTTGATACTTTAAAATAGGACTGACAGCGTGCGCCCTCTCAGGCGCTCCCGCGCCAGCTCTCCCGAAGGGAGAGCCAAGCCGTTAGCCCCGATGCTAAAGCATTAGGTGCAATGAGAAAGTTTCTGGCAGTGCTCTTGGCTCTCCCTTTGGGAGAGCTGGCAAAGCCAGAGGCTTTGACTGAGAGGGCGCACAGGCGTCCTGTTTTACTCCTTAATACCCCTTTACCGAGAAGCCACGCTCCCACGGGTCGGGCGGGATGTCCTTGCTGCGGATGCCGGTGATTTGGATATAGTCGCTTTTCTGGATCATGGCAAACAGGGAGATGAACTTATCCGGGTCGCCCTGCACCTCCAGCGTTACACTGCCATCGTCCTCGTTCTGCACCCAGCCGGTCAGGTCAAGGGTCTGCGCGGCGTACCGCGCCCGGTAGCGGAAACCCACCCCCTGCACCTGCCCGATGATGGTGTAGCGCCGCCGCACCGTGCCCTGTGGCAGCGCGGGCGGGGTGCGGTCCTTTTTGGAAAGAAAATCAAACACGGCAGTGTCCCTTTACAGTTCCTGATAAGCGGTCATCAGGGCGGGGATGAACTGTTTTTTGCGGCTCACCACGCCCGGCAGCGTCCAGCTGGCATCAACGTCGGGCTGGGTCTCGAAGCCATCCGTCAGCACCTCGGCGGCGTAGCGTCCGTTGCAGATGACCACGCTCTCCTCCTTGGGCACGTCGGTCAGCAGCATATAGATATCCTCCACGTTCTGCTTGTTGCGTGCTTCCTCGAGATACGGCTTCAGCAGCGCCTCGGCGGCGGTCAGGTTCTTGCGGGTCATGTAGCTGCCCTGCGCCACGCCAAAGCGGATATCACCGCACATGAACACCTTGAAGTCCTGCAAAAAGACCTCTTCGGCGGTCTTGCCGTCCAGCTTTTCGCCGGCTTCGAACATCTCGTTGGCGAACTCGTTGATGTCCACCCCGGCGAGCTTTGCCAGACGGTTGGCGGCGTTCACATCAATGGGGGTGCAGGTGGGGCTGCGGAACACCAGCGTATCCGAAAGGATGGCAGCCAGCAGCAGACCAGCGGTCTTTTGCGGGATGGTCACACCGTTTTCATCGTACATCTGGGTGACGATGGTGGCGGTGCAGCCCACCGGCTGGTTGCGGAAGTACACCGGGCCGCTGGTTTCCAGACTGCCGATGCGGTGGTGGTCGATAATTTCCAAAATTTCGGCCTGGTCGAAGCCCTCCACCGCCTGTGTGGCCTCGTTGTGGTCCACCAGAATGATGCGGCGCTTGCGCAGGTTGATGATGTTGCGGCGGCTGATCATACCGCAATACTTGCCGTCTGCATCCAGAATGGGGAAATACCGGTGGCGCACCTTTGCCATCACGCGGGTGACGTCTGCCACCGGGGTGACGAGGGTGAACTTCATGATATCGTCCCGGGTCATGTAATAGGAGATGGGTGCACACTGGCTGATGAGCTTTGCCGCCGCATAGGTATCGCAGGGGGCGCTCATGATGGCTACGCCGGTCTCGGCGGCAATGTGCTGGATGGTGCGGCCCACCTTTGCGCCGTTGCAGATGATGATAAGAGAAGCTTCCTTCTCGATGGCGCAGAGCTGGCTTTCGTAGCGGTTGGTCAGGATGACGATATCACCCTTTTCCATGCTGCTTTCCAGCATTTCCGGGGTGGCGGTGCCAATGCGGATGTGGCCGGTGGTGCACTCTGCGTCCTCGCTGCCCACCACCATGGTGGCGCCCAGCGTTTCCAGAATATTGCGGTAGCTGGTGCGGCTCTTAGCAAGGATGCCAGTGTCGAACAGATCCATGTTGGCGGTGGCGATATCCTTCACCGTGATGACGCCCTGCAATTCGTCATCCTCGCTGGTCACGGGGAGGGTGTCGATCTTCTGGTCGCGCATGATCTCCCACGCCTTGCGCAGGCTGGTGGAGCCGGGGATGCCGGGCACCTGCCGGTAATCCACATCCCGGATCTTCGGGTTGACATCGGTGCACATCCGGGGCGGCGTGACCCCGAACTTTTTCAGCACAAATTCGGTCTCCTGATTCATCTTGCCCGCACGCCGGGCCTCGCAGACCAGATCACTGGTCTTGTTTTTCAGCTCTGCATAGGCAATGGCAGAGCAGATGGAGTCGGTGTCCGGGTTGCGATGCCCGATGACAACGACCTTGTGCGCAGTTTGCTGCATACTGTACCCCCTTATGGGTTTTACATTCTTATCATATCCCTTATCATTTACCAAAAACAGCGCCCCTCTCCTGCACAGCGGGGCGAGCTGCAACCTTATTTTAACACAACTATGCCCGGGGGTAAAGGGTAACAAACGGCTTGACCCGACCGGCAAAATGCTTTAAGCTTATAGAAAATATTGCTGATACGGAGGAATCCCCATGAAAAAGCTTTCCCGCCTGCTGCTTGCCCTCGGCCTTGCGCTGTGCATAAGCCTTACCGCCTATGCCGAGGACGTGCCCGCTGCCCAGCCCACAGCCAAGGAGCCCCGCACCCTGACCGCCCGCACCGGCACCGAGACCTCGCTGTGGAACGCCTACGCCTTCCTTACCCAGCACGGCACGGCCTACCGCTTTGCTCCCTGCGCGGTGCAGACCCCGGCAGACGCCGCCGGTGCTGCCCCTGCCGAGGATGCCGTGGCGGTGCTGCGGCTCTACACCACCTGTGTGGAAAAGGATGCCCCCATCAACATTGACGGTCATGTGTTTCTTGCGGTGACCAACAACACCGATGCCGACCTTGCGGTGGGCGGGCTTTCCATTGCGCCGGGCACCTGCATTACCATGGGTACCCGGGGCAACAACCGGGAGCACGCCGGGCTGTGGTATAACATCGAAAGCTATAATACGCACTATATCCCGGATTTTTATGTCAACCTGACCTGCTTGCAGCTTTCCATGAACGCGGAGCAGCTGGCAACTGTAAACGCTGCCCTTGCCAAGGCGGACAAGTGGTCGGCATGGCACAACTGCGCCGCCTTTGGTGCGGCGGTGTGGAACACCGTGTGCACCGACAAGGTAGACCCCGGTACTCCGCCTACCCCGGCAAGCCTTGCCGCCAGCGTGCGCAGCTGCACCGGCAAGTGGAACGCCGACCCGGCAGTGCCCTTTGACTACATCGTTTATTATGGCTATCCCGCCGTGCCCAGCAAGGAATTTGCCTGAGCAGGAAAATTATTGTATACAACACTTGCATTTCGACAGCTTCCGCTGTATGATAGAAGCATTCGAGTCGTTTTTGTCATTGCAACGGAGGACAGCATGAGATCGTCCAAATTCACATCCACTCCCCTGTTTCCACGGCAGGCGCTGGTGGCGCTGCTGCTGCCGCTGATCGCGGAGCAGGCGTTAAGCGTGACCATCGGTCTGGCTGACACCTTGATGGTATCCTCGGTGGGCGAGGCTGCCGTATCCGGCGTAAGCCTTGTGGACAGCTTCAACACCCTGATGATCCAGATCATGAGCGCACTGGCCACCGGCGGCGCGGTGGTCACCAGCCAGTACATCGGCCATCAGGAGCCGAAAAACGCCAAGGCAGCGGCTGCGCAAATTTTATTTGTGCTGTCCAGCTTCAGCGTGCTGGTGGCGGCGGTGGTCATCGGCGGGCGGCACGCCATCCTGCGGGGCATCTTCGGCTCCATTGATGCGGACGTGATGCACTACGCCGAGACCTATTTTCTGCTTTCGGCGCTGAGCTACCCCTTCATCGGCCTGTACAATGCCGGTGCGGCGCTGTTCCGGGCACAGGGCAACAGCAAGATCAGTATGCTGTCCAGCCTGGTGATGAACGTGGTGAACATCGGAGGCAACGCGGTGCTGATCTACGGCTTCGGCATGGGGGTCATGGGCGCGGCGCTTGCCAGCCTTGTGTCCCGCGCCATTGCCTGCGCAGTGGTGCTGTATCTGCTGCAAAAGCCGGGCTGCGCCCTGCGGGTGGACAGCCTGCGGGCGATGGCGCCGAACGGCGGGCTGATCCGGCGCATCCTGCGGGTGGGCATCCCCGCCGGCATCGAGAACGGCATGTTCCAGATCGGCAAGCTGTCGGTCTCCAGCCTGACCTCCACCCTTGGCACGGCAGCCATTGCCGCCAACGCGGTGGCCAATACCACCACCACCTTTTTGAACATCCCCGCCAACGCCGTGGGCATGGCTGCCCTGACCGTAGTAGGCCAGTGTCTGGGCGCGGGCGAAAAGGAACAGGCGGTGTACTACTCCCGCCGCCTGATGCTGACCGCCTACTGCGGCGCATGGGTGATGAACCTGTCGGCCTTCTTCTTCGCCAACCGGTTCGCGGTGTCCCTGTTCAACCTCTCCCCGGAGGCGCAGGCCATGGCGCTGGACATCATGGTGTGGTTCAACATCGTTTCCCTGTTCGTGTGGCCGTCCAGCTTTACCATGCCCAACATCCTGCGCGCCGCCGGTGACGCCCGGTTTACCATGACCGTGAGCATCGTGTCCATGTGGGCGTTCCGGGTGGGCTTCTGCTATCTGGCAGTGCTCTGCTTCGGCGGCGGGCTGCTGAGCATCTGGATGGGCATGTATCTGGACTGGGTGTTCCGCTCGCTGTGCTTCTATCTGCGCTTCCGCCGGGGCAGCTGGCTGGAGCAGAGTGTGATCTGAATTTTTGGCATCCGCCCATTTGCCGGTCTGTGAAAGACCGGTGAAAACGAGGCGGATGCCTTTTCTTTTTGCAGGAAACCGCCGCGCTGATTCGTATTATCAACAGAAGATTGCCGGTATTTTTTACAAGTTCCACAAATTATTTTTTCAGTGCTTGACAAAGTTTTCACCTTTCGTTCTTGCAATCTTCATCGTTCGGGCGTATAATTTCTCAATGCTATCAGACTTTGCTCTTCTGCAAAAAGGAGGCTATTCTATGAAACGCAGCTGGCTTGCGCGCCACCCCATCGGGTTTATGGCGCTGTATACTATATTTTATCTTTCCGTTTTTCACTATCTGGAGGCAAACGTCCCCCTGCGCAGCATTCTGGTGCACTGCCGTCTGGACGATCTGATCCCCTTCTGCAAATATGCGGTGATTCCCTACTTTGCATGGTTTGTGTGGATTCCCTTCACCCTGTTCTATCTGCTGTGGAAAGCCCCGCGGGAGGACTTCTGGCGGCTGTGCCTGCCGCTGTTCTCCGGCATGACCATTGCACTGGCCTGCTATGCGGTGCTGCCTACTTCGCTTGCCCTGCGCCCCTACTGGGTGCCGGGCAGCGACATCTTTGCGCAGACCGTGCGCTTTTTGTACCGCACCGACACCGCCACTAACGTGTGCCCTTCCATCCATGTGTTCAACTCGGTAACGCTGCTGCTGGCGTACTACCGCAGCCGTATCTTTGAGGCGCCCCGCCGCCGCTGGATGCGTCCCGCAGCCGCTGTGCTGTGCCTTTCCATCGTCTGCTCCACCGTGCTGCTCAAGCAGCACAGCTGCATCGATGTGGCCTTGGGCGCGCTGCTGGCACTGGCGCTGGACAGCGCCTTTACCGCCGCCGAGCGCAGCCAGCTGCCCCAGGTGCGGAGAGCATAAAAAAAGAGAAAAGCGACCCCTGTCAGCGCCTTTGGCGCTGGCAGGGGTCGCTTTTTTCATTTCCTTTTTCAGAACAGCCCCTCGGGCAGGCAGATATCCTGCTTGGGGACTTTTGTCCACGCAAAGTCCGGCACAAGGCTTTCCGGGGTGCGGGGCGCGGGCTCCGGCTGCAGGCCGTAGGCATACGCCAGCTTGCCGATGATCTCCGGCGCGGTGTATTTTGCCCGCAGGTTTTCAAGGCTCTGGTCGCCGTCCCGCTTGGACAGCCGCCGCCCGTCCGCTGCCAGCAGCAGCGGGCAGTGGGCAAAGCGGGGCGGCTGCAAGCCCAGCAGACGGTACAGGTACAGCTGCCGCGCCGTGGAGGAAAGTAGGTCTGCCCCGCGCACCACCTCGGTGACGCCCATGCGGGCATCGTCCACCACTACCGCCAGCTGATAGGCAAACACCCCGTCTGCCCGGCGCAGATAGAAATCGCCGCAGTCCCGCAGCAAGTTTTCGGTATGCGTACCCATGCAGCCGTCCGTAAAGGTGATCTCCTCGTCTGGCACCATCAGGCGGTAGGCAGGGGCTTTCTTTTTGCGCTTTTCCGCAATTTCCTCCGGCGTCAGCCCCCGGCAGGTGCCCGGGTAGATGACGTTGCCGTCCGAGGTGTGGGGTGCGCTGGCGGCGTGCAGCTGGGAGCGGGAGCAAAAGCAGGGGTACACCAGCCCCCTCTGCTCCAGTTTGCGGTAGCTTTGGGTATAGATGTCCCCGCATTCGCTCTGGTAATAGGGCGCGTGTGCGCCGCCGGTGCTGCCGCCCTCGTCCCATGTAAGCCCCAACCACGCAAGGTCCTGCTCCAGCAAGTCGGCGTAGACGCGGGGGCAGCGCTCGGCATCCAGATCCTCAATACGCAGCACGATGCGCCCGCCCTGACTTTTTGCGCTGAGCCATGCCAGCAGGCTGCACGCCAGATTGCCCAGATGCAGCCGTCCGCTGGGGCTGGGCGCAAAGCGCCCGGTGACCGGGCGGCTGGTGGGAACAGGGACTTGGTTTTGCATGGGTGTGCTTCCTTTCGCTTTTACTGATTTTTTCTCATTATAAGCCCTTGCTCTGCAAAGGTCAATGCACATAAAAAAGCCGCCGCAGGCGGCAATGCCTGCGGCGGCGGGAAAGCCGGCTGCTCAGTGCAGTTCCGGCCAGTAGCCCTTGTTGGCTTCGATCATATCGTCCAGAATGGCCTTGGCAACGTTCATGCTGGGCACAGTCTTGTTCAGGGTAAAGGCCTGCAGCACCTTCTCGTAGCTGCCTTCCACGCAGCCCTCCACCAGCAGTTTTTCGCTGTTGAGCTGCTGCATCATCAGGCCCTGCTGGAACAGCGGGATGTTGTCCCGGGCAATGACCTCCGGGCCGTTCTTGCCGATGTAGGCGGGCAGTTCCACCATTGCGTCATAGGGCATATTGGGGATGGCGCCGCGGTTCTCGGTGATGATGAGGAAGCGTGCCTTGGTGTCGTTCTTCAGCGCAGCGGAAAGATCTGCGATCCAGTCGCCGTGGCTGCCGGCATAGAAGGTGTTGGCGTCCACCTCGCCGGTCTTGAGGTAGTGGTCGATGCCGTCGAACAGGTTCTTTTCGCGGGTCTCCTCCACCTCGTTGGCGCGGGTGTGGTTCGGGTCCGAGTGCTCCACGAACTCCTTGGCCTGCAGATAGTAGTTCAGGTAGGTGTTGGGCAGGTACTCCGGGAAGTTTTCCATGATCTCGTACTCGCCCTTCCACACATAGTACCAGCTGCCCTTGGTGTGGCGGTTCTGGCTGCCGGAGGAGGTCAGCGCGCCCATGCCCTTGAGGTAGCTTTCCGGCAGAAGGATCTGGTTCTCCTTGATGTAGGCGCGCAGCTTGGGCATCAGGTCCTCGCCGCGGTACTGGATGGAGGTGAACCAGCCGAAGTGGTTCAGGCCAAAGTAATCGTAAACGATCTCCTTCTTGTTCTGGATGCCCATGGCAGCTGCCACCACGTCAATGATGGCGATGGGCATATCGCAGATGTTGATGATCCGTGCCTTCGGGCGCAGCTTGCGGCAGGCCTCGGATACGATGGCGGCGGGGTTGGAGTAGTTCAGGATCCAGTAGTCCTTCTTGGCATACTTTTCCACGTCGTCGATCAGCTGGATCATGGGGAAGATGGTGCGCATTCCGTAGGCCATGCCGCCGCAGCCGCAGGTCTCCTGTCCCACGCAGCCGTGGCGCAGGGGGATCTTTTCGTCCTGCTCCCGCATGGCGTAGCCGCCCACGCGCATCTGGGCAAACACAAAAGAGGTATCAGTGTAAGCCTCCTGCACATCGGTGGTGACCACCAACTTGATGTCGGTATTCAGCTCCTTATGCAGGACCCAGTCCACCACAACGGCAACCTTGTCCTGCCGCTCCTTGTTGATGTCGAACAGACGGATCTCGTCTACCTCCAGCTCATCCCGGCGCAGGGCGATGGATTTGACGATACCGGCGGTAAAAGTGCTGCCGCCGCCAGCGATGGTAATGACCATAGTATAAACGCTCCTTTTTTGTATTTTCAGGTTAGCCCGGCACAGTCCGCCGGGGCACGGAAAAGCGGTTTACTGGTTTTCCAGCTGTGCCTCCACGGCACGCTTGATATCGGCTACCTGCAGACCGTAAACGATCTGGATATCGGTACCCTTTTTCACGATGCCGCTGTTCGGCAGCTTGTTGATGGCAGCTTCGTCCAGCTTTGCGGGGTCCTTGATGTTTACACGCAGGCGGGTGAAGCAGTTGTCCACCGACAGGATGTTCTCCTTGCCGCCCAAGCCGTCGATGACGCACTGCACCTCGGCAGCGTTCTTCACGCTTGCCTTCTTGGCGGGGGCATCGCTCCCCGCGGTCTCGGTGCTCACCTCTTCCCGGCCGGGGGTGTGCAGGTTGAAGGCCTTGATCAGCAGGGTGAACACCACAAAGTACACTGCGATCTGGCACAGCGCCAGCAGGTACAGGGTGGGATAGTTGGTCTTATCTGCACCGGCAGAAAGGTTCATCAGCACCGAGCCGAGGAGGTTGGTGGTAAAGCCGGTGACATGGAAGGCGTGCAGCAGCACGATGAACAGGCCGGAGATGCAGGCGTGTGCCACCCACAGGATGGGGGCAGAGAAGCAGAACATGAAGTCCAGCGGCTCGGTGATGGAGGCCAGAGAAGCGGTAAAGGCCAGCGGCACCAGAACGGCAGCGGTCTTTTTGCGGTTCTCCTTGCGGGCGCAGAAGATGAAGGCTGCCACGATGCCAAAGTAGCCAAAGGTCTTGGTGAAGCCGGTGTACATCCACACGATGCCATCCGAGAAGGGCAGACCCATGCTGTACTCCATCATCATGACGATGTAGGAGCCGGTGTAGGTGGCATCGCCCACGGTCAGGCTGTTGCCAAGTGCAGAGAACTGGAAGGGGGTGTAGATGAGGTGGTGCAGGCCGGTGGGGATGAGGAAGCGCTCCAAAAAGCCGTACAGGAACAGGCCGAAGTTGCCGGAGGTGGCGATCAGATCGGTCAGGGCGCTGATGACGCTCTGCACCGGCGGCCAGAAGAAGCAGGAACCAAAGCCGAACAGGATGGAAAAGACCACCATGCAGGTAAAGGACCAGCGGTTGCCGGAGTAGATCTGGGTGATGATGCCCTTGAACTGCTTTTCACAGGTGCGGTTGTACACCCAGCCGCAGACCAAGCCCAGCAGGATGCCGCCGAACACGCCCATATCCACCGTCTGGATGCCGAACACGGTGGACTGACCGGTGCCGTACAGACCCACCAGAGGGTCCGCCTCGGCCAGCATACCCAGCTGAGTCAGGGTGACGTTGCCGGCGGTCAGGTACATAAAGTAGCTCATCAGGCCGATGATGGCAGCCTGCTGCTTGTTCTTTTTGGCAAGCGCTGCTGCGATGCCCACGCAGAACATCAGGCTGAGGTTGTTGATGATGACCATGATGCAGTTGTAGATCAGCTGTCCCAGCAGCTTGATGGGGGTCCACTGCAGAACGGGGATCATCGCGCTAAGGCTTGTGCTGGTAAGCAATGCGCCCAGCACAAGGATCAGGCCTGCTGCCGAGATATACGACAGCGGTGAGAGCATGGCTTTGGAGAACTTTTCCAAGCCATTCATGACTTTTTCTTTCATCGTGTAATACTCCTCACTTTTTGACTTGACTGTTTTTGGGGGATGATTTCTATTCCGCAGGGCTTCCGGACGCCCTGTTGAAACATTTTAACCAACGATCTTGGTCAGGTGGATGAGCAGATAGACCTGCTCCTGATGATCCAGCTCGTAATCAAATTCCTGCCGCAGATAGGCATTGATGCGCTGCAAGCACACCTCGTTGCGGCTGTCGCGCTGCAAAAGCACCGTGTACATGGATTCCAGCCCGGCGTCCTGCCACGGAGTGTGGCGCAGGATGCGCGCCGCCAGAAACTTGAGGTGCACGGTCAGGCGGGTGGTCTCGAGGCTTTCTTCCTCAAAGGTACAGTGATAGGTATCGCAGATGATCTCTTTGACCGCCTTGACGAACTTTACGGTATCGTAAGCCAGCGCACCGTCTGCCGCACCGGCTACCAGATGCAGGGCAATGTAGCCCGCTTCGTCCTCCGGCAGCTGCACGCCGCAGAACTGCCGGACAAGCTCCAGTGCCCTTTGCCCCACTGCGTACTCCTTCGGGTACAGCATCCGGGTCTCCGAGAGCATGAGGTTGGGCAGAAAGGTGCCCTGTTCCACACGCTCCAGCGCAAAGCTGATATGGTCCACCAGCGAGATGGTGCTTTTGCTGCTGAGCAGGATGCCCTGCTCCTCTGCCGCCAGCGAGATGCGCTCGGCGGCCTGCATCACCTGCGGGGTGACGTTATCCAGCATCTTGAGGAACTTGGTCTGCAGCGCGTTCTGCACATAGTACACCTTGGAAACGCGGCTTTTGTCGATGACGTCCCCCGGGCGGCGGCCAAACCCAAGCCCGTTGCCCACGAGAATGGCTTCCCTGCCGTCCGGCATGACCACCGACACCGCATTGTTATTGAATACCTTTACAGCCTGCATCGCCGCACTCCTCCGCTTCCATGCCGCAGTTTTTATTGAAAAAAGAAAAAGGGCACAAGAACCAAAGGGATGCCGTTGCCGCCTTCCCTCTGATGCTCATGCCTGATCGAACAGTTACACGCACTGATAAATTCACTTGTCTGTCTTTGATTATACGAGCCAGCGCGGAAAATGTCAATGCGTTGAACTGCCCGAAATTCAAGCTGAATTTTTGTATATCCTGCACAGGTCTGCTTGAAATTCGTCCTGCGCGGAACGATTGACAACGCCGGGCACAAAACGTATACTTAGGGTGTAGATCCCGCTTCGCTCCGGCGGCTTGCCGGAGCACCGTTTACGGAGGTTTTTCTTATGAGATCGAAATATATCCGCTCCCTTGCGCTGCTGCTGTGCGCTGCTTTGCTGGGCTGCCTGCTGGCAGCCTGCGGCGGGGCTGCCGACAGCAGCCCCGCATCCAGCGCTGCGCCCGCTTCGGACAGCGCATCCGCTTCCGGCAGCAGCGAGCTGCCCTCTTCCACCACAGAAGCCAACACCGGGGAGCTGAACCCCGGCAACTTCGACGAGAACTCGGTGTTCTCCATCACCGGCACCTCAAACGCCTTTGCACCCTGTCTGGGCTGGGGGCCCGGGGTATCCGGCTGCTCCTTGAAATCGGTCATCGCGGCGGCATCGCTGCTGCAGTGGGCCGAGGGTGCACGGATGTCCAGCCGCTCCCCGGAGGCCATTCAGGAGGCCTTTTACAGCTGGTACGACGGCCTGACCGACAACCAGCAGGAGGGCTTTGCCGAGGCGTGGCCGATGATCAAGGACGCCGCGCTGGACCTGCTCAGCGATAAGGACAGCATGACCGGCCGCATTGCGGACGCAGGGCTGGACGCTGACACCCTGCCCGGCTGCACCCTGAAAAACTGGCAGGCGCTGCAGACCGTGCTGGACGGCATTGTGCCGGAGACAAACGGCGAGGCCTGAACCCAACCTTAAACTTGAAAGCGCAATGGGGCGCTGACCGTGTGGTCAGCGCCCCATTTTGTCGTTATACCTTTTTCAGCACATACTGGCGGGTGCCCATGCCCACCTTCTCGGCCTGCTCCAAGGTAGCCTTCCACTCGATGTTGGGGTTGGAGTCCTTGAAGTTGTCGTGGTAGCAGTTCCAGCCCGGCTTTGCAAGGTTCGTGCTCAGCTGGCTGTTGGGCAGCGGGGTCGCGCTCAGGCAGGCGTCCACGCAGGCCTGGTCCAGCGCCACCGGGTCAAAGGAGGCAAAGATGCCGATATCCGGCAGGATGGGCGCATCGTTCTCGCCGTGGCAGTCGCAGTTGGGGCTGATGTCCTGCACCAGAGAAATGTGGAAGCAGGGACGGTCGTGGCAGACTGCGGCGGCGTACTCTGCCATCTTGCGGTCCAGCAGCTCGTTGGCGCAGTCGTTGGGAGAATAGATGGCGTCAAAGCTGCACGCACCGATGCAGCGGCCGCAGCCCTTGCACTTGTCGTAGTCGATGACAGCCTTGTTTTCGGCATTGTAAGTAATGGCGTCCGAGCCGCACTCCTTGGCGCAGCGGTGGCAGCCGCGGCACAAGCCCTCCTGCACGGCGGGCTTGCCGGCAGCGTGCTGCTCCATCTTGCCTGCGCGGGAGCCGCAGCCCATGCCGATGTTCTTGAGCGCACCGCCGAAACCGGTAGCCTCATGTCCCTTGAAGTGGTTCAGGCTGATGAACACGTCCGCATCCATGATGGCGCGGCCGATCTTGGCGGTCTTGCAGTATTCGCCGTTCGGCACCGGCACTTCCACCTCATCCGTGCCGCGCAGACCGTCGGCGATGATCACCTGACAGCCGGTGGTCATGGGCCAGAAGCCGTTCAGCTGGGCGCAGTTCAGGTGCTCCAGCGCGTTCTTGCGGCTGCCCGGATACAGGGTGTTGCAGTCGGTCAGGAAGGGCATACCGCCCTGCTCCTTGCACAGGTCTGCCACCACCTTGGCGTAGTTGGGACGCAGAAAAGCCAGATTGCCCAGTTCGCCGAAGTGCATCTTGATGGCCACGAACCGGCCGTCCATGTCGATGTCCTTGATGCCGGCGGCAATGCACACCCGGCGCAGCTTTTCCAGCAGGCTGGTGCCCACCGGACAGCGGAAATCCGTATAGTAAACTTTGGATGCTTCCATGGTGTTTTTCCTCCCATATCTTTCCGGCGGCGTCTGCCGCGCGGTCTCTCTTTTGTTCAGTATAGCACACCCGGGCGAGCGGTGTAAACAGAAAATGGAGCAGCGCCGTTTTTTCTCTGCCCATTTTGGGGTTGACAGCCCTGCCCTGCGGTGTTATCTTATATCGGTTCCAAAAAACGGGACGGATGTCAATATACAGGAGTACTTTCTATGAACGATTTTGATACATTCCGGCACGAAGCCGAAGCCGCCGTCCGGGTGGCGCTGCAATGGTTCTTTCTGGCGGTTCCCATGGGTCTGCTCTGCGGGCTTCTGGGTACCCTGTTCCACCTTGCCGTTGAGCACGCGACCGAGCTGCGCGCCGCGCAGCCATGGCTGCTGTTCCTCTTACCCGTGGCAGGTCTGCTCATTACCGCCCTTTATAAGGTAACAAAGTGCGAGGGCGTGGGCACCAACAACGTTCTGCGCGCCGTGCAGAGCGGCGAGCCGGTCAGCATCCTGCTGGTGCCCGCCATCTTTCTGGGCACGGTGCTCACCCACCTGTGCGGCGGCTCTGCCGGCCGCGAGGGCGCTGCTTTGCAGATGGGCGGCAGCATCGGCTGGAACCTTGGCACCCTGCTGCGGCTCAAGGACCACGACCGCCGCACCGCCACCATCAGCGGCATGGCTGCGTTCTTCTCTGCCCTGTTCGGCACCCCGCTGGCGGCGGCCTGCTTTGCCATGATGGTGGAGGATGTGGGCTTGACCTTTACCTCTGCCTTTGTCCCCGCCTTTACCTCCGCCCTCATCGCCTACGGCTGCTCGCTGGCCTTTGGCATCGCGCCCACCCACTTTGCCCTCACTGCACCGGAGCTGAACGTCCGCACCGCCCTGCTGGTCATCCTGCTGGGCGTGGCCTGCGCAGCCGTCTCCCGCCTGTTCTGCTACACTCTCCACTTCATGGAGCATACCGTGCCAAAGCTTCTCCCGAACCCGTGGGTGCGGGTCTTTGCGGGCGGCGTGCTGGTCATCGGCTTTTCCTATCTCTTCGGCGTGGGGCGCTATAACGGCGCGGGCATGAGCGTCATCGTCGCCGCCGTGGAGCAGGGACAGGCGCTGCCGTGGGATTTTCTGTGCAAGATCTTCCTCACCGCGCTGACCCTTGCCTGCGGGTTCAAGGGCGGCGAGGTGGTTCCCAGCTTTTTTGTGGGCGCTACCTTCGGCTGCGTGGTCGGCCCGCTGCTGGGTCTGCCCGCCGAATTTGCAGCGGCGGTGGGACTTGTGTCCATCTTCTGCGGTGCTACCAACGTCCTGATTCCCTCCATCCTGCTGGCCTTTGAACTGTTCAGCGGTGCCGGGCTGGAGCTGATCGCGCTGGGCTGCGGCATCTGCTATATGCTCTCCGGCCACCACGGCCTGTACAGCAGCCAGACCTTTGTCACCCACAAGCTGCGCTCGGAATATATGTCCCACAAGTGGCGCGTAAAGGTGAAAAAAGAGAAAGAATAAGCTTTTGATGCTAAAAAACAGGGGCTGTTGCGCAAGCAACAGCCCCTGTTTTATCATATCTTATGCCAGCGCGGTGATGGCTGCCACAGCCAGCACGATGGCACCCAGCACGATGCGGTAGATGCCGAAGAACTTGAAGTCGTGGCGCTTGACGTAATCCATCAGGAAGCGGATGGCTGCAAGGCTGACCGCAAAGGCCACAACGCAGCCCACCAGCAGCACAGCGATCTCGGTGCCGGTGATGGAAACGCCGGAGATGACGAACTTGATCACCTTGAGCAGGGATGCACCCGCCATGACCGGGATGGCCAGATAGAAGGTGAACTCCGCCACGCAGGCGCGGGAAAGCCCCAGCAGCAGGCCGCCCACGATGGTAGCGCCGGAGCGGGAGGTGCCGGGGATGATGGCAAGGCACTGCCACACGCCGATGAGCAGCGCGTCCCGGTAGCTGATCTGTTCCAGCTTTGTGACCCGGGGCGTGGTGCGGCGGTTCTCCACCACAAGGAAGAGCACACCGTACAAAATCAGCATGGCGGCTACGGTGATGTAGTTATAGAAGTGTGCCTCCATCCAGTCGTCCAGCGGGCTGATGACCAGCACCGGCAGGGTGGCGGCTACCACCTTGAACCACAGGTTCCACACGCTGGGCTTGGAGATGACCTTGCCCTGCCGCAGCCCGAAGGGCCACAGCTTATTCCAGAACAGCACCACCACGGCCAGAATGGCACCCAGCTGGATGACCACCCGGAACATGGACATGAACTCTTCGCTGGCATTGAACTTGACGACCTGCTCCACAAGGATCATGTGACCGGTGGAGGAGATGGGCAGCCACTCGGTAATGCCCTCTACAATACCCATCAGGATCGCTTTGATGATCTCGAAAAACGTAATAAATCCCTCCTGCAGCACCCGTTGGGTGCGTAGTTTTTTCAAAAGCAGTTCCAGTATACCATACTATGAGCCGCTGTGCATACAGATTATAGAAATTTTCCCCCGGGCGCTGTATTTATCTGCCCCGGGAAATGTGCTATACTATAAAAATAAGAAGTCTGTCCGCTTTCTGCGCCCGGCGCAGAAAGCACTGAGAACAACGAGGTGAACCTTCATGAACATTCTGGTGATCGGCTGCGATCAGGTAGGTGCGGCGCTGATCCGCGATCTGGAGCGCATCGGCCATGATATCTCGGTGGTGGAAAAGGACCCCGAGCAGCTCAAGCGTCTGGATGCCTTTGACGATTATACCTTTCACGGCACTGCCCTTGTGGGCGACCCTACCGACCCGGACACCCTGCGCCGGGGCGGCGTGGAGAACTGCGACGCCGTGGCGGCGGTGACCGAGGAGGACTCGGTGAATCTGATGGCGGCACAGCTGGCGAAGAACATCTTCCGCCGGGATAAGGTCATCTGCCGGGTGTCCGACCCGCATCTGCAGATCCTGTACCATAAGGCCTACGAGTTGGAGACCATCTGCCCCACCGTGCTGACCGAGCAGGCGGTGTTCCGGGCGCTTTCCAAGTAAAACAGCCTGTTTTTGCTTTACAGACCGTAGAATGAGGTAACGATATGAAAGTTTGTATTGCCGGCGGCGGCCGGGTGGGGATGTATCTTGCCCAGAGCCTGCTGTCCCACCGCCATAAGGTGACCATCATCGAGCCGCAGGAGTCGCTGTGCCGCACCCTTGCGGACACGCTGGATATCCCGGTCATCTGCGGCGATTCCCTGAGTTTTGACACCCTGCGCACCGCCGATGTGGCCAGCTGCGACGCCTTTGTGGCGGTGACCAACACCGACGAGACCAATCTGGTGGCCTGCCAGATCGCCAAGCGGGAGTTCGGCGTGAACCGCACCGTGGCGCGCGCCTCCAACCCCAAAAACCGGGACATCCTGCACACGCTGGGCGTGGACACCGTGGTGTGCGGCACCGACAACCTGAGCCACATTCTGGAGCGGGAGATCGAGACCGACACCATTCGGCAGCTGCTGTCCCTGGGCGGCGGCACCGCCAGCCTGAACGAGATCCTGCTGCCGGAGGACTTCCAGTTCGCGGGCAAGGAGATCAAGGAGATCCCCATCCCCGGCGACGCCATTCTGGTCAGCATCACCCGGGACACCGAGTTCATCATCCCCCACGGCAACACGGTGCTGCTGCCGTGGGACAGGCTGCTCTGCCTGACACAGGACGACACCCTGCATCTGCTGATGGATGCGTGGGGTCTTTCCTCCCACAAATGAGCGAGCAGGAACTGCTGCGCACCGCGCTGGTGCTGCCGCCCCGTGCCCGCCGGGTGGTCTGCGTCTGGGCAGCTGTGCCCGGGCTGGTCTGTGCGCCTTTTGCCTTCTGGCAGAGCGTGTGGGTGGGGGCGGTCTTTTGCGTTATCTGGGCGGCGCTGGTGGCGCTTGTCCGGGCGCGCTGCTGCAGCTTTGTAGCCGCCCTGACGGTGGACAGCGTCACGGTGCAGTCCGGGGTGGCTGTCCCTGTGCTGCGCCGCATCCCGCGCCGGGCGGTCACCGGGGTGCAGCTGCTGCGCACCCCGCTGCTGTGGGCGGCAGGGTGCACCGTGCTCCTTGTGCGCAGCCCGGGGCTGCAGCTGGTGCTGCCCGGCATCCCCGCCGCGCAGGCTACTGCGCTGGCGGCTGTGCTGATGGAGGGCAACGTATGAACCGGGAAAAGCACTTCCACCCGCTGGCGGCGCTGCATCTGCTGCGCAAGACGTTGCTGGTGTACCTTCTGCCGCTGGTACAGGTGCTTTTTGCCCGCAACTGGAACGCTTTGCGCGCGGCGCTGCGGCAGGACCTTGTGCTGCTCTTCTTGATCAGCTTAGTGTGCTGGGCGGTGTACTACGGCGGCCGCTGGCAGGTGGACGCCGAGGGCACGGTGCACGTCAGCTGGCGGCTGGGGGTACGGCTGGATCGCGCCCTGCGCGCCGAGGGATTGGCGGCGCTGATGCTGGAGCAGCCGCCGGTCTACCGGCTGGCCGGTGCCTGCCGGGTGGTGCTGTACCCCGTGGGGCAGAAACAGACCATTACGCTGTATCTTACCCGGCAGCAGGCCGAGGAGCTTGCCGATGTGCTGCTGCCGGTGACAGACCCGCTATGGCACGCGCCCAAGGGCGGCGAAAAGCTGGCCTTTACGGTGCTGGGTGCCAACGGCCTGTCCACCCTGATTTTATGGTGGCTGGCCATCCACCAGACCCAAAGCTACGCCCAGACCGCCGCCCTTGCGCAGCTGGGACAGCTGGCGGCGCTTGCCGCCCGCTGGCTGCCGCTGGGCACGGCATGGCTGCTGGTGCTGGCGGGCACGCTGTTCTGCATCAGTCTGGTGCGCAGCGCCTTGCAGGCGGTGCATTATACCGTCTGGCGCACCGATACCCAGCTGGGCAGCCGGGGCGGATTTATCCGCCGGTACGAGCTGCGGCTGCGGCTCAGCCAGCTGAACTACGCCGACCTGCGCCGCTCCCCCGCCACATGGGCGCTGCATTACTGCCCGGTATTCGTCTCGGCAGGGGCGTGCCGCCCGGAGCTGCCGTTGTTCGTCTGGCGGGAGGGCACCCCGCTGCTGCGGGAGCTGCTGCCCGAGATGGCGCAGCTGCCCCCGGACATCCGCGCCGACACCACCGACCGCAGCATGGTGTTCTTTTTACCGGCGGGCATCCCGCTGGCGCTCTGCCTGCTGCTGACGGCGGTATCCCGCACCACCCTGCCTGCCCTTACCCTGCCGCTGCTCATCCCCACCGGGGTGTTCGCCGCCCTGCTGGGTGCTGCTGCCGTGGGCTGGCATCGGGAGGGCGTATGGCAGCAGCAGGGACAGCTGCTGCTCTGCCGGCAGCACCGGTTCCATCTGCACCAGCTGTGTGTGTTCCACCCGGACACCGGCTTTACCGCGCTGCAGTCCCCTTGGGCGGTGACGGTGCAGCGCGCCAACCTGACCCTTGTATTCCCCGGCAAAGAAAAGGTCACCGTGCGCAGTGTGCCGCTGACGGCTCTTGATTTTCTGGAGATATAGAAGTATACTTGCGATGCCCCGCTGAGCCTACGGTCGGCGGGGTATTTTTTGTAACACAGACCAACGGAGACTATTTTTATGATAAAGACTGTATTATTTGACTTGGACGGCACCCTGCTGAACACCATCGACGACCTTGCCGATGCCGGTAACTGGGTGTGCGCACAAAACGGCTGGCCCACCTTTACGGTGGAGCAGTTCAAACTGATGGTGGGCAACGGCATCCCCAAGCTGGTGGAGCGGTTCTCCCCCGCTGACGCCCGCACCCCGGCGCAGCTGGCGGCGACGCTGGCGCAGTTCACCGCCCGGTACGATGCCCACAAGGAGGACAAGACCGCGCCCTACCCCGGCATCCCGGCGCTGCTGGACGCACTGAAAGCCGAGGGCATCCAGTGCGCGGTATTCTCCAACAAAGCCGATGCCCTGTGCGGCGGCATCATTGCCCACTACTTTGGCACCGGCCGCTTTGACGCCGTGCGGGGCAGCCGCCCGGGCGTACCCACCAAGCCCGACCCCACCGGACTGTATGCCCTGATGACCGAGCTGGGCGCAGACCCCGCCGCCACCCTTTTTGTGGGCGACAGCGACGTGGACATCCTCACCGGGCACAACGCCCAGCTGCCCGCCATGGGCGCGCTGTGGGGCTTCCGCGGCCGCGCCGAGCTGACCGCCGCCGGTGCCGATGCGCTGGCAGAGGTGCCGGAGGATATCCTGCACTATGTGCAGGAGCAGAACAAGTAAATAATCAAGAGGCCGTTGTACAGTATTTTGTGCAGCGGCCTCTTGTGTATAGGACGATTTGAAATGGTCTCCGCTTCGCTCTGACCATTTTTAGCGGAAAAGCATTTTATAATAATTCGCGTTTGTCGCGGCCTGCGGGCCGCTCCAAACGCATTTTCACAGAGAGGGGCTTAAAAAGGCCCTGAAAAAGCAAAAACGCCCTTGCGCATTGCGCAAAGGCGTTTTTATGACCCGTACGGGAATCGAACCCATGTTACAGCCGTGAAAGGGCCGTGTCTTAACCGCTTGACCAACGGGCCTTACAAATACAGAGCTTCGCTAAAACCTCCGACTTTCATCGTCCACTACTGCGGACGACCGTCCCCCTTATCTTAGCGAAACTCTGTAACGTGGTAGCGGTAACTGGATTTGAACCGGTGACACTTCGGGTATGAACCGAATGCTCTAGCCAACTGAGCTATACCGCCACATATTTAACTTGCACTCGAACGGTGCTTTATTATTATATCCATAGATGCCCCTTTTGTCAACACATATTTTCAAAAAATTTTGCAGTTTTTTGAGATTCTTAATTTATTTACATAGGTGCGTTGAAATATAGGTTTTCTTGTTGTCTTTTGCGGGTAAAAAGCCCTCTCAGGCGCTCCCGCGCCAGATTCCCCCTTTTGTCACCTACGGTGACATCTTCCCCCGGAGCGGGGGAAGTCTTTCCTCAAAGGGAGAGCCAAGGTCTAAGGCTCATTGCTAAAGTATCAGGTGTAAAGAGAAAGTTTTCGGCAGTGCTCTTGCCTCTCCCTTTGGGAGAGGTGTCACCGCAGGTGACGGAGAGGGCGCACGCCGTTAGCACTGTCGCTAAAGTATCAGGTGCAATGAGAAAGCTTCCGGCAGTGCTCTTGGCTGAGAGGGCGCTCCCGCTTCCCACGCAAAAAGCACCGCTTCCCTATACGGAAAGCGGTGCTTTTTTCAACCTTTTTCTGCCCGGTTGTGGAAAACCCGGTGCAGTTTTAGTTCTTCTTATTGGTGGGGACCATGACCTTCAGGCCGCCCATGTACGGCTGCAGCACTTCGGGGATGGTCACGCTGCCGTCGGCCTGCAGGTGGTTCTCCAGGAAGGCGATCAGCATACGCGGAGGTGCCACGCAGGTGTTGTTCAGGGTGTGAGCCAGATAGGTCTTGCCGTCCTTGCCCTTGATGCGGATGCGCAGGCGGCGTGCCTGTGCGTCACCCAGGTTGGAGCAGGAGCAGACCTCGAAGTACTTCTGCTGGCGGGGGCTCCAAGCCTCGATATCGCAGCTCTTGACCTTCAGGTCAGCCAGATCGCCGGAGCAGCAGTTCAGCTGGCGCACGGGGATCTCCATGCTGCGGAACAGCTCCACGGAGTTCTTCCAGAGCTTCTCGTACCAGTCGGCGCTCTCCTCGGGGCGGCAGACCACGATCATCTCCTGCTTCTCGAACTGGTGGATGCGGTAGATGCCGCGCTCCTCGATGCCGTGTGCGCCCTTCTCCTTGCGGAAGCAGGGGCTGTAAGAGGTCAGGGTCAGGGGCATCTTGCTCTCGTCCAGCGTCTGGTCGATGAAGCGGCCGATCATGGTGTGCTCGCTGGTGCCGATGAGGTACAGATCCTCACCCTCGATCTTGTACATCATGGCGTCCATCTCGGGGAAGGACATGACGCCCTGCACCACGTTGCCGTGCATCATGAAGGGAGGGATGACGTAGGTGAAGCCCTTGTTGATCATGAAGTCGCGGGCGTAGGCCAGCACAGCCTCGTGCAGGCGTGCGATGTTGCCCAGCAGGTAGTAGAAGCCGTTGCCGGCCACGCGGCCTGCGGCGTCCATATCGATGCCGTCAAAGCTCTCCATGATCTCGGTGTGGTACGGGATGGGGAAATCCGGCACAACGGGCTCGCCGAAGCGCTGAGCCTCCACATTATAGGTATCGTCCGGGCCGATGGGCACGCTGGGGTCGATCATCTGGGGAATGGAGTACATGATCTCCTGAATGCGGGCGGACAGTGCCTCCTCTTCCTTCTCCAGCTCTGCCATCTTGTCGGCGTCAGCCTTGACGGCGGCGTTGTTGGCGTCGATCTGTGCCTGCAGCTCTGCCTTCTTTGCCTCGTCGGTGCACTTCTTCAGCTGGCCGAACAGCGGGCCGTTGGCCTTGCTCAGCTTGTTGCGGGCGGCCTTCAGGGCCTCCACTTCCTTCAGGGCTGCGCGGTACTTGGCATCCTTCTCGATGACCTCATCCACCAGCGGCAGCTTTGCATCCTGAAACTTCTTTTTGATGTTTTCCTTAACGGCGTCCGGGTTCTCGCGGACAAATTTGATATCCAGCATGATTGACTCTCCTTAACTCTATTGGGCTTGCAGCGGTGCGCCTGCGGCCTTCCGCTGCCGTTCAAAGGCGGCAGTTCCCGCCTTGGATCGCATGATTATTCGGTTTCCATCTGGTACTGTCCCAGCAGGTTTGCAAAGGCACGCAGCTGCTCGTCGGAGTAAAAATGCACCGTCAGCTTGCCCTTGCCGCCGTGGTAGGCCACGTTCACCTCGCTGCCCAGCACCTGCTTCAGGCTCTCCTCCACCTCTACCGGCAAAGTGCCGCGGGGTGCGGGTTCGCGGGGCTCCTTGGCGGGCTTTGCCATCTTTTTGCAAAGCGCCTCGGCCTGACGGACGTTCAGCTGGTTGTCCGCGATGATCTGCGCGGCCTCGGCCTGCAGTTCCGGCGTGGGCAAGCCCAGCACCACCTTCGCGTGGCCGGTATTGATAAAGCCGCTCTTCAGCAGCTCCAGCACCGTTTCCGGCAGGTTGAGCAGACGCAGACTGTTGGCCAGTGCGCTGCGGCTCTTGCCCAGCTTGCGGGCGGCCTGCTCCTGTGTCAGGTCGCAGCGGGTCATCAGCTCCCGGATACCGGCAGCTTCTTCCACCGGGTCCAGATCCTCCCGCTGCAAGTTTTCCACCAGCGCCAGCTCCATGGCCTGCTCGTCGGACACATCCTTGATGACCACCGGCACCTCGGTGAGACCCGCCATGCGGGAGGCACGCCAGCGGCGCTCGCCTGCTACGATGCTGTAACCGCCCATGGGTCTCGGACGCACCGCGATGGGCTGCAGCAAGCCGTGCTCGGCGATGCTGGCAGCCAGCTCACTAAGGGTCTCCTGTTCAAAGGTCTTGCGGGGCTGGTCGGGGTCCGGCTCGATTTCGCGCAGCGGCAAAGTTTCCACCGCTGCGTGCTCTGACTCAAAGACCGGTGCTGCGTCCTCAAACAGACTGTCCAGCCCGCGCCCGAGCCCTCCTTTTCCTCTTGCCATTGTTTACCTTGTTCCCCCTGTTTTAATCTTCCAGAGCGTTTTTCGCCGGCTCTGCGGCGGGTGCAGCCTTTGCGCGGGACTTCTTAGGTTCCTGCGGGCGGTTGTGCTTGACGAATTCGATGGCCAAGTCCATGTAGGCTTCGCTGCCCTTGCCCTTGGGCTCGTAGAAATTGATGGGCTGGCCGTAGCTGGGCGCCTCCGAAATGCGGATGGAGCGCGGGATGGTGGTCTTGTACACCTTGGAGCCGAAGTACTTCTGCACCTGCTCCACCACCTGCACGGTCAGGTTGTACCGCAGCGAGAACATGGTAAACACCACGCCCTCGATATCCAGATACGGGTTATACTTTTTGCGGATGGTCTTGAGGGTGCTGATGAGCTCCGACAAGCCTTCCAGCGCATAGTATTCGCACTGCACCGGGATGAGCACACTGTCGCAGGCGCTCAGGCCGTTGAGGGTGAGCAGGTCCAGACTGGGCGGGCAGTCGATAAAGATGAAGTCGTAGTCCTTCTGCACCTCAGCCAGCGCCTTGCGCAGACGCCCCTCGCGGCCGGGCAGGTCGATCATTTCCAAGCTGGCACCGGCCAGCCGGGTGTTGGAGCCGATGACGTCGGTGCGGTACTCGGTGTGCCGGATGGCCTGCGCCGCCGTTGCCTTGCCAATGAGCACCTCATAAGTGCCCGCTTCCACGCTGCGCTTTGGGATGCCATAGCCGGTGGTGGTGTTGCCCTGCGGGTCAAGGTCTACGATGAGCACCTTTTTGCCCAGTGCCGCTACGCAGGACGAAAGGTTGACGGCGGTGGTGGTTTTGCCCACTCCGCCCTTCTGGTTTGCGATCGCTACAATTTTTGCCACGCGCTTTTCTTCCTCCCGGGGAAAGATTTGTTCCACGTGGAACACGCAGTCGTGCCCGCCGGTTTCCCCGTCCGACAGGCACCTTGGCTTCTAGTATAACACATCCAAATTGTTTTTTGAACCATCTGGAGCGTTTTTCAGCTGGATTTTTAACTTTTGGGGGTGGGAAAGTGGAAATGAGGGCACTTTGGGGAGAAAACTCCCCCAGTCTGCTGCGCAGACAGCCCCCTCTGAGATGGGGCCTTTGGCATGGCGGGAAAGTTTCTCATTGCTATTGATACTTTAGCGACAGAGCTAACGGCGTGCGCCCTCTCAGTCAAAGCCTACGGCTTTGCCAGCTCTCCCAAAGGGAGAGCCAAGAGCACGCCCGGAAGCTTCCTCTTTGTACCTAATACTTTAGCATCGAGGTTAACGGCTTGGCTCCCCCTTTGGGGGAGCTGGCGCGGGAGCGCCTGAGAGGGCGTTTTCCCTGTTCCACATGGAACAATTCACTTCTCCGCGGCGGCGGTGGGGATGCGGACGGTGTACTCGATGTAGCCGTCCTTCTCTTCCCGGTGGGCGGTGGCGGGCACGCCGTTGTCGGTCATCAGACGGATGGCGTGGTCGATGGTGTTGACAAAGATGCGCACATCCCGCACCATGGAGATGCGGTGCCCGGGCTTGGACGGGCTGTTCAGCAGCTGCTCGATGTAGCTGTCGGTCTGGCGGGCGTTCAGGCGGCGCTTGGCGATGGTGATGAGTGCTTCGCTGCGGCGGTTCTCCGGCAGACGCAGCACCGCCCGGGCGTGGCGCTCGGTGAGGTTGTTGTCCAGCACAAACTGCCGCTGGTCTGCCGTCAGCTGCAACAGCCGCAGCTTGTTGGCAAAGGTGGGCTGCGCCATGCCCAGACGCTTGGCGGCTTCGGCTTGGGTGCAGTCCCACATCACCATTACATCCCGCAGCCCCTGCGCCTGCTCAAAGGGGTTCAGGTCGGCGCGCTGGATGTTTTCCAGCAGACCCAGTGCGGCGGTGCGGTCGTCGGCGTAGCTGCACAGGATGGCGGGGATGGTGGTCATCTTTGCCAGCTGGCAGGCACGCAGCCGCCGCTCCCCTGCCACCAGTTCGTAGCCCTCTGCCGCCCTGCGCACCGTGACCGGCTGGAGCAGACCATTCTCCCGGATGCTCTGCGCCAGCGCGGTCAGCTCCTGCTCGTCAAAGCTTTTCCGCGCCTGAAAGGGCGACGGATGGATCTGGTCGATGGGCAGAGAGAGTAATTTCCCGGACGGTTTCTTGCGTTCAAACATGATGCTGCCCCTTTCCTTGTGTGATGGGGTTTTCCACATTTCTCCGGGAAATCGTGGAAAACCTGTTCAGCTTCAGTGTAGCACACAAAGAAAGACCCCGCCAGAAATTTCGTTCGGCAGGGTCTTACAGGTTGCGTCAAATCATGCGTTATTTCAGCGGGCTTTTTGCAATTTTACCGCCGTTTCTGGGGTATGCTGTCGGAGTTTGCGAAATCTTTTTGCACAGGATCAAAGTGCGGGTGTCGCCGCCGGGCAGGTGCAGGGTGCGGGTCTCGCGGTACTCGCCGCCCAGCTTTTTGATGGCACCCCGGGCAGCGGTCAGTTCCTCTTCCCCGGATGCGCCCTTCATGGCAAGGAAATTGCCGCCCACTTTTACCAGCGGCAGGCAGTATTCTGCCAGCATGGGCAGGGCTGCCACGGCGCGGGCAGAAGCAAGATCAAACTGCTCTCGCCAGATTTTGCGGGCGGCTTCCTCGGCGCGCTCCTTGGCAAACTCCACCCCGGTCAGACCCAGCTGGACGCAGGCGTACTTCAAAAACTCCACCCGCTTGCCAGTGGGCTCCATGAGGGTCAGTTCCAGTTCCGGTTTGAAGATCTTGGTCACGATGCCCGGAAAGCCCGCGCCCGCACCCACATCCACCATGCGCCCGGCTACCTCCGGCTGGCTGGCAAACAGCAGGCTGTCGAGGAAATGCTTGTCCTCGATGCCCTCCGGGTCGGTGATGGCGGTCAGGTTGACCTTCTGGTTGTAGTCTACAAGGATCTGGGCAAAGGCATCCAGCTGATCCAGCTGGGTGCCGGTGAGGGCAATGTTCCATGTGGAACATTTTTCTGCAAGGCGCTGTTTATCGATCATAGGGCGGTTTCCTTTCTGTTATTCGCCGGTCAGGTGCACAAAAATGGGCTGGTGGTGAACTGCGGGCAGGAAGGTTTCAAGCACATCCGCCGTGCGCAGCTTGAGCGAAGAGGTGTTGATGCAGGGGTGGCAGCCAAGGTACTCCCCTTTTTTCACATCCTCGTCCATCAGCAGCTGCACCTTGTTTTCGGGATCGTTGGCAAGCCCCATGATGGAGGAGGAGCCAGGCGTGCAGTCCAGATACTGCTCCATATCCTCCGGCGAGGCAAAGCTCAGGCGTGCAATGCCCAGCTGGTGGGAAAGCTCCTTGGTTTTGAAGGGCTTGTCCCCGGGCATCATGAGCAGATAAAAGTTCGTCTTTTGCCGGTTGCACAGGAACAGGTTCTTGCAGACGGTGGCATTCAGGCAGGCATCGATCACATGGCAATCCTCCATGGTATCGGCTTTCATCCAACCGTGGTCGGTGCGCCAGAACGGAATGCCAAGTTTTTCCAGCAAATCGTAGGTGCGTACCTCTTTTTCAAGGCGGTCGGCGCAGTCGGCAGGACGCCCCTCGTAAAGCTTGAGTTCTTCCATTGGTTGCAGCTTCTTTCTAGGTTTAACGATTTAGAATTGTCTCCGCTTCGCTCTGACAATAGCAGCGGAAATTATTATTTATATTTGCGTTTGTCGCAGATAAGCAGCAGTTCTTTCGGCAGGACAACGGGCAGCTTTCTCCTCGGACGCGAATCGGGCCATTCCATCGCCCGCCCTATTGCCTTCGGCAACAGGGTCCCACCCCAGCGGACGGTCCTCAGAGAAACTACCCGCCGTCCTGCCCTCTCTTACTTCTTTGCTGCCAAAGCAATGCTCAGCTGCGCCACATCGGAGGGCGAAACGCCGGGGATGCGCCCCGCCTGCCCCAGATTGCGGGGACGGATGCGGGCAAGCTTTTCCCGGGCTTCCAGCGTCAGGCCGGTCAGGGCAGCGTACTCGAAATCTTCCGGGATGAGGGTCTTTTTGTGGCGTGCCACCTCCCGGATCATCCGGTCCTGCCGGGCAATGTAACCGGCGTATTTGATCTCGGTCTCCAGCCGCTCCGCCAGCATAGGGGTGATCTCCTCTCCCCAGCCGATGATGCCCGCCACCAGCGGGTAGCTGATCTCCGGGCGGCGCAGCAGCTCCTCCGCAATGCCGCCCTCGGCGGCAGGGGCAAGACCGGCGGCTTCCATGGCAGCGCGCAGGTCGGCGGTGCGCAGATGCGCCTCGTGCAGGCGGCGGCGCTCGGCTTCCAAAATCTGCTGAGTGTGCTGGTACTTTGCCCAGCGGTCCTCCTGCACAAGGCCGTATTCCCTGCCGATGGGGGTCAGGCGCTGGTCGGCATTGTCCTGCCGCAGGGTCAGCCGGTACTCGCTGCGGCTGGTCATCATGCGGTAGGGGTCCATGACGCCCTTGGTGACAAGATCGTCCACCAGCGTGCCCAGATAGCTGGTGTGCCGGGGCAGCACCAGCTGTTCCTTGCCCAGCGCGTTGCGGGCGGCGTTCAGACCCGCCAGCAGACCCTGCGCGGCGGCTTCCTCGTAGCCGGAGGTGCCGTTGAACTGCCCTGCCCCGTACAAGCCCCGCACCACCTTGCTTTCCAGCGTGGCTTCCAGACTGGTGGGGTCTACGCAGTCATACTCGATGGCGTAGGCGGGGCGCATGATCTCCAGATGCTCAAAGCCCTTGATGCTGTGGTAGAAGGCGTTCTGCACGTCCTCCGGCAGGCTGCTGGACGCACCCTGCAGATACATTTCCTCGGTGTTCTCGCCGCAGGGCTCTACGAACAGCGGGTGGCGGTCCTTGCCGGAGAAGCGCACCACCTTATCCTCGATGGAGGGGCAGTAGCGCGGGCCGACACCCTCGATCATGCCGCCGTACAGCGGGCTGCGCTGGATGTTGTCCAGAATGATTTTATGCGTCTCGGGGTTCGTGTAGGCGATCCAACACTCCACCTTGTTGTGCATGGGCGCATCGGTCAGAAAACTGAAGGGCTGCAGCTCACTGTCCGGGTCGCCGGGCTGGCATTCCAGCTTGGAAAAATCAATGCTGCGGCGGTGCACCCGGGCGGGGGTGCCGGTCTTGAACCGGCGCAGCGGCAGACCGGCGGCCTTCAGGCTGTCGGTCAGGGCGTTGGCGGCGTGCATCCCGTCCGGGCCAGAGGCGTACCACGCATCGCCCACAAAGATTTTGCCGCCGAGGTTCGTACCGGTGGCAAGCACCACACACTTTGCGGTGTATTCGCCGTGCAGCTGGGTGACAACGCCCTTCACATGGCCGTCCTCCACCTCCAGCGCCACCACCTCGGCCTGATGGATGGCCAGACCCGGGGTCTGCTCCAGCGCGTGCTTCATGTATTCGTTGTAGCGGCGGCGGTCGGTCTGCACCCGCAGCGCGTGCACGGCGGGGCCCTTGCCCTTGTTTAGCATCCGGCTTTGCAGATAGGTGGCGTCTGCCGCCAGACCCATCACGCCGCCCAGTGCGTCCACCTCCCGCACCAGCGTGCCCTTGGCGGTGCCGCCGATGCTGGGGTTGCAGGGCATATTGCCGATAGCGTCCAGACTCATAGTAAAGACGGCCGTTTTTGCGCCCAGCACAGCAGCTGCGTGGGCGGCTTCGATGCCCGCATGGCCAGCGCCGATGACGATGACATCATAATCTCCTAAGTGGTTCATATACTTTCGGGTTTCCTCTAACAAATGATTTGAATTTATTTCCCCACACAGAACCGCTCGAACACCTGTTCGATGACGGCTTCCGAGGCGTTTTCGCCGGTCAGGTCGCAGAGGGCGTCCAGTGCGTCATCCACGCAGACCGAAACGGCGTCCAGACCAAAGCCGCCTGCGACGGCATCCAGTGCCCCGGCTGCGGCGTCCCGGGCGCGGAGGGCGGCAGAAAGCTGCCGCTGCCCGGACAGGCTGGCGGCGTGGGGGTCGATGCTGCCGGTGCCCAGCAGCCGCGCCACCGCAGCGGCGATGACCTTGCGGCTCCCCTCTTCCCGGCAGCAGACCGGCAGCACCATGGCAAAATACGGCGCGATGAGTTCTGCATCAAACTGGGTGGGCTTGTCCTCCTTGTTCACAAGGGCAATGGCGGGACGACCCGCACAGCGCTGTGCCAGCGCCAAGTCCTCCCGGCTGGGCGGCTCGGAGCCGTCAAAAACAGCGAGAATTAATCCCGCTTCTTCCAGTTTTTTCCAGCTACGGCGAATGCCCTCGGCTTCAATGGCGTCCTCTGTCTCCCGCAGACCGGCGGTGTCGAAGAGGTTCAGCCGGATATCCCCCAGCTGCACCGCCTGCTCCACCACATCCCGGGTGGTGCCCGCCACCGGGGTGACGATGGCGCGGTCGAACCCTGCCAGCAGGTTGAGCAAGGTGGACTTGCCCGCGTTGGGGCGTCCCACGATGGCGCAGTCCACGCCCTCGCGCAACACCGCACCGGCATCATAGCTGCGGATAAGGCCGTCCAGTTCCTCCCGCACCGCGCCCAGTACAGTGCGCAGGTGGGCGGGGTCCAGTTCCGGCACATCCTCCTCCGGGAAGTCCACCCATGCGGCCAGATGCGCCTGCAGGGCGGTCAGCTGAGCCTTTTGTGCGTCGATCTTTTTCGCCAGTGCGCCGCCCAGCGCGGCGTTTGCCAGCGCTGCCCCCTGCCGCCCGTCCGCTGCAATCAGGTCCATGACCGCTTCGGCCTGCGTCAGGCCCAGCTTGCCGTTCAGAAAGGCGCGGCGGGTGTACTCGCCGGGGGCGGCAGGCTGTGCGCCCGCTGCAAGGCAGGCTTCCACCAGCCGCCGCGCCACTGCGCTGCCGCCGTGGCAGGAAAGCTCCACCACGTCCTCGCCGGTGTAGCTGTGAGGCGCGCGGAAAAACAGGGCAACGCCCTCGTCAAAGGCTTCTTCCCTGTCCACGAAATGCCCGAACAGTGCAGTGTAGCCCTTGGCCTCTTCCACCTTTTTTGCCGGGTTTGCCGGGTGGAATACCCGGGCAGCCACAGCGTAGCTTTCTGCGCCGGACAGGCGCACCACAGCAATGCCGCCCGCCCCGGGGGGCGTGGCGATGGCGGCAATGGTCGTTTCCTGCATACTGCATCCTTTCCGCGCACCTGTCTTGCGGGTGCGCTACTCGTGCGCCTGGTACGGCAGAGCTGCCGCAGCGCACACTTTCTGATTTTACAGTTTATTTTACCACGTTTTTGCGCAAAAAGATACACCCGCCGCGCGGTTTTTCCACATCTTCCAAAATGTTTGTGGAAAAAAGGATTGAAAATGGCTTCCGCTGCGCTCCAGCCATGTTCAGCGGAAGAATTATTTTTAATTTTGCGTTTGTCGCGCTCTGCGGAGCGCTCCAAACGCATTTTCACGGGAGGGGTTTGGAACGAACTCCCTCAGTCAAAACCTAACGGTTTTGCCAGCTCCCTCGGAGAGGGAGCCTTTGGCATGGCAGGAAAGTTTGCGGCTCAATCGCAAAGTTTCCGGATGTGCCCGCTCCCCCTCGGGGGAGCTGTCGCGCAGCGACTGAGGGGCTTTTAATGGAGAAGCGAAAAAAGCGTTAAAGCGATAGCGCCGACTGGCGCAGCGCTAGCTTTTTTG
>CAKTAT010000007.1:0-44443 GCA_934532365.1 uncultured Faecalibacterium sp. | reverse complement strand
TGGATCTCCTGCTCCATCATGCGCAGGGTCTTGGTCATGTGGCCCGGGAACCACTGAATATTGTACTGGTTTGCAAACCGGGTATCCATTTCGTTCATTTTACCACCCCAAAATCTGTAAAGGGCATAAAGCACAACAGTACCTTGCCCAGAATATCACGCTCGTCAATGCAGCCGACATAGGAGGAGCGGCTGTCCAGCGATTCGTTGCGGTTATCCCCCATCACAAACAGGGTGCCCTCCGGTACCGTGAACGGGAACTGCACATCATAGCCCAGATAGGTAGGCGCTGCAATGTAGTCCTCCTGCAAAAGCTCGCCGTTCACCGTAACCGTACCGGCATCGTAATCAATGCTGATGGTGTCACCGCCCTTGGCAATGATCCGCTTGACCAGCGGCTTACCGTAGACGGTGTAGCTGTCCACGATGACCACATCGCCCCGCTGCGGGGTGTAGCCTGCCGCCCAGACGATGAGCTTATCGCCATGGGTCAGGGTGGGCACCATAGAGCTCCCGTCCACCTGAATAATGCGGAAGAAAAACGAAAAGATCAGTACCAGCACCAGCGCTGCGGAGATGAGCGCTTCGTACCATTCCAGTATGCCCTGCCCGCGCACCGCGGGGGCAGACTGCTGCTGTTTTTCCATAGCCTTGCCACCAGCCTTTCCTGATTTTATCCATACGCCCGGGCTTTGAAAAAGAAAAAAGGGACAACAAGTTGTCCCTTTTCTCCCGGTTTCAAATCGGGGATGATCAAATATCGCTCTTGACCTTGGCAGCCTTGCCCGTACGGCCACGCAGATAGAACAGCTTTGCGCGGCGGACCTTGCCCTTGCGGACAACAGTGACCTTCTCAACGAAGGGGCTGTTGATGGGGAAGACACGCTCGATGCCGACACCGTAAGCCACGCGGCGAACGGTAAAGGTCTCTGCAACGCCACCGTGCTTCTTAGCGATCACAGTGCCCTCGAAGGCCTGAATGCGCTCACGGTCGCCGTCCTTGATACGAACATCAACGCGGACGGTATCGCCAACGTTGAACTGAGGCTTTTCAGCCTTGATGCTGCCTTCAGAAATAATCTTCAGTGCGTCCATTTTTGAATCCTCCATTTGTTTTTAGACGTTCATGCACGGCATAGCCGTCAGAGGACCGCCCGTTTAATGATAAATACTTGTCATTAACCCCGCTGTGGTCTCAGCGGACACTAACGCCTTAATAGGATAGCACAAAACCGGCTTGAATGCAAGCAATTTAGCGAAAAATCTTGCAAAAATTTTCTGTTTTGCCTTATAGACAGACTTTTGCGCAGCTTCAGGCAAACAGCTGCCGGTCTGCCGTTAAAAATTTGGTGCGCAGAATGTTGGCGCTGGCAGCAGGCAGGCCGAACTTTTCTTCCAGAAAACCGGTGAGCAGCGAGGGATTCAGGTTCAGTTCCTGCGCAGCGGGCAGGCACAGTTCCAACTGCACGGTGTCCCCTGCTGCTGTATAACTTAGCTGCGGGATATGCTCTTTAAGGTCCACGATCTTTTTGCCTCGCTTGCTGTGCTTTTCCACAGGGGCTGTCTCCAGCGCATTATACTGCTCCAGCACCGCAGCGGCAGCCGCCGGGTAGCTGATGCGGTAGCAGGCAAAGGCGATGCTGTCTGCCTTCATCTCCACCGGAGCCACCCGGGCAACGTGGATACCGGCGGGCATAATGGCGTTGAGGGCGGTCTGCCACTGGGCAAAGTCCGGGGCTTCGGCCTCGGTCTTGACGTCCACGCACTCGCACTCGCTCTCCTGCCCCAGCGAGAGCGGGCAGGCAAAAGTCATGTAGATATGGGGGTTGAAGCCCAGCGTATGCCACACCGGCAGGCCACTGCGCTTGAGCACCCGCTGCATCACCCGCTGCAGGTCCAGCAGGGAGATATAGGAGGCTTCATTTTTCTTTTCAAACGAGATTCTGACTGTAATCAAAGCAGGGACCTCCTAACAGATGGTTGGCACCGCAGGCGTTGCAGGCACGGTTGCAGGGCGGGGTGGTCTGGGCAGCCAGAGCCTTGTTGTACTCCCGCACCAAATACTCGTGGGTGATGCCGTAGTCCATGTGCGACCACGGGGTCACCTCGTCCAGCGCGATGGGGCGCTGGCAGTAGAAGGCGGGGTCGATGCCCAGATCCGCAAAAGTCTGCATCCATGTATCGTACTTGAAGCACTCTTCCCAGCCGTCGAAGTAGCAGCCGCGCTTATAAGCCTCCACGATGACCGGGGCAAGGCGGCGGTCGCCCTTGGCGAACACGCCCTCCAAAAAGCTGGTGGTGCTGTCGTGATAGTTCACCTTGATCTTGCGGCTGTGCACGCTTTCCAGCAGGTGCTTCTGCTTGGCCTGCAGGGTCTCGGCAGTATCCATGGGCACGAACTGGAAGGGGGTGTGGGGCTTTGGCACAAAGCAGGCGCAGCTGATGGTCACCTGCACGCCGCGTCCCTTGGCGTGGTTCGTGTTCTTGTAATAGAGGTCTACCACCTTCTGAGCAGTCTCGGCAATACCCTCGATATCCTCCATGGTCTCGGTGGGCAGACCCATCATGAAGTAGAGCTTGACCGAGGTATAGCCTGCGTTAAAGGCGATGGTACAGGTCTTTTCGATCTCGTCCCAGGTGACATTTTTGTTGATGACATTGCGCAGGCGCTGGGTACCGGCTTCGGCGGCAAAGGTCAGGCCGCTCTTGCGCACCTTGGTAGTTTTTTCAATGAGGCTCTGGGAGAAGTTGTCCACACGCAGGGAAGGCAGCGACAGGCTGACGTGCTCCTTGGGTGCCCACTCGTTCAGATCGTCCAGCAGTTCTTCCAGCTGACCGTGGTCAGAGGTGGAAAGGCTGGAAAGGCTCAGTTCCTCGTAGCCGGTGTTGGCACACAGATCCTGTGCTGCCTTGTTCAGCAAACTGGCATCGCGCTGGCGCATGGGGCGGTACAAAAAGCCCGCCTGACAGAACCGGCAGCCGCGCACGCAGCCGCGCAGCACCTCGATGCTGGCGCGGTCCTGAATGGCACCCACCATGGGCACCACAAAGTTTGTGGGCGGGGCAAACTGGTTCAGATCCTTGATGATGGCCTTGGTGATACGCGCGGGAATGCCCGGCTCGTTGGGGGTGATGGCCTTGACTCGGCCATCCTCGTGGTAGGTGACATCGTAGAAAGCCGGAATGTACACGCCCGGGATCTTGGCAATGTTGAGCAGCAGCTGCTTTTTGGAGATGCCCTCTTTTTTGGCCTTTTCGATCTCGGCGCAGATGGCGGGCAGCTGGTTTTCGCCCTCGCCCAGCTGGATAACGTCAAAGAAATCCGCGATGGGCTCGGCGTTGCAGGCGCAGGGGCCGCCCGCTACGATCAGCGGCCAGCTGTCATCGCGGTCTTTGGAGTAGAACGGGATGCCCGCCAAGTCCAGCATGGCAAGGATATTGGTATAGGAAAGCTCATACTGCAGGGTAAAGCCCACAGCGTCAAAAGCCGTGAGAGGGTCTTTGCTCTCCATGGTGTACAGCGGCAGCTGCAAGCGCTCCATCTCCGCCTTCATATCCAGCCAAGGCATAAAGGCGCGCTCACACCACCAGTTCTCGTGGCTGTTGAGCAACTCGTACAGGATCTTTTCGCCCAGAAAGGACATTCCCACCTCGTAGGTGTCCGGGAAGCAGAAGGCAAAGCGCACATCCACCTTATCCTTTTCTTTATAGATACTGCCGGGCTCGCCGCCGGTATAGCGGCCGGGCTTCTGCACCCGTCCCAGCGCTTCTTTCAGTTTGGGATCAAACATCGGGTCCTCCATAAACAATCCGTTTTTTGCGTTCTTTTTATTTTACCCCAAATGTGCCGGTTTTGCAATCGTTTCCGGCGGTTTGTGTGCACTTTCCGTATTTTTGCCGCCAAAGCGCCGCCGTGCACGCTGCCATCTGTGCGCCGTCCAGCGGGGGCACCGGCAGCAGATTGAACAGCCCGGTCAGCAGATTCGCCGCCCAGAACGCGCTGCCGCGGATGGTAGCAGCTTGTGCAAGACGCACCGCCCATACCCCGGCAAGGGCAAAATTGACCGCAGGCCCGGCAGCGGCAAGCACGAGCCGCTGGCACGGGGAGAGCCTCCCTCCTGCCGTGCGCATACAAAAACCGGTCATAGTCACCTCAATGACCGGTAAATGCCGTTGCTGGATGCAGTAGACGAGAATGTGCCCCAGCTCGTGCAAAACAGCCGCCAGCAGCCCCAGCCGCAGAAAGCCGCTGGCATCAAAGTAGAGTAGCAGATACACCACGCCGCACAGCAGCACCGGGTCCCGGAATACAAGCTTTCCTGCCCGCACCCGGTTCATGGGGCATTCTCTAGCAGGGCGACAGGGTCGCAGGCAGCGCCCTGCTGCCACAGTTCCAGATGCAGGTGCGCACCGGTAGCGCGGCCTGTCTGCCCTACCGTACCCAGCGTCTGCCCAGCCTGTACCACCTCTCCCGGGCGGACATAGAGGTATTGCAGGTGCGCGTAGCGGGTCTCGCAGCCATCCGGGTGCAGGATGCGCAGATGGTTGCCATAGCTCGGGCTGTATGCCGCTGCGGTCACTACGCCCTCCTGCACCGCCAGCACTGCCGTACCCACCGCGCAGGCAAGGTCGACACCCTGATGGAACGCAGGCTTGCCGGTAAAGGGGTCTGTCCGCGCGCCGTAGGCGTCCGAGATGCGCCACGCCGTGGTATCCAGCGGAAAGCAGTACTTTTCAGTGTTCCGCGCGGCCTGTACCGGCAAAGCCGCCAGCAGGCAGAGTGCCAGTCCTGCCAGAACAAGCGCCATGATGCCCCACCGCCGTCTGCGTATTTTTGCTGCCTGTCCACTCCGTTTTGCCTGCATACGCCCGCCCTCCTATCCTGAAAAGTGTATGCACAAGCGGCAGGCGGGAGAACACAACCAAAACCAGAGCCGCCGCACAAATTTCTGCGCAGCAGCTCTGGTTTTGGTTTATATGCTTTTACAGCTCAGCGCCGGAAAAAGCTTCCGATGCGTTCCAGCAGGCTCTTTTTCTTGGGTGCGGTGACGGCAGGCTTTGCAGCCGGGCGGGGCGCAGCGGGCGTTTTCGGCACTGGCTGCGCAGCGCGGGATTTATTGTTCAGCATCTGCTCCAGCGCCTCGTAGTGGTCGGGCTGCTGCGCCGCCGGGGCTGCATTCTCAGCCTTTTCCGGTGCAGGCTGGAACACATGGGGCAGCTCCTGTTTCAGCTGCTCCACGGTGACTTCCTGACAGACAGCCGCCGGTTTTTCTGCTTCCGGGGCGGGGGTGGTGCACTTCCACGGCTCGGGGTGCTGCCAATCGTTGCGCAGCAGTTCGTACATGCCCATCTGGCTGTTGACCAGCGGCTCGCCCTCGGCGGGCTTCACCTTCTGGTAGCTGCCGCTGGCATCCATGACCCGGGCGTTGACGTTATCCCGCAGCTGCAGCTGAAGGATATCGGTGAGTTTTTGCACCAGAGCGGGGTCCTCCACCCGCACGCCGACCTCCACGCGGCACTCGGTATTGCGGGTGAGGAAGTCGCCGGAAGCAATATAGATGCGGGTGTGGGTGCCATCGAAGAAGCTGTAAATGCGGCCATGCTCAAGATACCGTCCCACCAGACTGCGGATGTGCAGGTTCTCGGTCTTGCCGGGCACCTCTGCACGCACGCAGCAGATGCCGCGCACGATCATATCAATGCGCACCCCGGCGCAGCTGGCTTCCTGCAATTTCAGGATGATGTCCCGGTCGCTGATGGAGTTGTTTTTCAGGATCATGGAAGCCGGGCGTCCCATGCGGGCGGCAGCGATGACGTGATCCATCTCGTCCAGCAGCACGCTCTTGAAGCGCAGCGGGGCTACCAGCATCTTGTCGCTTTCCTCCGTGAGCTGCTGCACGGCCAGATTGCGGAACACCTTGGAGGCTTCCTCGCCGATGCGCTCGTCTGCGGTGATGAAGGAATAATCGGTATACAGCTCGCTGGTTTTTTCGTTGTAGTTGCCGGTACCGATCTGGGTGATGTAGGAGTAGCCCTCTGCGCCCTTGCGGGTGATAAGAGTCAGCTTGGAGTGCACCTTGTAATCCTCGAAGCCGTAGATGACGGTGCAGCCGGCGCTTTCCAGCTGCTTGGACCAGTCGATGTTGTTCTGCTCGTCAAAGCGGGCGCGCAGCTCCACCAGCGCTACCACTTCCTTGCCATTTTCGGCGGCCTCCATCAGCGCCTGCACGATCTGGGACTCCCGCGCCATGCGGTAGAGGGTCATCTTGATGGAGATGACGTCCGGGTCCTGTGCGGCCTTTTTGAGCATGGTGATAAAGGGGCGGATGGACTGGTACGGGTAGCTGAGCAGCACGTCATGCTTCTGAACCTCGGCAGCCAGATCATAGTCCGGCGGCGGCAGCATGGGGCGTGCGGGGGTGTAGAACAGCGCCGGGTGACCCTCGGCCTCCATGCGTCCGGAAAGCTTGAAGAAGAAGCTCAGGTCCAGCGGGCTCTTTTGCAAGAACACCCGCTTGCGGGTCAGCTCCAGACGGCTGCACAGCAGCCGTTCCACCTCCGGTGCGGGGGCGGGGGTAATCTGCAAACGGACAGCAGCCAGCTTGCGGCGGCGCCGGAGCAGCTCGGTCATGATCTCACGGTAATCGATATCGTGATCCATCATGCCCTCTTTTACGTCGATATCCGCGTTGCGGGTGACCCGGAACAGGCATTTTTCCTGCATGGAATCCTTGCCGAAAATGCTGGACGCATAGTGCAGCACCAGCTCCTCGGTGAGGGCAAACTGCACAGCGCCGTCCTTTTTGATGAAGTGCAGCCGCTCCATCTGGCTGGAAATGGGCACGATGCCAAGGCTCTGCTCCTGGGTGTGCTTTTCCTTGAGCAGCACGCCAAGATAGATTTCCTTGTTGCGCAAAAACGGGAACGGGTGGCGGTTATCCACGATCTGGGGGCTGAGGATGGGGAACAGCTCCGACTGGAAGTATTTTTTCCAGAGATGCTCTTCCTCCTTGGTCAGGTGGTCGAAATCCACCTTATGGCAGCCGTTCTCCGCCAGATTTTCCAGCGCCTTTGCGTAGAATTTGTCGCATTCCTCCTGCAGCTGCGCCGTTTTGGGCATAATGGCAGCCAGCTGCTCAGCGGCGGTCATGTTGGTCTTGTTTTCCCGCTTTTCCTTTTTGGTCTTGCTCTGCTCAAGGTTTGCGCGCTCCTGCAGGGAGCCCACGCGCACCATGAAAAACTCGTCCAGATTGGAGCCGTAAATTGCCAGAAACTTGATCCGCTCGCCCAGCGGGACGTTCTTGTCCTTGCCCAGCGCCAGAACGCGGCGGTTGAAATCCAGCCAGCTCAGTTCGCGGTTGATAAAGATCGATTCGTCACTCATAACAATATATCTCCGTATTTCCTCTTTGACCAAGGCAGCAAGCGGGCTGTGCCCTAGCGGACATACGCCTGCCCTGCCCATGAATCCACCATTGCGCGGGTAATGCCCGGCACCTGCGCGGCATCCTCCACCTGTGCAAACGGGCCATGCTGCGCCCGGTAGTCCAGAATGGCCTGTGCATTGCGGGGACCGACACCGGGCAGCGTGCACAAGGCATCTGCATCGGCTGTGTTCAGCTCCACCTGCGTATACGCTGCCAGCTCCTTTGTGTCCGGCAGTGTCTGCGGCGTTTGCGCCTGCAGCGGCACTGCGAAACGGAACGCCAGTACGGCACAGACCCCTGCGGCGGCAAGACACAGCAGCAGAAACAGCCCTTCGCGGCGTTTTTTGTGCGGCATAGGTTCTTCTCTCATTCTACCTGATTTTTTACTAAAAAGAAAGCCCTCTGCAGAAAAATTGCAGAGGACCTTGCATAAGTTTTACACAGATTTTTCAGCGGCACGCACCATACGGTACAAAACCTCCACGGCAGCGCCACCGGCGGCATCCGTCAGGGTGACCTGCCCGGCGGCAAGGCGCAGCTCTGCCGGGGCATCGGCGGCCACTGCACTGTGCTCCACGACCTGCACCAGCTCCAGCATGGGCTGACCGCCCGCCAGCACCAGAACCTGCTCCGCACCCACCTGCGCCATGGTGCAGACGGTGTCCAGCATTTCCCGGCCGGAGATGCGCTTGGGGGTGAGGACAAGGGTGTCCGGGGCGATGCGCTCGCCCAGCAGGGCAACACGATCCCCGATGGCCTTTTCTGCCAGCGAGATCAGGGGCACAGACTTGCTGTCCTGATACAGCAGCACCCGCAGCACCTGCTCGGGGTGGATATCGGCAGCGTTTGCCAGCAGATAGGGGGTCCACTCCTGCCGCAGATGGCGCTCCAGTGCATTGCTCATGCGCAGCACCCGGGTGGTGCCGTCCTGCATCTGCACGGCAACGCCCACGCCGGGGGTATCCGGCAGGCAGGCAAAAAGCTCCTGCTGCTGGGCAAAGCTGCACAGGGGCACCCGGTTGCCGTCGGCATAGTGGTAGGCCATGGTGCCGCCGCACACCAGCGCAGGCGCAGCCAGACGCACGCTGCCCAGAATGGAGCGCACGGCGCGCGGAGAGCGCTGCGAGAAAACGGTCAGTCTGCCGCCGCGGCTGCTGAACAGCTGCAAAACGTCCCGCACCACCTGGGTCAGATTGCCATCCTCGCCCAGCAGCAGGTTATCCAGATCACAGAGCACCAAAGTGGATGCCAGAGAATCAATCATGTGTTTTTCCTCCTGAGTGTTGCGAGAAAATGGGTAAAGTAGTCCGGCAGCTCGGAATCGAACCGCAGCTGCTCCCCGGTGATGGGATGGATAAAGCCCAGCGTTTTGGCGTGCAGGCACTGGCCGTGCAGGCTGGTGATGCAGTTGTGGGGGCCGTACACCGGGTCCCCTGCCACCGGATGGTGGATGGAGGCCATGTGCACGCGGATCTGATGGGTGCGGCCGGTTTTCAGGCGGCATTCCAACAGGGTGAACTCGCCCAGCCGCTCCAGCACCTTGTAGCCGGTATAGGCGTACTTGGTGTGAGGTTCGGTGGCGGGGTAGACCGCCATTTTTTTGCGGTCGGTCTTGCTGCGGCCAAGGTTTGCTTCCACAAAGCCCTCGTCCTGCGCAAAGCCGCCGTAGACCACCGTCTGGTAGGCGCGCTCCACGCTGTGCACTGCCATCTGCTGAGAAAGGCCGATGTGAGTGGCGTCGTCCTTTGCCACCACCAGCAGGCCGCTGGTGTCCTTATCGATGCGGTGGACGATGCCGGGGCGGATCTCACCGCCAATGCCGGAAAGACTGCCCTTGCAGTGCCACAGCAGGGCGTTGACCAGCGTACCGTCCGGGTTGCCGGGGGCGGGGTGCACCACCATGCCCTTGGGCTTGTTGACCACCAGCAGGTGGGCGTCCTCGTAGACGATCTCCAGCGGGATATCCTGCGGCACGGCCTCGATGGGTTTTGCGTCCGGGATCTCCAGCAGCACGGTGTCCCCTGCCTTGAGCTTCAGGCTTTTTGCCACTGCCTTGCCGTTGCACTGCACATGACCCTCGGCCACCAGCGCTTGCAGCGCCGAACGGGACAGGCCGGTGTCCTCGCCGCTGAGAAAGCGGTCGATGCGCTGCCCGGCAGTCTCCTGCTCTACGATAAATTCACGCTGTTCCATGGTTTACTGCTCCTTGGAGGCGGCGTCATCGGCGTGGACCTCGTCCAGAAAGATCACCAGCACCCACAGTGCCACGCCCACGCAGACGCAGATATCCGCAAAATTGAACACCGCAAAGCGCATGAACAGCAGGTTGATGTAGTCCACTACCTCGCCGTTGAGCACACGGTCGATCAGGTTGCCGATGCCGCCGCCCAGCACCAGCACCAGCGCTGCCTGCTGCAAACGCTTGCCGCGGCTGCGGAAAAACAGCCCATAGGCCACTGCCAGCAGCGCCGCGCTGGTGGCGATGATAAGGAACAGCTGCTTGCCGCTGAGCAGGCTGAAGGCCATGCCCGGGTTGAGCACGAACCGCAGCTCCACCACATGGGGGATGAGCGGCATAGCGCCTACTGGCTGCAAAGCCTGCACTGCCCACAGCTTGATCAGCTGGTCAATGCCGATCAGCGCGGCAACAGCTGCCAGATTAAAGAGTACAAATGCCATTAGCTACCTCGTTTCTGTTATAAAAAACGGCGCTCCCCGGTCAAGGGAGCGCCGCCCTTTTACAAAACAGATTTGTATTGATGCGGGACGCTTATGCTTCCACAACGCTGGCGCAGCGTGCGCACAGGGTGGGGTGTGCGGGGTGGCTGCCGATGGAGGCAGAGTACTTCCAGCAACGCTCGCACTTGTCGCCGGTGGCGTGTGCAGCTGCAACGCCCAAGCCCTCGACAGCGCTGGCAGCGCCGCCCTCGCCCTTGACCAGCTCCACATGGGAGACGATCATCAGGTCGGCCAGCTCGTCCATGGGGATGCTGTTCAGCAGGTCATAGACGGCATCATTGCAGTACAGGGTAACGGAGGCCTCCAGAGAAGCACCGATCAGCTTTTCAGCACGGGCCTGCTCCAGCACCTTCTTGACCTCGTCGCGCACGGCGATCAGCTGTGCCCACTTTGACTTGAAGGCATCGTCGGCGGCGTACTGGCCGGCCTTGGGCATCTGCTCGAACACCACATACTTGTTCATACCCTCAGTCTTGGGCATGAAGTCCCAGATCTCCTGACTGGTGAAGCACAGGATGGGGGCAATGATCTTATCCAGAGCGACAAGGATCTTGTACATGGTGGTCTGGGCTGCCTTGCGGGCTGCGCCGTTGGTGCAGTACAGGCGATCCTTGGTGACGTCCAGATAGAAGTTGGACATGGCCACCACGCAGAAGTTGTACACGGCGTGGTAGACCTTGTTGAAGTCGTACACAGCGTAGCCTGCGTTGGTGTTGACGATCAGGTCATCCAGCGCAGCCAGTGCCCAGCGGTCGATATCCTGCAGCTGGTCGTCTGCCACACAATCGGTGTTGGGGTCAAAGCCGTCCAGATTGCCCAGAATGAAGCGGGCGGTATTGCGGATCTTGCGGTAAGCCTCGCTGAGCTGCTTGAAGATGTTCTTACCGGCGCGCACGTCCACGGTGTAGTCAGAGGAGGCCACCCACAGACGGATGATATCGGCGCCGTAGTCCTTGATGATCTCGCTGGGCTCCACGCCGTTGCCGGCGCTCTTGTGCATCTGCTTGCCCTGCTCGTCCACGACCCAGCCGTGGCACAGAACGGACTTGTAAGGGGCGCAGCCCTTGCTTGCAACGCTGGTCAGCAGGCTGGACTGGAACCAGCCGCGGAACTGGTCGCCGCCCTCCATATACATGTCAGCCGGGAAGTGCAGCTCCGGGCGCTCTTCCAGAACGGCTGCGTGGGTGGAGCCGGAATCGAACCAGACGTCCATGATGTCGGTGTCCTTGGTCCACTCGGAAGCGCCGCACTTCTCGCAGACTTCGCCTGCGGGGATGATCTGCTCGGCTTCGTACTTGTACCAGGCATCGGAGCCTTCCTTGCGGAACAGCTCGCTGACGGCCTTGATGGTGGCGTCGGTGATGTGGTAAGCACCGCACTTCTTGCAGTAGAAGGCCGGGATGGGCACGCCCCAGGTGCGCTGACGGCTGATGCACCAGTCGTTGCGGTCGCGGACCATGCCCTTCATGCGGTCGTGGCCCCAGTCGGGCATCCACTGCACGGTGTCGATGGCCTTGTAGACATCCTCACGGAACTTTGCGACCGAGCAGAACCACTGCTCAGTGGCGCGGAAGATGATGGGGTGATGGCAGCGCCAGCAGTGCGGGTACTGATGCTTGATGTGCACCTGACCCATGACGGCACCGGACGCGGTGAGGTCGGCCAGGATGGTCTTATTGGCTGCCCAGACGCGCTGGCCTGCGTACTTGCCGGCCAGGTCGGTCAGATAGCCGCCGTCGTCCACGGGGACGGTGATGGGCACCTGCGGATACTTCTGGCAGACGTTGAAGTCATCGACGCCGTGGCCGCCTGCGGTGTGGACGCAGCCGGAGCCGCTCTCCAGCGTGACGTGGTCGCCCAGGATGACCCAGCCCTCCTTGGGCAGGTAGACGTGCTGGTAGCGCATGAGCTCGAACTCTGCACCGCTGACTGGCTCGCCCACGACCTCATAGTCGGTGATGTGGCAGGCATCCATGACGCTCTTGACCAGCTCGGTGGCCATGATGTGGTACTCCTCGCCGATCTTGACGAAGGAATACTCGAACTGGCCGTTCAGGCAGATGGCCTCGTTGGCGGGCAGAGTCCAGGTGGTGGTGGTCCAGATCACGAAGTAGGTCTTGTCCATCGGGATGCCATGCTTTGCCAGCACACCGTTGGGGTCCTGGGTGACATGGAAGCGGACGAAGATGGAATCGCAGTCGTCCTCGCCGTACTCGATCTCGGCCTCAGCCAGAGCGGTGCGGCAGTCGGGGCACCAGTAAACGGGCTTCAGGCCCTTGTAGATGTAGCCCTTCTTGGCCATCTCACCGAAGATCTCGATCTGGCGGGCCTCAAACTCCGGCTTCAGGGTCAGGTAGGGGTGCTCAAAGTCGCCGATGACACCCAGACGCTTGAACTGGTCGCTCATGATGTCGATGTGCTCGGTGGCGAACTTTTCGCAGATCTGGCGCAGCTCCAGCTTGGAGATGTCCTTCTTCTTCTCGCCGACGGAGGACAGCGCCTTCAGCTCAATGGGCAGGCCGTGGGTATCAAAGCCGGGCACATAGGGAGCCTGGAAGCCCTCCATGTTCTTGTCGCGGATGATGATATCCTTGATGATCTTGTTCAGGGCGGTGCCCATGTGGATGTTGCCGTTTGCATACGGAGGGCCGTCGTGCAGAATGAACTGGGGCTTGCCCTCGTTGTGCTTCATGAGCTGGTTGTACAGGTCGTTGTCGTCCCAATCCTTGAGCATGACCGGCTCCTTTTTGGGCAGACCGGCGCGCATCTCAAACAGGGTCTTGGGCAGATTCAACGTACTGTCGTACTGCGATTTGTTCTTAGCCAATGGTTTACACTCTCCTCTATTTTTGCGTTGGGTGCCTTACTCGCTGAACTTGACGCCCTGAAAAGCATCATAGTCCGGCTCGTCCGGCTTCATATCAGCAGGAGGCGGGTCCAGCTTGAGCTGGCTTTCGTCCTTTGCCCAGAAATCCTCGCTGCTGTCAGCCGCCTTGTCGTCATCGGCAGGGGCGGCAGGTTCGGTGGTTTCGGTGGCCTTAGCGGCAGGCTGCTCGGCCGGGGCTGCTGCGGCATCGGCTGCAGGGGCAGTCTCGGGCTGTGCGGCGGGCTGCTCTGCGGCAGCTTCCTGCGCAGGCTCTGCGTCCTGTGCGGGGGCGTCCTTTTCAGCGTCCTTGGTTTCCTTCTGGAACTCCGGCAGACGGCTCAAGGACTCCACATGGCTGCGGTACAAATTGAGCACATCCGCCTTGAAACGGGTGACCTCCAGACGGACGCGGTCATACTCCCGCTCCTCCGCCAGACGCTTTTCGTTGGCCTCGTTCTCGATCTCGTCTGCGCGGTCGCTTGCCTTTTGCAGCAGCTCGTTGGCGTCGCGGATGATATCATCGCCCCGCAGGTTTGCGCGGTGAATGATCTCCTCAGCCTTCTGGTTTGCTTCGCGGATCACGTTTTCGCCCATACGCTGAGCATTGATCAGTGCGCTCTTGAGCATATCGCCGTCGGCCTCAAAGCTTTGCAGCTCGCCCTTGAGCTTCTGGTTCTCTGCGGTCAGATCTGCGATCTGCTTACGCAGCTGCTCTGCCTGCGCATCGTTCTGCTGCAGCTGCTCCTCGACCTTGTCCAGAAAACGATCCACGTCCTCTGTACGGTAGCCGCGGAGGTTTTTTTCAAATTGTACAGAGCGGACATCCTGCGGGGTCAGCATAGTCATTTCCTCCCATAGCTTTTAATATTGAAAGAACTCAATGATCGAACGATCTTTTTTACTTTTCCCGGGCAATGCAGTCAACCGGAAGCGGCCCTTGCCGCGCACGGTGAACACATCCTGCTCGTATACGGGGGCATGGGGCTTTTCCACCGGGAGATGGTTGATCTCTACCCTGCCCGCCTCGATCAGCTCCGCAGCAGTGCCGCGGCTGACGTGCAGCATGGCAGAGAGCACCGCGTCCAGCCGCAGGGAGGACACGGTGGCGGTGAGCAGCTGCCGCTCCGGTGCCGGGAAGGCCGGGATCTCTTCCGGTTCCAGCAGACGGGTGGACACCTCGGTGCGTCCCGCCTGACACAGTTCCCGGCAGATAAGCTTTGCCGCCGGCTCCAGCGCGAACACATAGGCTGTGCCCGGCGCATCGGCAGGCAGAAGGATATCGCCCAGTGCTTCGCGCTTGAGGGCAAGCCCCATCAGGCTGCCCAGATAGTCCTTGTGCGCCGGAAGCGCCGCACCGGGCAGCGCTCGGCACTGCAGCTGTACGCAGCGCACCGGACACTCGCCGTAGCTGTACTCCGGCTCCAGACAAAGCACCCGGCGCTCGGCCTCGGGCCAGCCGCCATCAAAACGCCAGCCGTCCCGTACACCGGCACGCCCCAGTGCCGCCCGGGCAAGATCCTGTTCCCGGTCGCTGAGGAACGCGGAGTACCGGGCTATGCCGCGGGAAAAAGCCGCATCGGCAAGATCCTCGATATGCCGCATAAGGTAGCGTTCCTCATCGTTGCGGGCGGGCACAAAGCCCCGCACCGCACCGGCTGCCGGATCAATAGAATGCGCCATTGTTCTCCAGCTCGTCCAGCAGATCGCCCATGATATCCACGTTGTACGGGGTAATGATAAAGGTGCTGTTGGCTACGCGCTTGATCTGGCCGTTGTTGGCATAAGCCACGCCGGACAGGAAATCCACCAGACGGCGGGAGACCTCCTTGTTGGTGGACTCCAGGTTCAGCACCACGGTACGCTTGTTGTTCAGATGGTCGGCAATGGTGCTGGCATCCTCGAACCGCTCGGGCTTAACCAGAACCACCTTGAGCTGGGTGGTAGCATGGATGTTGACCACCTTGTTCTTCTTGCTGGTGCCCTCGGCAGGCTCTTCGGGCTCTTCGTCCATCCCGATGCCAGCGCCGCTGTTGTTGTTCACCATCTGGGGGCCGTCATCGATGTACTGATCCTCGTACTCGTCCCCTTCGCCCATCAGGCCCTTCTTAATGCTATCCAGCAAAGACATAATTATCTGCTCCTTTCATTCGGGCAGCGCCCGGCTGCCTGGCGTATTTTGCAAAAAGAATGCAAATAGCTTCTACTATTATCTGATTTTTTGCAGCAGATGTCAATAACTACAAAAGCTTTCCGTCATATAAATTTTGTCCGGAGACGATTATTTCGTCATAAAGCCTTACCTGACTGACGGAACCGTCCGTTCCCTTGGGCAAAACAAGGATGTAATCCCCTTCCGAGACCAGCGGATGGTCGGCATCCACAGGGTCGATCTTGCAAAAGCGGGCGATGTTGCCGTACTTGACGTACACGCCGGGGATATAATTTTCGCCCTGCGTCTCGGCCTCGGTGCCATCCTCCTTGAGGTAGTGCACCGCTGCGGCGGGTACTCGCAGACCGGTACTCTCGCCTGTACTGATGCGGGCGCGGGCGTGGTTGAGGCACAGCACATCGCCGTTGATGGAGTTGCATTGCAGCACAAAGCGGGCAACATCCTTTTCTGCATCAATGGTCACCTCGGAAACGGTGGCGCGCAAGGCGGCATCGCTCTGGCCGGGAAAGCTGATCTCCACCGCCGTGCGCAGGGGCTTACCGTCCGCGCCCAGCAGCTTTTCGGCCTGCTTTGCGGAGCACACCCCGGCGTACTGCCAGCTGAACCCGGCCACCAGCTTGCCCACACAGCCATCCAGCGGCATCTCGGGGTCAGAGTCCAGATAAGCCTTGAGCTGCTCCGGGCTCTGCGCCAGAATGTCCGCAGCCCCGGCGTTCAGCCGGCCGCTGCTGGCGGCCCGGACAAAGTAGCCAGTGGTGGGTGCTGTGATCTGGGTGGGGTTGCCCAGCTGTGCCTGCACGGTCTGTGCCTGCTGGGCAAGCAGCGCGATCTGATCCGCAAAGCCGGCAGTATCGCCGGTGGTGATCCACAGCTTGTTCTGCGCCAGTAAATAGGTATCGGCGCTTTCGTCCACATCGCTGTAACGGGCGGTATCCAGTGCGTCCAGCAGGTCGTACAGTGCGCCGGAGCGCTCCTTGAGCAGGCCGTCCAGCTGGGTGGCTGCGGTGTTCTGGGAGCGCTGCAACAGGTCGATCTGGCCGGTAAGCTGGGTCAGCTGCTGGCGCAGCACCGCCTGATTGGCGTCGGTATACAGCTCTGCAACGGCAGTGCCCGCCGACACCCGCTCGCCGTCCGAGACAAGGTAGCCCAGATTGCCGCTGCCGGAAATGCAGGTCTCGTCAAACAGCAGCACGCCGTCCGCTTCAATGGTATCGGAGATGGTGATGGGCAGCGCCGTTTCGTAGACGTTCTGGGGGAAAAGGATGTGCGCCGCCTGCCAGCAGACATACGCTGCCGCCGCCAACAAAAAGGTGGCCAGCACAGCCGCCAGCGTGGTGAGCGCAGAAAGCTTGTGGCGCGGTTCCTGAGGGGTTTCCGGCATAAGGATCATCCTTTCGATAAAAAGTCTTGGGTCAGACGCAGGGCGGTCTGCCGCACGTCCGCCGCCCCGGCATCCAGCCATGTGACACCGTCCATGTGACGGAACCATGTCAGCTGGCGCTTGGCATAGTTGCGGGAGGCCTGTTTGAGCTTCTCAGTGCAGGCCTCAAGCGCGGCAGTCTGCTGGAAATACGGGAAAAATTCTTTATAGCCGATGGCCTGTGCGGCGGTGCGGAAGGCTTCGCGGTTGCGCCAGACGTATTCCGCCTCAGCTAAAAGCCCGGCTTCCAGCATTTTGTCCACCCGCAGGTCGATGCGGCGGTACAGCGCTGCACGGTCCGGGAAATCCAGCCCCAGCACAAGGCTGCGGTAGGGGCGCTCCGGCGGCAGTGAATCGGCCTTTTGCTCGCTGAGACGCTTACCGGTGGCGTAGTAGTGCTCCAGCGCACGCAGCACACGCACCTTATTATTGGGGTGGATGGCAGCGGCAGCCTCCGGGTCTACGGCTTGTAGTTTTGCGTACATGGCCTCCGGGCCGATGGCTTCCAGCTCGGCGGTCAGCTGCTCGCGCAGGCCGTCCGGGGCTTTTTCGGCGGTGAAGCGCACACCGTACAAAAGGCTCTGCACATACAGGCCGGTGCCGCCTACCAGCAGCGGCAGATGCCCCCGGGCGGTGATATCTTGGATATACTCCCCTGCCAGCGCGGTGAAATCCGCCACGCTGAAGGTCTTTTCCGGGGTGAGGATGTCCACGCCGTGGTGCGGGATGCCGCAGGTCTCCTGCGGGGTGACCTTGGCGGTGCCCACATCCAGACCTTTATAGATCTGCATGGAGTCGGCGCTGATGACCTCGCCGGAGAACTGCTGCGCCAGCGCAACGCCCAGCGCAGTTTTGCCTGTGGCGGTGGGGCCTACCACAGCCACCACGGCGGGTTTTGCATTACACGATGCGTCCAAACTGCTTTTCCAACTCCTTTCGGGTAAGCTTGAGCACGCAGGGACGTCCATGGGGGCAGAAGGGCGGCACCTCGCCGGAGAGGATCTTCTCGGCCAGTGCCATAAGTTCCTGCGGGGAGGACTTGTCCCCCGCCTTGATGGCGGCGCGGCAGGAGATGGAGTGCAGCACCCACTCGGTGTGCTCGTTCAGTGCGTCCCGACTGCCCTTGAGCAGGCGGTCGGCGATCTCCACCAGCAAGTCCTCGGCGTTCTGCGGCTCTACGTCCGCAGGCACGGCGCGCAGCAGCACCGTGCTGCCGCCAAAGTCGGCTACATCCAGCCCGGCGTTTTCCAGCAGGGGCTGGTTTTCCAGCAGCGCCTGTTTTTCCTCTGCGGAAAGGTCGATGGCGGCGGGCTGCAACAGCAGCTGGCTGGGCACGTTGCCGTAATTGGCGGCAAGCTTTTCGTACAGCTGGCGCTCGTGGGCGGCGTGCTTATCGATCAGGCACAGCTCATCTCCCCGCTCCGCCAGAATATAGGTGCGGAATACTTCGCCCACATACCGCAGCGGTTCTTCCCCCTGCGGCACATCAAAGCCCAGCTGCTCCGGCTGCTCGGGCTCTTCCGGCTGGTAGGGCACCGTGGCAGCTTCGATCTCCGGGGCGGCGGGCATGGTGTTCCATGCCGCCATGTGGTCTAGCATTGGGTCAGCGGCGGTGTCCGTTTCCGGGTGCACATCCAGCTGCGCCTCACCGGCTGCTGCCCGGAAGGGCTGCGGTGCGGGCTGGACTTCGGTTGCATCCGGTTTTTCCGGGCTGTGGAGGGTGACCACCGGGTCCAGAATATCCTCCCCAGGGGCAGACTGCCGCCACGAGGGCACACTGGCAGCCGCACGGGCAGGCTGTGCGGGCTGTACCGGCGGGGTGTTTGCCGTAAAAGCCGGGGTTTTCACCGGTGCGGCAGCAGGGCGCTGCGGCGGCTGTGCTTCCCAGCGCTGCGCGGGCAGCGTACCGGGGTCCGCTTGACCCGGAATGACGGCAGAAAGTCCTGTAAAGTGATTTTTCTTTACAGCGCTTTCGTTCTGTATATCGTTATCTTTTTCAGTTTTTTCTTTTTCGTCTGCTTCAAAGGTAAAGCGCCGTTCCCCGGTGCCGGGCTGTGCCAGCGCCAGCTTGACCGCATGGTAAACGACATCGAACACGTCATTTTCCCGGGCAAAGCGGGCTTCGATCTTTGCAGGGTGGACATTGACGTCCACAAGGTCGGTGGGCATTTCCAGCAGCAGGATGCCGCCCGGGAACTTGCCCTGCATGGTCGTGCCCTTAAAGGCCATTTCCATGCCCGCCATGATGGTGCGGTTGCGCACATAACGGCCGTTGATGTAGAAATGCTGCATACTGCGGCTGGCGCGGCAGCTTTTGGGCGGGGTGATCAGGCCGGTGACCCGGTACAGCCCTTCCTCGGACTGCACCTCGATGAGGTCGCGGCTGAACTCCCGGCCAAGCACCTCATAGGCGGCGCTGCGCAGCTGGCCATCGCCGGGGGTGACGTATTGCAGCTTGCCTTCCCGGATGAATTTGACGCTGACCTCCGGGTGGCTGAGCGCCACATGACCTACGTTATCTGCCACAAAGGTGCCCTCGCTGGAGTCCTTTTTGAGGAACTTCATGCGGGCGGGGGTGTTGTAGAACAGATCCTGCACCCGGATGGTGGTGCCCACGGCGCGGGCGGCAGGTTCCCTGCCCTGCTCCTCGCCGCCGGCGATGCGGTAGCAGGTGGCAAACTCGTCCACCTCGGTGCGGGTGAGCAGCTCTACCCGCGCCACGCTGGCAATGGAAGCCAGTGCTTCGCCGCGGAAGCCCAGTGTGTGGATGCTGTTCAGGTCGTCCGGTTTTTCAATTTTGCTGGTGGCGTGGCGGATGAAGGCCGTCGGGATATACTCGGCATCAATGCCGGTGCCGTTATCGCTGATCTCGATCAGCTTTACGCCGCCGGACTCGATGCTTACAGTGACCTGCGTTGCACCGGCGTCAATAGAGTTTTCCAAAAGCTCCTTGACCACCGACGCCGGGCGCTCCACCACCTCACCGGCGGCGATCAGCTCAGCGGTATGCTTATCCAGAACATGGATGACTGCCATAGTCTTTCCCTCCCCTGTGGTTGATTTTTACGGTCAGCCGTTCAGGCTGCCCTTGAGGGTCTTTTTCAGCTCGTACAAAAAGTTCAGTGCTTCAATGGGAGTAAGCGTTTCCACATCCACGGCCTCCAGCTTTTCCATCATTTCGCTGGGCACTGCCGGGGAATTGTACTCCTGCAAGGCATCAAAATCCATCTGCTCTACCTTGTTTTTGGGAGCAGAGGCCTCCAGCGTGCGCAGCACCTCGTGGGCGCGGCGGGTCACGCTGCCGGGCAGACCGGCCAGCTTTGCCACCTCGATGCCGTAACTGTCATCGGCGGGGCCGCGCACGATGCGCCGCAGGAAGGTGATGTCCTCGCCGCGCTTTTTGACCGCGATGTTGTAGTTTTTTACGCCCTCCACGGTGCCTTCCAGTTCGGTCAGCTCGTGGTAGTGGGTGGCGAACAGGGTCTTGCAGCCCAGCCCCTTGGCGGGGTCTGCGATATGCTCCACCACGGCGCGGGCAATGCTCATGCCGTCAAAGGTGGAGGTGCCGCGGCCGATCTCGTCCAGCACCACAAGGCTTTTGGCGGTGGCGTTTTTCAGGATCTCCGCCACCTCGGTCATCTCCACCATAAAGGTGGACTGGCCTGCGGCAAGGTCGTCCGAGGCGCCGATGCGGGTGAAAATAGCATCCACCACACCCACATGACAGCTGGCTGCCGGCACAAAGGAGCCGATCTGCGCCATCAGGGCAATGAGGGCATTCTGACGCATATAGGTGGATTTACCCGCCATGTTGGGGCCGGTAATGATGAGGCAGCGGTCGGTAGTGCAATTGAGGGTGGTATCGTTAGGCACGAACATACTGCCCTTGAGCACCTGCTCCACCACGGGGTGACGCCCCTCGGTGATGGTCAGCACATCGCTGTCGTCCACCACGGGGCGGCAGTAGTTATTTTCCGCAGCCACCTGTGCCAGCGCCGCCAACACATCCAGCTGTGCAATGGCGTTGGCGGTGCGCTGGATACGGTCCAGCTGGGCACCAATGCTTTCCAGCAATTCGTCAAACAGGCGGCGCTCCAGCGAGATGAGCCGCTCGTGTGCGCCAAGAATTTTGCTTTCCAGCTCCTTCAGCTCCTGCGTAATGTACCGCTCGCCGGAGGTGAGGGTCTGCTTGCGGATATAGGTCTCCGGCACAAGGTTTTTGTAGGAGTTGCTCACCTCGATGAAGTAGCCAAACACATGGTTATAGCCGATTTTCAGTTTAGGGATTCCGGTCTCCTGCCGCAGACGGGCTTCCAGCTGCGCCAGCACCCCCTTGGTGTTATCCCGGATGGAGCGCAGCTCGTCCACCTCGGCATGGTAACCCTTGGCAATGACGCCGCCATCCTTGAGGGTGGAGGGCGCGTCCGGGTCTACTGCGGCATAAATGCGTGCCTTGATATCCTCTAGCGGGTCGATGCCGGCAGCAAGTTCAGAAAGTTCCGGGCAGCTGCAGCCCTCTGCCTGCTTGCGCAGGCCGGGCAGACGGTCACAGGTCTGGGCAAGGGTATAGATCTCCTTGGGGGTGGCAGAGCCGTACACCGTGCGGGTCATCAGGCGCTCCAGATCCGCGATGTAGTGTAATTCCTCAATCAGGTCGCCGCGCACCATGGTCTGGCGCACCAGCGCCTCCACGGCGTTCAGACGTTGGTTGATGAGCTGGCTGGAAATAAGCGGCTGCTCGATCCAGCTGCGCAGCATCCGCTTGCCCATGGCGGTGCTGGTCTTATCCAGCACCCACAGCAGGGTGCCGCGCTTTTCGCGCCCGCGCAGGGTCTCGGTCAGCTCAAGGTTTGCCCGGGTGACCGGCGAAAGCCGCATGAACTGGGCTTCGTTGTAAGTAATAACGGTCTTTAGCCGCTCTACGCCCTTGATCTGGGTATCGTGCAGATATTCCAGCAATGCGGCCATGGCAAAGCGTACCAGACCCTCGGCGGCTATGCCGGTGGTCTGCGGCCAGTCGCGGCCAAACTGCTCTTCCAGCGCGGAGGCCACCAGCCCCGGCGCATAGCGCTCGTCCTCGACCAGTTCCACCGAACAGTTCATGTTCTTTTTGATGTAAGCGGTCACCTCGCGACAGTCCAGCAGGCCGGGGTTCAGCAGCACCTCGCTGGGGTGGTAGCGGCACAGTTCGGTAATGACCGCCGGGGCGATCTTATCCGCTGTCAGTTCGGTGATATGCGCCGTACCGGTGGAAACATCCGCAAAGCACAAGCCCGCCTTTTTGCCCTTGAGGTACAGGCTGGCAATGTAGTTGTTGCGGTCGTCCTGCAGCATACTACTTTCAATGACCGTACCGGGGGTGACCACACGGATGATGTCCCGCTTGACAAGCCCCTTGGCCTTGGCAGGGTCTTCCACCTGCTCGCAGATGGCCACCTTATACCCCTTGGCGATCAGGCGCGCCACATAGCCCTCGTAGCTGTGGAAGGGCACGCCGCACATGGGGGCGCGCTCCGCAAGGCCGCACTGCTTGCCGGTAAGGGTAAGATCCAGCTCCCGGGAGGCCGTGACGGCATCGTCGAAGAACATCTCGTAAAAATCGCCGATGCGGTAAAAAAGAATTTCGTCCTTATGTTGGTTTTTGATATCAAGATACTGCTGCATCATGGGCGAAAGCTCTGCCATGGTTTTTCCTCTTTCCCTTGTATGGTTCCGTCAGCCGGTTTGCGGGCTGTAACCGCCGGTGCAAACAAAACGCGGTCTGTGTTGCACAGCCGCGTTCCGATGAAAACTCTGCTCAGTGGCAGCCGCCGCAGGTAGAGCAGCTGCCGGTGCAGGAGGCAGAAGGCTCCTGCACGGTCATGGGGTCGCCGCCGTTCATGGCGGTGTTGATGATGGCGTCGATATAGTTGACCAGATTCTCGCACTCGCGCTTGGCCTCGTTGTATGCCACCATGCCCTCGTTGCCCATGATCTGGCCGTAAAGGCTGTTCACCTTCTCGTTCAGCTCAGCGATGCGGGCGTCGTCGCGCTCGTTCTTGCCGATCTCGTTGTTCAGATCCATACGAGCCAGATTAAACTCGCCGATCAGGTTCTGCAGCTCCTCATCCTTATCGTTTGCCTTGCGGGCCTGATCCAGAATGACGTAGCGGGGGTCGGTCTGCAGTGCCATAGCGGCACGCTTGAAAAGATCAATGCAATCCATGATTGGGTTCTCCTTGTTGTTTTTATTCTTTCTGGGGCAGTTTGCCCCGGAATCACGTTTTTATGCTTCCACCTCGCCCAGCAGCACGGTGGCGCGGGCACCGGTAAGATGTACGGTCGCATAGCTGCCCAGCAGTGCCGGGTCGGCGGCAAACTCCACGGTCAGGTTGTTGTCCAACCGGCCGGAAAGGGTGCCCTCGTTGCGGCCAAAGCCCTCCACCAGCACCCGGACGGTCTGCCCTACCTGCGCCTTGACCAGCGCCATGGCGATCTCGTCCTGCGTTGCCAGCAGGCGGGTCATGCGGTCGGTCTTTTCCTTGCGGGGGGTGGGGTCCGGCATTTCGGCAGCCTTGGTGCCGGTACGCTTGGAATAGATAAAGGTGAACAGCTGCATATAGCCCACCTTGCGCACCAGCTCCAGCGTTTTTACAAAGTCCTCCTCGGTCTCGCCGGGGAAGCCCACGATGATATCGCTGGAGAAGGTGATGCCGGGCACGGTCTTGCGGGCGTAGTCGATGAGCTCCAGATACTGCTCCACCGTATAGTGGCGGTTCATCTGCTGCAAAAGCCGGTCGGAGCCGCACTGCACCGGCAGATGCAGGTGCTTGCACAGCTTCGGCTGGGCAGCAATAGTATCAATGAGCTTATGGCTGGCATCCTTGGGGTGGCTGGTCATAAAGCGGATGTGGTAATCGCCGGGCACGGTGCACATCAGGTTGAGCAGGTCGGAGAAATCGATCTGCTCCTCCAGTCCCTTGCCGTAGCTGTTCACGTTCTGACCCAGCAGGGTGATCTCCTTATAGCCCGCTTCCACAAGGCTGCGGAACTCCGCAAGGATATCGCCGGGCTTGCGGCTCTTCTCGCGGCCGCGGACGTAGGGCACGATGCAGTAGGTGCAGAAGTTATCGCAGCCGTACATGATGGGCAGCCATGCGCGGAACTCGCTCTCGCGCCGGATGGGGATGTTCTCCACGATGACCGGACGTTGTGCGGGGTCCAGCAGCACCCGCTTATGCTTTTGCAGCTTCTGGGCAACCAGCTGCGGCAGGGTATCGATGCCGTCCACGCCGAACACCAGATCCACATAGGGGTAGCTCTTGCGCAGCTTTTCCACAACATGCTTCTGGTTGGCCATGCAGCCGCACAGGCCGATGATGAGGCCGGGCTTTTTTTCCTTCAGGCCCTTCAGTGCACCCACGTTGCCGAACACCCGCTGCTCGGCGTGCTCACGCACAGCGCAGGTGTTGAACAGGATCAGGTCGGCATCCTCCGGCTTATCGCACAGGCCGTAGCCGATATCCACCAGCACACCCTTGATGCGCTCACCATCGTTGACGTTCTGCTGACAGCCATAGCTGTGCACAAAGGCCAGCGGCGGGGTGTCGTAGGTCTGCCGCACCAGCTCGGCGGCAACGGTATTATGTTCAAAGTTAATGTATTCCAAAAAAACCATCCTTCTCCGCCGGGCAGGGTAGCCCCGTGCGGCGAAACTCTATTTTCTGCCATTCTATAAAAGACACTCTTTAGTATACCCTGTTTGGCCGCTGCGGGCAAGAGGAAACACGCAAATTTTATGCCTGTTTAGCCGCTGCGGCCTCTGCATCCTGCCTGCGGCAGCACTCTTCGCACACGCCCAGCAGCACCACGGCGCAATCCTGCACCCTGCCCTTCTGGTTTTTGACCAGCTCCATCACCTGTTTTCCGTCCACATCTGCATCGGTCACGCCGCCGCAGACGGTGCAGTACAAATGGCTGTGCCACGGCAGGGTGTGGTCAAAACGGTCGGCCTTGCCGGGAATGGACACCCGGCGCACCCGCCCGGCCTCCACCAGACTGTTCAGGTTGCGGTACACGGTGCCAAGGCTCAGGTTCGGACACTCCTGTGCGGCTTTATCGTAGATTTCCTCCGCAGTCGGGTGGTCGCACAGCCGCTCCACCGTCTGCATGACAAGCTCCCGCTGTTTTGAGTAGCGCATATCCATCCTCCTTTTTTACACGGTTCAGACGTTTTCTTCCCCTTTGATCTTTGCCCAGTACGCCCGGGCGGCCTGCTCGGTCTTGTTGTCGCCAAAGGTGTAGTATTTGGTATCCTTCAGCACATCCGGCAGGTACTGCTGCTGCACCCAGTGGTTTGCGTAGCTGTGGGCATATTTGTAGTTCTGCCCCTTTACCAGCGCATCCTCGCCGTCAAAGTGCTTGTTTTGCAGCTGGCGCGGGATGGGGCCGGTGCGCCCGGCCTGTACGTCCGCAATGGCTGCGTTGATGGCGTCGTGGGCGCTGTTGGATTTGGGGCTGGTGGCCACCAGAATGACCGCATCCGCAAGGGGCAGACGCGCCTCCGGCAGGCCCACCATGTTGGCGGCATCCACCGCCGCCTTGACGATGGGGATGATCTGCGGGTAGGCAAGCCCCACATCCTCGCAGGCGCACACCATCAGGCGGCGGCAGGCAGAGGGCAGGTCTCCCGCCTCCAATAGGCGTGCCAGATAGTGCAGCGCCGCGTCCGGGTCGGAGCCGCGCATGGACTTCTGGTAGGCGGAAACGATGTCGTAGTGGTCATCGCCCTCCCGGTCGTAGCGCATGGCGGTGCGGCGGGTGACCTGCCGGATCATATCCAGAGTAATGCGCTTTTCTCCGTTTTCCACCGGTGCTGCCGTGACCGCAAAGTCCAGACAGCCCAGTGCCTTGCGCAGATCGCCGCCGGCGCTTTCGGCCAGATAGGCACAGGCGTCCTCGTCCATGCACACCGGCACCTGCTCCCCCTCGGAAAGGCGCTGCACGGCGTTGCGCACCCCGCGCTCCACATCCGCTGCGGCAAGGGACTTAAACTCAAACACCGTGCAGCGGGAAAGCAGCGCGTTATAGATGTAGAAATAGGGGTTCTCGGTGGTAGAGGCGATCAGGGTGACGCTGCCGTCCTCGATGCACTCCAACAGGCTCTGCTGCTGCTTTTTGTTCAGGTACTGGATCTCGTCCAGATACAGCAGAATGCCGCCCGCCGCTGCCAGCGTGCCGATATCCTTGAGCACCGCCTTGATATCTCCGGTGCCGCAGGAGGTGCCGTTGAGCTTGTGCAGGGTCATGCCGCTGTTCTCGGCAATGATGCGTGCCACCGTGGTCTTTCCGGTGCCAGAGGGACCGTAAAAGATCATATTGGGAATGTGCCCGCTCTCGATGGTGCGGCGGAACACCCGCCCCGGCGCCAGCAGATGCTGCTGCCCGCACACATCCGCCAGCGTTTTGGGACGCAGGCGCTGCGCAAGTGGTTCATTCATAGTGGTTTCTCCTTCCCTGCCCGCAAGGCACTTTTTATATAGTATAACGCATTTAGAAAAGGAGGACAAGGGCTTTTCTGAAAATCATTCTCAGATAATGCCCTGCAAACATTTACAAATCCTGTCAAACATGGTATGATTCAGGTATTCCCTTTCAAAGGAGGTTTGTCCCATGCCGGTACGAAAAAAGGTCCCGGAGGACCTTACCGCAAAAAAAGCGCTGGCGCTGGAGGTCATCCGGCGTCTCAAGGCCGAATACCCAGATGCAGGGTGCACGCTGGACTACGACCACGCATGGCAGCTGCTGGTCAGCGTGCGGCTGGCCGCCCAGTGCACAGATGCCAGGGTGAACATTGTTGTGGAGGATTTGTTTGCAAAATACCCCAGTGTGGCGGCGCTGGCTGCTGCCGAGCCGGAGGACATTGAAGCCATCGTCAAGCCCTGCGGGCTGGGACACTCCAAGGCGCGGGACATCTCGGCCTGTATGCGGATGCTGCGGGACAAGTACGACTGCCGGGTGCCAGACACCTTTGAGGCATTGCTCGCCCTGCCCGGCGTGGGGCGCAAGAGTGCAAACCTCATCATGGGGGATGTGTTCGGCAAGCCCGCCATCGTTACCGATACCCACTGCATCCGGCTGTGCAATAAAATCGGCCTTGTAGACAGCATCAAGGAGCCGCAGAAGGTGGAGATGGCCTTGTGGAAGATCATTCCGCCGAAGGAAGGCAGCGACCTTTGCCACCGCTTTGTGATGCACGGCCGTGCGGTGTGCAATGCCCGCAAGCCGGAATGCGAAAAATGCTGTTTGAAAGACATCTGCCGCACCGCCCGCGAAACCGCCGGGCAGCAGGCAGAGCCGTGATTTTTAAGGAGGTATAACCTATGATCACTTTAACGATTTTGCTCATCGTTGCCTTGCTGTGCGTACTTGTGGGCTGCCTGACCGGCCTGCTGACGCTGGTGGGCGTACTGGCTTCCCTTTTTGTGGGCGTATTGGTGGGTGCACTGGCCGGATATCTGGCCGGGCGCTTTATGGGCACGGAAACTTCCCTTGGCCGCAACATCCTGATGGGCGTGCTGGGCAGCTTTGTGGGCGAGTTTCTGTTCGGCCTGCTGGGCATCCACGCCTCCGGCAGCTTTTCTTCCTTTGCCATCTCGGTGATCGGTGCCTGCATCTGCATTTGGATTGGGCAGAAAATCTCCAAGTAAGTTTTTGGAACAATATGCCGCCGCATTCTGCTGCCGGAGTTTTCCGGGCAGGGTGCGGCGGCTTTTGGCTTTGCGCACAAACAAAACCCCCGAAAATCGGCTTCACAAGCCAACTTTCGGGGGTTTTCCTTTGGAGCTACTGACCTGATTCGAACAGGCGACCTGCTCATTACGAGTGAGCTGCTCTACCAGCTGAGCCACAGTAGCACATTGCACATCTGCTGCAACAGGCAATATTTTACCATATTTCTGCTGCACTGTCAAGGCCGGATTTCTTGTAAGCGGGGCAGCTTTTGCGGGGTGTTTCATAAAAAGTTGTTGCATTTTAGCTCGGCTGCTTTATAATAGAATTGATTGTGCAAAAGGCTGCGCCTTTTGCCGGAAAGGACAAGCTGCACCATGATCTTTGTTCCCCTGCTGCACTACTTTTTGTGCAAGAATGATTACAGCGGCAACGAAGCCGGACTGCGCTACCGGCTTACGCCGGGCAAGCGCACCGTGCCAGACCCGGACGGCGGTGCGGATGCCACCAAGGAGGAGAAAATCCTCACCGTGGACTACTGGCCCGCGCCCTGGACGATCGACAAGACCGACCCCGCCCTGCGCCGCCGGGAGGTATTTCCGCTTACGGACGAAGGGCGTGCCGCCGCCGCGCAGTATCTGAAGGACGCCTACGATGCCGAGCCGGAGCGCTGGAACAACTGCCCGGACATGATGGACTGCGACCCTTGGGAGCCGCCTGCCGAGCCGGATACCGCCAACGAATAAACCGAACGAGGAAACCATGATCTACCGTTTGAAGGAACTGAAAGGCGATACCATCGCCGTGCCGCAGCTGGTGTTCTCCAAGCTGGGCATTGCCGAAGAATACAATGTGCGGGTGGCGCTGTATGTGCTGGCCACCGGCGTAACCGACCCGGACAAGCTCTGCGCTGACCTCAAGCTGCGCAGCCGCATCAGCGCGGAGAGTGCGCTGGCGTTCTGGGCAGGTGCGGGGCTTTTGGAGCGCTACGAGGAAAACGCTGCGCCGGGGGCAGAGCCCAGCGCCCCCGCCCCCATGCGCTGGGCGGAGATCGCCGCTGCCAGCCGCACCGACCCCATGATCTCCAGCCTGATCGACTGCGGGCAGACCAGCTTTGCCCGTCCGCTGACCCACACCGAGATGGAAAAGCTGGTGAACCTGTATGTGCAGGAGGGCTTTGCACCCGAGACCGTGATGCTCTGCGTAGCCTATGTAGCCAGCCGGGGCAAGCGCACCATGGCTGCTGTTACTCACGAGCTGAAGGTTTGGCGTGCCGAGGGCGTGGAAACCGGCGAGCAGGCCGACGCCCACTTAAAGCTGCTGGCACTGCGCCAGAGCCGCGAGGAGTACGTCAGCAGCCTGCTGCAGATCCCCCCCGAGGAGCTGACGCTGGGCGGGCGCAAGGCCATTGCACGCTGGTACGAGGTGTACGGCTACGATGACGCCATGGTGCAGGAAGCCGCCGTACAGGCCGGCCCCAAGCGGGATCTGTGGTACTGGAACAGCATCCTTAAAACATGGAACGCCAAGGGGCTGCGCAACATCCACGATGTGCGCGGCCCGGTGGCCGCAGCCGGGGCAAGCCGGAATATCCGGGTGGACCGCGCTGCACCCAGCGGAAACGATATTCTGAAAAACGCCACCCGCCGCCGTTCTCTTATCAAGAAGCCGGAGTAAGGAGCCTTTATGCGTACCAAAAACGAATTGTATCAGCAGGCATTGCGCACTGTAGCCATGCGGCGGCAGACCGCCCGCGCCTTGGCGCAGGATGCACAGGCCGAGGCCGAGGCCGCCATTCCCGGGCTGCGCCATGCCGAAGAGGAGGTGCGGGTGCGGGGCATCCGCTGCGCCATTGCCGGAGCCTCCGGCAAGGACCGTACCGAGACCGCTGCTGCCCTTGCGGCGGCAAAGCAGAAGCTGACTGCCCTGCTGGCTGAGAGCGGACGCCCTGCGGATGCGCTGGAACCGAAGTTCACCTGCAAGCGGTGCGAGGACACCGGCGCAGTGGACGGCCGCACCTGCGACTGTGTGCGCCGGGTGATGCAGCAGCTGCGCCGAAAGGAGATTGAAGAGCTTTCCAGCCTGTCCGTCTCCAGCTTTGACACCATGCAGCTGGACTACTACCCCAACACCATGGACAAGACGCTGGGTGAGAGCGTGCGCAGCTACATGGCCGAGGTTCTGGCCGACCTGCGGGATTACGCAGCAGACTTCTCCCCTGCCACCCGCGAAAGCCTGCTGCTGGTGGGCAACGCAGGGCTGGGCAAGACCCACGCTGCCCTTGCCATTGCCGGGGAGGTGCTGCGGCAGAACTACGATGTGATCTATGTCTCCTGCCCGGACTTTTTCGGCAAGCTGGAGGCTCTGCATTTCGGCACAGACCCCGGCGGCGAGGAGGAGACTTTGTTCCAGACTGCCTGCAACGCGGATCTGCTGATTTTGGACGATCTGGGCACCGAGTTCAATTCCAGCTTCTTCCTGACGAACTTGTACAGCCTGCTGAATAACCGCTTGGGCGCAAAGCTGCCCACCATCGTCACCACCAACATCACGGACGGTGCGCTGCTGGAAAAGCTGTATACAGAAAAGATCTCCAGCCGCCTTGCGGCCTTTGTACAGATTCAATTTCTGGGCAGTGATATCCGGGTGCAGAAAGCCGCAGAATAAATCGTTTTATTTCTGCCGGAGTTATACATCTTTTGAGAGAAGTAATCGCAAAATAAGCGCGCAACGCCGCGCAAAGAAAAAGCCATCTGCCGCAGCATGACCGGGGTTTGAAACCCTTGGAATCAGCTGTTGCAGATGGCTTTATTTTGTGGCAAATCAGAACTCTAATGCAGGGCTTACCTCGTTGCGGCGTTGTGCCTGCACGATGCAGTCCTTTTCCGGCACGACACCGGCTGCGCCCAAGGTGGTGAACACGGTCTGTAAGGCAAGGCTGGGCGTGTTATTTTCCTGCGAAAGATGGCACAGGGCAAACCTTTTGCAGCCGCTCTGAATGAGCTCCAGAAGCTTTGCGGAGCACTCATCGTTAGAAAGGTGTCCCCGCACACTCTCGATGCGGGCGCGCAGATAGTAGGGGTAGGGCCCGCTGCGCAGCATATGCAGGTCGTAGTTGCTTTCCAGCGCCACAAGGTCGCAGCCGGAAAGCGCCTCGTGCACCGGCGGGGTCAGGGTACCAAGGTCGGTGGCGATGGTCATGGTCTTATCGTCCGGGGTGTGGATGCGGTAGCCCACGCAGGGCACATCGTGGCTGGTGGGAAAGGACTGCACCCCAAAGCAGCCGATGTCCTCTTCCCTGCCCTCCAGCGTGTTCAATTCACAGTTGGCGGGCACGATATCGTTGGCGTCCAGAAAATCCAGCGTAGCTGCTGCGCCGTACACCGGCAGCGGGTTCTTTTTCAGGAAGGTGGAAAGCCCCTTGACGTGGTCGCTGTGCTCATGGGTGACAAGGATGCCCGCACAATCGCTGATGGCAAGCCCCAGCGATTTGAGCGCTGCCGTGGTGGTGCGCACCCCCTTGCCCATATCCACGATGAGGTACTGCGCACCGCAGCGCACCACGCTGCTGTTGCCGGAGGAGCCGGAATACAATGAAATGAACTCTGCCATGAAAACCTCTTATGTTAAAACCTGAAAACAGCCCGCCGCACAGAACTTACGGCAGGCTGTTTGTTTTTTGTTTGTGTTACAGGGCCTGTTCCAGTGCAGCGGGCACCCGCTCCACCTTGCTGATCTCTGCGCCCAGACCGCGCAGCTTTTCCACGATATTCTCGTAGCCGCGCTCGATATGACCGATCTCCTCGATCTCGCTGGTGCCGTCGGCCATCAGAGCGGCCACCACCATGGCGGCACCGGCACGCAGGTCGGAGGCGCGCAGCGGTGCGGGGCTGAGCTTTTCCACACCCTCAAATACGGCCACCTGACCGTCCACCTGCACGCTGGCACCCATCTTGCGCAGCTCGTCCACATAGCGGAAGCGGTTGTCCCACACGCTCTCGGTGATGGTGCTGGTGCCCTTGGCCACGCTCAGCAGCACACCCATCAGGGGCTGCATATCGGTGGGGAAGCCGGGGTGCGGCATGGTGTTGATCTTTAGCGGCAGAATATCGCCGGTACGGGATACCCGCACTGCATCGTCAAATTCTTCCACAGTGATCCCAGCGCGGCGCAGCTTTGCCGTGATGGGCTCCAGGTGCTTGGGGGTGACGTTCTTGATGAGCACATCGCCGCCGGTGGCAGCTGCAGCCACCATATAGCTGCCGGCTTCGATCTGATCCGGGATGATGCTGTAAGTGCAGCCGTGCATCTTTTCCACGCCGCGCACCTTGATGACATCGGTACCGGCACCGCGCACATCTGCGCCGCACATATTCAAAAAGTTTGCCAGATCCACCACATGGGGCTCCTTGGCGCAGTTTTCCAGAATGGTCTGACCCTTGGCCATGACTGCAGAGAGCATACCGTTCATGGTTGCGCCCACGCTGACCTTATCAAAGAAGATATGGGCACCAGTCAGCTCCTGCTTGGTGCGCACGGTGATCATGCCGTAGTCCACGCTGTCCTCTGCGCCCAGCGCGCTGAACACCTTCAGGTGCTGGTCGATGGGGCGGGGGCCCAAATTGCAACCGCCGGGCATGGCCACCTGTGCCTTGCCGAAGCGGGAGAGCAGCGCGCCGAGGAAGTAGTAGCTGGCGCGCATCTGGCGGGACAGATCGTCCGGGACATTGGTGGTGACCAGATGCCGCGTATCGATCTCGTAGGTGTTGCGGTTGAGCATCTTCACCTGTGCACCAAGGGTGCTCAGAATTTTGAGGCTGACCGACACATCGCTGATATCGGGCAGATTTTCGATCACGCAGACATCCGCTGCCAGAATGGTGGCAGGCAAAATACCCACAGCCGCATTTTTTGCGCCGGAAATGGTCACTTCTCCGTGCAGGGGCTTACCGCCGGTAATAACAAATTTCTCCACTTTTATGATCTCCTTGTCAAAGGCCTGTGCCACAGGCCTGTTAAGGCTACTGAAAGCATTCCATCTCGTTACTTGTACCGCCGGGGTGTACAGATTCACCAACACCGGGGCAGATTTATAACTATCCTATTATACACTACTTCCACAAAAAAGCAAAGCCCGATTTGTATCTGTTTCATTATTTTCTGTTTTGCCCAGATTCAACGCAGATATCCCAAAATTTTATTGGGTTTTTCATCAATTTTGACCAGATGCTGACCCAATTTTTGCCCTTTGGCGATATCACCAAACGTGATCCTCGCACCGCGCCTCCGGGATCCAGCCCAGCTGATAGGCCGTTACCAGCTGCTTCAGGTCATGCACGCGCTCCCGCAGCACCTCGCCCTCGTCCGTATCTTCCACGAGGATGCGATGATTTTCGGTCTCCAGAATGTTCTTCTGGGACAGGATATCCAAGTTCTCCCGCACTGCCTTTTCTGCACTTTCAAAGGGCTGATGGGTGCGCAGGGACATGGTGCGGCTAGAATACACCAGCGTATACCCGGCAATGCCGGTCTTTTCGTGGTAGGCGCGGCAGAACCCACCGTCGATTACCACCAGCCGTCCCCCGCCCTTGATGGGGCTCTCGCCGTTTTTCTCCTGCACCGGCACATGGCCGTTGACGATATGGCTCGTGCCTGGCAGGCCGAACTCTGCCAGAATCCGGCGGCAGGCGGCTTCATCGTTATACCAGCTATAATAGGGGTCCTTGACCTCCGTATGGGTGGCGGGGTCGGCAATATACATCCGCTCGAAGGTGGTCATGGCGCTGCGGCCAAACAGGGGCGAAAGCTTGCCGCACCACAGATACCACAGAAAATCCTGTCCGCTCTGGCGGGCGGCGCTGCCCTCTGCCCCGTAGTAGCCACGGCGGGCGCGGGCGTCGCAGTAATCCATCAGGGCACGGCCGGAGTAGCGGCGTCCCTCGAAGTGCTCCACTGCAAAGCCGCCCTTCGTGTTCATGGGCACAGCGCCGTGGTAGAGCAGATTGCCGTTTTCAATGTGGTACACGCTGCCCTTGGCATACAAAAATTCAATATGCTGTTGTAATTTCTCGCTCTGCCGGAAGGACTGCACCAGCTTGTGCAGTACCAGCTGCTCGTCCGGGTTCAGCTTTGCGGGGTCTGCCGGATCTACCGTGGGAAAGGAGGTGTCCCGCAAAGGATAGCACTCCTCCCCTACCTGCACGGTGTGGGCGTTCCAGTCGATGCGGCGCAGATAGTCCCGCCCCTGCATCTGGAAATCCGGGTTGCGGTCGATAACCTGACATTCCAGCTTGAACATGAGGATGGAGATGGCCTTGTGCATCACGGCGCAGCGGTGGAGCATTCCCTCCGTATAGGGGCCGCGGGCGGCGTCCGTGTGGGGCATCCAGATGGAAAGATCATCCTCGCCGTAGAACTGCTCCGCCATGCGCTGCAAGTGCCGCAGGTTGATGCCGTAGCAGTCCTCCAGCATCCCGTGGTTATGGTAGGCAAGCGTGGTTTTAAGTACGGTGCAAATGCAGATAGGACTGCCGGCGGCAGCACCCATCCATACCACGTCATGGTTGCCCCACTGGATATCCACGTTATGGTGGCGCATCAACAGATCCAGAATAATGTCCGGGCGGGGCCCGCGGTCAAACAGGTCGCCCACGATATGCAGCTTATCCACTGCCAGATGCTTGATCAGCTCACACAGCCGCACGATAAAGCGGTCGGCGCGGCCGTTCTCGATGATGCTGCCCACGATCTGGCCGTAGTACAGATCTTTATCGTGATCCTCAAAGTGGGCATGGAGCAGTTCGTCCAGAATATAGCCGCAGCTGGAGGGCAGACAGTTGCGCACATGGTCGCGGGTGTGCTTTGAGGACACCAGACGGCAGATGTCGATCAGCTGGAGAAGGGTCTGGGTGTACCACTGCTCCAGCGCATCCTCGGTGGTGCAGCGTGCCTTGAGTTGGGGCAGCTTTTCGGTGGGATAGTAGATCAGGGTAGCAAGCTCGGCACGGGCTGCTTCCGGCATGGTATCGCCCAGCACGGCATCCACCTTTTCCCGGATGACGCCGGAGGCAGAGTTCAAAATGTGCACAAAGGCCTCGTTCTCGCCGTGCAGATCGCTCATGAAGTGCTCGGTGCCCTTGGGCAGCTTGAGCAGCGCCTGATTGCTGATGATCTCGCTGGCGGCCGCCGCCTGCGAGGGGTAATCTCTGGCCAGCAGGGTCAGATATTTCAGATTATCGCGGATCTCATCGGTTTCGGTGCGCATGGTCTCCTCCATCATAACGCATTCCTTGCCCTGCAAAGATGTTGCGTTTTTTGTATTATCGTTTCTCTGTATTTCAGTATAGCACGAATGGCACCAAAAGTGGTATACTGAATACGAATGAATCCGAAAATTTTAAGGAAGGGACTTTGGATATTATGCCGAAAACCATTTCTGTTCCCTCTCGCTGCACCCTCTGCCCCCGCCGCTGCGGTGCAAACCGTGCCGCCGGGCGCACCGGCTTCTGTGGGGCGGGCGCTACCTTAAAGGCTGCCCGCGCTGCCCTGCACCACTGGGAGGAGCCCTGCATCAGCGGCACACGGGGCAGCGGCACGGTGTTCTTTTCCGGCTGCACCCTCAAGTGCTGCTTCTGCCAGAACTATCCCATCAGCGCCGAGGGGTTGGGCAAAGAGATCACCGTGGAGCATTTGGCTGAGATCTTTTTAAATTTGCAGGCACAGGGCGCACACAACATCAATCTGGTCACCCCCGGGCAGTGGCAGCCGTGGATCCTTGCTGCGCTGGACATTGCCCGCGCAAAAGGGCTGCGGCTGCCCATTGTGTGCAACACCGGCGGCTACGAGACCGTGGAAAGCGTAGAGGCGTGGCGCGGGTATATCGACATCTGGCTGGCTGATCTAAAATATGTGTCCTCTGCCCTTTCCGCAGAGCTTTCCGCCGCGCCGGACTATTTTGCCGAGGCAAAGCCCGCCATCGAAGCCATGATGGCGCAGGCGGGGCATCCGGTGTTCGATGCAGACGGCATCCTGCAAAAGGGGGTCATTCTGCGGCATCTGGCGCTGCCGGGCCATGTGGAGGACAGCTTTGCCGTGCTGGACCAGATGGCCGCGTGGAACGATGCCGACCCCGGGTGCTTTCTGCCCAGCGTCATGAGCCAGTACACCCCCTTCTACAAGGCCGCAGAGCACGGCATCGGGCGGCGCATCACCACCTACGAATACCGCCGGGTGGTGAACTACGCCATGGACAAGGGACTTGTACAGGGCTATATGCAGCAGAAGAGCAGCGCCAAGGAGGAATACACCCCCAGCTTTGATCTGACCGGGGTGTGATGCTGCGGCAGGGCAGCCTTTTCGGCAACTTTACCAAATTTTATGGTTTATTTTCTCTTGCCTGCGCGTGCAAACGCTTGCATTCTGTCCGGGAACGCACTATAATGGATACAACGATGTGTTAATAGTTGCGGATTCCCGCAACGTCATCAGGAGGAGCTTTATGGAACATTTCAATCCGATCCTTGGCAGCGAGCCCAATGGCCAGAAGTTCATCACCTGTGGTGAGATCATGCTGCGCCTGACCCCGCCGAACTACGAAAAGATCCGCATGGCATCCGGCTTTGAGGCCAGCTACGGCGGCAGCGAAGCCAACATTGCGCTGGCGCTGGCAAACCTTGGCGTGGACAGCACCTTCTTCAGCGTAGTGCCCAACAACAGTCTGGGCAAGAGCGCTGTGCGCTGGCTGCGCTCCAACGATGTGCACTGCACCCCCATGATCCTGACCGAGCCGGACGAGACCCCTTCTAACCGTCTGGGTACTTATTATCTGGAGACCGGCTACGGCATCCGCGCTTCCAAGGTCATCTACGACCGCAAGCACAGCGCCATTACCGAGTACGATTTTTCTCAGGTGGATCTGGACGCTCTGCTGGACGGCTACGACTGGCTGCACCTCAGCGGCATTACCCCGGCACTGGCACCCAACTGCCGCAGTCTGATCCTTGATATGCTGAAAGTTGCCAAGAAGAAGGGCCTGACCGTGAGCTTTGACGGCAACTTCCGCTCCACCCTGTGGACCTGGGAGGAAGCACGGGACTTCTGTACCGAGTGCCTGCCCTATGTGGACGTGCTGCTGGGCATTGAGCCCTACCACCTGTGGAAGGACGAAAACGACCACAGCAAGGGCGACTGGAAGGACGGCGTGCCCCTGCAGCCCAGCTACGAGCAGCAGGACGAGATCTTCCAGCGCTTTATCGAGCGCTACCCCAACCTGAAGTGCATCGCCCGCCATGTGCGCTACGCCCACAGCGGCAGCGAGAACAGCCTGAAGGCCTTTATGTGGTACGAGGGTCACACCTTCGAGAGCAAGCTGTACACCTTTAATATTCTGGACCGCGTGGGCGGCGGCGACGCCTTTGCCAGCGGCCTGATCTACGCCATGCTGCACAACTACAAGGCCATGGATATGATCAACTTTGCAGTGGCAAGCAGCGCCATCAAACACACCATCCACGGTGATGCCAACATCACCGATGATGTGAGCACCATCCGCAACCTGATGAACATGAACTACGATATCAAGCGGTAAGCTGCATATAGCAACAGGCTCCCTGCCATTGGCGGGGAGCCTGTTTTCTTGCACCTAATTTGGGGGATCTACGCTGCCGTATCAGCCCCATAGCACAGCTTTTTCAGCCAGTTCGCAAAGCTGCACTTTATATCAGAGGTCTCCTCCGGTACAGACTGCTTTCCTTCAGACGATCCGCTGAGCTCCAGTCCTGCCTTTTGTTTGAGGGTCAGAACCCGCCGGACGCTTTCGTTCAGACATTCTTCTGAAAGCGTGCCGTCCTCCACCGCCCGCACTACACCGTCAAAGGCCGCGCGCAGGTCGCTGGGCATCAGCAGCACATCCACACCTGCGCCAAGCGCAGCCACCGCCGCTTGCTCCGGCGTAAAGTGTTTTTGGATAGCATCCATTTCCAGTGCATCGGTTACGATCACGCCCTGAAAGCCCAACTCTCCGCGCAGACGCTCTGTTATCATCGTGTAGGACAGCGATGCTGGCAGACCGTCCGTGGTCGCATTCGGGGTCGTGATATGCGCCGTCATGACCACATCGACCCCGGCGGCGATCCCCGCCTCAAAGGGAAGCATCTCCATTGCCTTCATTTCTTCCCATGTCTTGTAGGATGTCGCCGTTCCATAGTGGCTGTCCTGCCCGGTATCGCCATGACCCGGAAAATGCTTCACCGTGCAAAGCATCCCGTCCTCGTGGAAGCCCTCCACTGCAGCGGCTACCATCTGCGCCGTCTGCTGCGCATCGGTGGAAAAAGCCCGCCTGCCAATGACCGGATTTGCTGGGTTGGAATCCACATCCGCAACCGGTGCAAAGTCCAGATTGAACCCGTAAGCGCGCAGGTAGCCACCGATGGTCTGACTCATCTGGCGGGCCTGCTCCGGGCTGCCTGTTTCTCCAATATCCCGAGCACTCTTATATTTTGGCAGAGAGAAAGCCTCATGGTTTGCCAGCCGAGCCACCGAGCCGCCCTCTTCATCAACAGCCACGATCATCGGTATTTTGGAGGCGCTTTGGAAATCCGCGATCAAAGAGGAAAGCTGATCCTCGTCCTGAATGTTCTTCTTAAAGACCACGATCCCGCCCACCGGATACTGTTCCAGATTCCGCCGCATGGTCTGCGTCAGCGTCTTTTTCTCAGGATTCAGTGAAAAGTCCAGCGCTTCAGGGCGCACCCAAAACAGCTGTCCAACCTTTTCCCGCAAGGTCATTGCTGTAAGCTTTGCTTCCACCGCGTCCGTTGCTTCTTCCGAGAATGCACTGGGAAGCATCGCACCGGCCAATGCAGCGCTGACGACCAACGCCGCTGCTCGTTTCCAAAGTTCTGTCATCGCACTCCCTCTTCAGGATAGGATCATGCGGTCGTTGGCAAACTCGCCGCCGCTGGCGATCTGGAACTTTGCCAGCAGGTCGGAAACGTGCAGCTTCTGCTTCTCCTCCCCGGCCACGTCGTAGATGATATGACCCTCGTGCATCATGATGAGGCGGTTGCCGTATTTGATGGCATCCTTCATGTTGTGGGTGATCATCATGGTGGTCAGGTGGTTCTCCTCCACGATGCGTGCCGAGAGGGTAAGCACCTTCAGTGCCGTTTTGGGGTCCAGTGCGGCAGTGTGCTCATCGAGCAGCAGGAGCTTCGGCTTGTTCATGGTAGCCATCAGCAGGGTCAGCGCCTGCCGCTGACCGCCGGAAAGCAGTCCCACGCGGGCGGTCAGGCGATCCTCAAGGCCCAGATCAAGGGTCTTGAGCAGTTCGCGGTACTGCTCCCGCTCTGCCTTGGTGATGCCGATGCGCAAGGTGCGGCGCTTGCCGCGCCGGGCTGCCAGCGCCAGATTTTCCTCGATCTGCATGGTGGCGGCAGTGCCGGTCATGGGGTCCTGAAACACTCGGCCAATGTAGGCGGCGCGCTGATGCTCGCTCAGGCGGGTAACATCCACACCGTCGATGAGGATCTTGCCCTCGTCCACCGGCCACACACCGGCCACTGCATTCAGCATGGTGGATTTACCTGCGCCGTTGCCGCCGATAACGGTGACAAAATCGCCCTCGTTCAGCTTCAGGTTCAACCCATTCAGGGCGGTCTTCTGGTTCACCGTGCCTGCATTGAAGGTTTTGGAAACATTTTGGATCTCAAGCATTTTTTGCGTCCTCCTTTGCCTTTTTGACCGGCTTCGAGAAGTATTTGCCCTTCCAGTACGGCACGGCAAGGAACACCGCCACCACGGAGGCGCTGAGCAGCTTGAGCAGGTTTGCATCAAAGCCCAGCGTCAGCACCAGCTGAATGACGATATAGTAGATGATCGCGCCGATGGAAACAGAGGCCAGCTTGAGGGCAAAGTTGTGGAAGATGCGGCCAAACACGGCCTCGCCGATGATAACGGCTGCCAGACCAATGACGATAGCACCGCGTCCCATGCCCACATCTGCAAAGCCCTGATACTGGCTGAGCAGCGCACCGGACAGTGCCACCAGCGCATTGGAGACGGCCAGACCCAGCACGATGTTGAAGTTGGTGTTGATGCCCTGTGCACGGGACATGGCAGGGTTAGAGCCGGTAGCGCGGATGCCGCAGCCCAACTCCGTACCGAAGAACCAGTACAGCACCCCGATGACCACCGCCGTAACAAGGATGACCATGATGATGGGGTTGTGCAGGGCAAATTCCTTGACCCAACGCAGGGAGATGAGCAGGCCGTATTTGTCCACATTGATGGACTGGTTGGCCTTGCCCATGATCTTCAGGTTGATGGAATACAGCGCCAGCTGGGTCAGGATGCCGGCCAGAATGGCAGGAATGCCCATAAAGGTGTGCAGCAGGCCGGTGACAAGGCCGGTAGCAAGGCCGGCAAGCACAGCCACCAGCAACGCTGCCCAGACGTTCATGCCGGAAAGCAGGCACATGACGCACACTGCGCCGCCGGTGCCGAAGCTGCCGTCCACGGTCAGGTCGGCTACATCCAGAATACGGTAGGTCAGGTACACGCCAATGGCCATGATACCCCAGATAAGCCCCTGTGCACAGGCACCCGGTAAAGCGCCCGGCAGGTTTGCAAGTCTTGCAATGATCTCCAAAACAATTTCCTCCTAAACGTTACACTTTTTTATCTCCCGCTTTGATACGGGAAAGCGGAGAAGAGCGAAATTTCACTCTTCTCCGCTATTTTTATATTGTTCCGGTTTTGCTGTTATCAGGCTTCGATCTCTACATAGCCTTCCGGTGCGGTCAGGCCAAGGTCATCGCAGACAGCCTTATTGTACTTCTTAGTCACATCGGTGTACTCGATGGGCATGGTGGAGATATCGCTCTCGCCGTTCAGGATCTTGACTGCCATCTCACCGGTGGTGTAACCCAGATCGTAGTAGCTGATGGACAGGGTAGCCACGCCGCAGCCGGAGCAGATGCCCTCCTCACCGGCGAACACAGGCTTCTTAGCCGGGCGGCAGATGCCGTCCACGATGCCGGTATTGGCGGCAACGGTGTTATCGGTGGGCACGTAAAGTGCGTCGTTCTCGTCCGCAGCCTTCTGGCAGACGGAGGACAGATCGTTGGAATCCGAGAAAGCGTACTGGGTAGCAGTTACGCCCTTGGCCTCCAGATACTTCTGCACCTCATCTACCTGATATTGGCTGTTAGCCTCGGCAGAGCAGTACAGCAGGCCGACCTTCTTGACCTCGGGCATCCACTCCACGATCATGTCTGCCTGCTGATCCAGCGGTGCCAGATCGGAGGTACCGGAAACATTGCCGCCCACGGTGCCGGAGAAGTTATCCAGACCCAGTGCCACGCCGTACTCGGTAACGGAGGTGCCCAGAATGGGGATGGTGTTGGTAGCAGCCTGTGCAGCCTGCAGAGCAGGGGTAGCATTTGCCATGATCAGTGCCACGCCGGAGGAAACAAAGCCGTTGGCAATGGTGGCGCAGGTAGCGGAATCGCCCTGTGCATTCTGGAAGTCGAAGGTGACGTTCTCGCCAAAGGAAGCGGTCAGAGCATCCTCAAAGCCCTGCGTGGCGGCATCCAGTGCAGCGTGCTGCACCAGCTGGCAGATGCCAACGGTGAACTTTTCGCCGTTAGAGGCGGCAGCGACCGATGCAGAAGCGGCCGTGGAGGACGCTGCCGCAGAAGATGCGGAGGAAGAACCGCCGCAGGCAGAAAGAGCAGCTGCTGCGCCGCAGGCAGCGGCAACAGTCAGGAAGGAACGACGAGTGATTTTACGCATATTGATGATCTCCTCTATCTCCGGCCCTTGCAGCCAACAGGACGCCGCACTCCGGGCCGATATTGTAAGCGGATCAAGCAAGGTTCGCTTTACACTCGTGAAGTATAACACAGAATTGCAGGCAAAACAATCCACTTTTACCTGAAAACGGCCTTAATTATCGATTCAAGTAAAGTCATCCATCAATTATTTCGAACCATTATTTCGTTTTTTCTGATACTCCGTCAGTTTACGCAGTTCCGTGTCCAGCGTTTGCAGGTTTGCTTCCAGCTGCGGCAGATAGTCCTGCGCATAATCGTAGCCAAAATACAGTGCCTGCCAGAGTTTAGCCTGCATCCGGCGCACCAGCACCGGGCTGAGCACTGCCTCCAGCTGTTCCACGGTATCTTCCAGCGCCATGCAGGTCTGCGCCCAGCGCACATCAATGGCTTCCCGGGCGGGCACATCGTAGCGGGCAAGGTAATCCTGCACCCTTGCCTCGATCACCTGCCCGCCGCAACCGGTGGGCTGTAAAAAGTAGTGCACCTCCCCTGCCCGGCTGATCTCCTGCGCCAGCGGATACAGCGCACACACCAGCGGCTCAGCATCATGGATGGCACAGTGGTTTTCGGTCAGAAAGGGGCAGTTGTTGCGGTTTTCCTTCACCGGGGCAAGCCGCAGCACCGGTAAATGGCTCACTCTGCCAATGCTGCTGCGGCAATAACCCCGGGCTACGATCTGCGGCGGCAGACGCAGCCGGGCAGCAATGCGCCACAGATCAAACCCGGAGAGCACGATATCCTCCCGCCCGCGGCAGCAGTTGCCGCAGCCCGCACAGGCAAAGCGGAACTGTGCATCCCGCTCCAGCAGCGGCATGGCATCGGTACGGGTAAAATCCACCTGTCCGCACAGGTCAATGGCTTCGTCTCGCATCGTCAAACATCCTTTTCCGTGATAGAATGCCTCTATTGTACCGCCGAAATATCCGGTTTGCAAGGCGGTCCCTATACTATGCAGTTACTTTTTATCTGCAAGCTTTTGGTACACCTGCACTGCATCGCGGATGTTGTATTGCTCCGTTCCATGGTCCCCGGGCGCGGCAAGCGTAACAAGGATGTACTCTTTCCCGTTCACAGTGGCAAAGCTGGCCAGACATAGCCCTGCGGCGGCGGTATACCCTGTTTTGCCGCCCTCGATCCGTGCCCCTGCCGGAAGCTCTGTTCCATCCAGTTTGCCCAGCAGTGTGCTGGTCAAGGAAACGCCTTCCGGGTGCTGCGCAGTCGCTGTGGTGGTGTAGTGCTCCGCTGTAAAAATGGTGCGGAAGGTCGCATTGTGCAGCGCGGCCTGCAACAGCTTTGCCATATCTGCCGCGCTGGAATAGTGCTCGGTGTCGGTCAGGCCGGTAACGTTCGTAAAATGGGTGTTCTTCATACCGAGCTCTGCGGCTTTTTGGTTCATCAGTGCAGCAAAGTTTGTTTCGCTGCCGCTTACCAGCTGTGCAAGTGCCTCACAACATTCTGCGCCAGAGGGCAGCATCGCACCATAGAGCAGGTCCCGCACCGTGACTGTCTCCCCGGGTACAAAGCCCGCCATGGAGGCACCTTCGGTCTGTAAGGGCGGGAAAATATCCTCCGGCAGTGTTACCTGTTTATCCAGGTCGGGCTCTGCCTCAATGGCTAGCAGTACGGTCATCATTTTTGTCAGGGATGCCGGCGCAGCACGCTCATCGGCACGTTTCTGCGCCAGCACCTGCCCGCTTTGGGCGTCCAGTAAGATCGCGTGTCTGCTGGCTGTATCCAGCAGAACGTTCTGCCGCAGAAACAGCACCAACAACACAAGCAATGCCGCCAGAATACAAAGCCGCCAACAGCGACGGTGGAATCGTTTCATGATCAATCGCATCCTTTTTACAAAATTTTAAAGCGCTTTCACCTCTTAACACGAGATAAAAGCGCTTTTTCCTGCAAATTTGCGGCTATGTATTTTTATGTTAACGCAACAAAAAAGCCCTGAGACTTTCATCTCAGAGCTTTCTGTTAAGTCGGCGACTACCTAATAAGGTATGCGGCTCCGTCGCACTGTTATGCACCGTACAGCGGAACCACTTTTTGCTTCATATGCGAGCATTCAAACGCGAATCTTTTCCATATCTCCAGAAATGTACCGCATACAGCCCCGCACCCAGAAGCAGACAAAAGATTGAATAGCTAAGAATCGGAAGCCGCAGCAACACGAGCTTGCCCGCGATTTGGTTAAAAAACCAGCCTGTCCCATACAGCACTACGATATATAGCGCCATCCAAGCGATATATTTGAGCCAGTGTTCCCGTGGAGGAAAACCCACCTGCTCCATCATCCGGCGGAACAGTATGCAAAACGCGGTCAATGCAACAGCTAACTGCATCAGATAGCCTACCGAAAGCTCAAAGACCCACTCTCCAATAATTGGATAGAGCAGCAGTCCTTCCATGCCCCACCCAAAAAAGAAATACAGCGGTGCAACATACCAGAAGTAATCCCCGGCTCTCAGTGTTTTCAAGCTGGGCTTGACCTCATCCACAAAAGTCTTTGCATCCGAGATGGTATGAAATAATTCCTGATTTTCTGCATTGGCTTGGATTGCAATATCAAGCAAATCGCTACGCACAAGTTCAATGCCGCAGAAGTCCCAGCTGACCCGTCGAAGATAGCGGATCACTTCTTTAAGCTGTGCCTGACTTTCTTCGGTCAGCAGCTTAGTACGCATCCGGTTTGTTTTTCGCAATGCAAAATACTTATTCATCTTGCTCCTCCTTAAAAATTATTTCCACCAGTTGGCAAAGTCGGCTCCAATCCTGCCGAAACTCAAGAAGCGCCTGCCGCCCTTCTTCTGTTACGATGTAATATTTTCGGCTTGGTCCCTTGGGAGAAGGTCTGCGCTCTACCGTAACCTTTCCCTGCTGTTCCAAGCGCAATAGCAGCGGATAGAGCGTGCTTTCACTCAAGTCAGAAAATCCGACCTGCTTTAGGTGCATCACGATCTCATAGCCATAAGTCGGCTCCTGCGCAATCAATTTCAGAACACAATATTCCAGAACACCTTTTAGAAGCTGTGCATTGTTTTCCATAAGTCCTCCTTTCTACTAGTATGTAATGCATAGTAGCTTATCTACATTGTATTGCATAGTAGTATTTTTGTCAAGTCCTGACCTATTAGCATTTCGACCAAAAATCATGCCATATTTTTATGCAACAAAAAAGCCCTGAGACTTTCATCTCAGAGCTTTCTGTTCAAGTCGGCGACTACCTATTTTCACAAGCCGTTTCCAGCTAACTATCTTCGGCACAAGTAAGCTTAACTTC
>CAKTAT010000006.1:0-47074 GCA_934532365.1 uncultured Faecalibacterium sp. | reverse complement strand
TGCATGGAGGGCATCATGGCCATGGGCGAGCCCACCATTGCGGAGTTCTCCCGCATGATGCAGATCTCCACCCCCAATGCGGCGTACAAGATCGGCAGTCTGGTGAAAAAGGGCTATGTGGAAAAGATCCAGTCCACCACCGACCGGCGGGAGTACCATCTGCGCCCCACCCAGAAGTATATCGACTACTACAACATCAGCTACTCTTATCTGCACACCGTAGTGGAGCGTGCCCGGCACCGCTTTACCCCCGAGGAATGCGCAAAGCTGGAACAGATGCTTACCATCGTGAGCACCGAGCTGATGCCGGAACTGGATATGCTGAAAAAAGGCGAGGAATAAAAACGAACCCTCTCAGTCATCGCTGCGCGATGCCAGCTCCCCCGAAAGGGGGAGCTTTTTTCGTGCCGACCGGAAGGCGTAAACGCTCCACCGGGAAGATAACGATTTAAAATGGCTTCCGCTGCGCTCTAGCCATATTCAGCGGAAAAATTATTTTTAATTTCGGGGTTCAGAAACGCCTGCGGGCGTTTCTGAACCCCATTTTCACGGGAGGGGTCGTGGAGGAAAACTGCCGGTCAACCGTTGCACCCCTCCCCGTGAAAAAGTAAATCGGGAAAATCCGCAGATTTTCCCGATTTACATATAAAAATAAAATTCCGCTATTGATGCGCAAAGCAACGCGGAGCGCATTCCCAATCGTTACAGCACCATAAACAGCGTGCCGGCGGTGATGAGGGCACAGCCGATGAGGCTTTTGGCGGTAAAGGGCTCGTGCAGCACCACAAAGGCCAGCGCAAGGGTGATGACCACGCTCAGCTTATCAATGGGCACTACCTTGGACGCTGCACCCACCTGCAAGGCGTGATAGTAGCACAGCCAGCTTGCGCCGGTGGCAAGGCCGGACAGCACCAGAAACAGCCAGCTGCGGCGGGAGATATCCGCAATGCCGGTCTGAGTGCCGGTGAGGAACACCATACCCCAGCTCATCAGCAGCACCACCGCCGTGCGGATGGCGGTGGCAAGGGTGGAGTTGACCCCCTCGATGCCGATCTTCGCCAGAATCGAGGTAAGGGCAGCAAACACCGCAGACCCCAGCGCGTAAACGAACCACATGGCAAACGCCTCCTTTTTGCCCCAGTATACGCCTTTGTATGGCAGAATACAAGGCTGCGGGGAGAAGGGACAATAAAGAATATTTATGATTTCGGAGCACCGGAGCGTCTGCGGACGCTCCGGTGCTCCATTTTCACGGGAAGGGCCGGTGTGGTGAAAAATTTTCGCCTTTCTGTACAAACGCACTGAAAAATTGTAGGATAAGAATGGAAAAGACGTCACTTTCACGCTTTACAACTTTACCCAGATAAAGTAAAATAAAGACAGAAGCCTTTCATTCTATGGCGCGGAGGATGCCGCGCCGGATGTTTTTGTGTATAGAGACGCCGGAATTGTGCCGGTGCAGGGAAAGAAACACGGGAAAGGAAACGAGGGAGCGAAATGGAGTTCAGTCTGGAGCATTTGCAGCCAAAGGAGCGCGCCTCCTTTGCGCTGCGCAGCCTGTACGAGACGGCAGGCTGCCGCAAGTACCACATGGGACGGTTCGAGGAGTACAGCCTGTATCAGGAGAACCGCAGCTTTCTGTCGTCGGAGCAGGTCATCACCTTTACCGACCTCGATGGCCGTCTGCTGGCGCTCAAGCCGGATGTGACTTTGTCCATCGCCAAGACGGCACAGCCCGCCCCGGGCGAGACGCTGCGGTACTACTACCACGAAAACGTCTACCGTCCCTCTGCCGAGAGCCACACCTTTAAAGAGATCTCCCAGATGGGTCTGGAGCTGCTGGGCGCTGTGGGCGAGGCCGAGGTGCAGCAGGCGGTATGTCTGGCGGCGCAGTCGCTGGCGGCGCTGGGCGCAGAGTGGGTGCTGGAAGTCAGCCACATGGGCTACCTGTTCGGCCTGTTCGATGCACTGGGCGTGCCGGAAGCCGCCCGGGCGCAGCTGCTGGAAAAGCTGCGGCAGAAAAACGCCCACGAGCTGCGCGCCGCTGCGCTTTCTGCGGGGCTTTCCGAAACGGCGGCAGACGCTTTGTGCGGGGTGCTGGAACTTTCCGGCGGCTACGCCGCTACCCTTTCCAAGGCGGCAGCGCTCTGCCGCAACCCCGCCATGACCGCCGCCGTGGCAGAACTGACCGCCTTAGCCCCTACGCTGGGACAGGCGGGCGGCAGCATCCGGTTAGACCTGACCTTAGCCGGTGAGATGGAATACTACAACGGCCTTGTGTTTCAGGGCTACCTCAAAGCCCTGCCCCGCCCGCTGCTGAAGGGCGGACGGTATGACCTGCTGCTGCAGAAGTTCACCCCCGGGGCGGGCGCCATCGGCTTTGCGGTGTATCTGGACGAGTTGGACCGGCTGAACGCGATGCCGCCGGTGCAGCATCAGGACACCGGCAAGGTAATGCTGAACGTGGCACTGCCCAAGGGGCGGCTGGGCGACAAGGTATACAATTTGCTGGCGGGCATCGGCTACGGCTGCCCGGAGGACTACAACGCCACCCGCAAGCTGGTGGTGGAAAACCCGGCTGCGGGCATCCGGTATTTTCTGGTCAAGCCCAGCGATGTTGCCATCTATGTGGAGCACGGCGCTGCCGATGTGGGCATCGTTGGCAAGGACATCCTGACCGAGGCCGCCGCCGATGTGTACGAACTGCTGGACACCGGCCTTGGCCGCTGCCGGATGTGCGTAGCTGCCCCGGCGGGCTACCGGGACGACCCCAGCCGCCCGGTGCGGGTAGCCACCAAGTTCGTCAACATTGCAAAGCGCTACTACGCCTCCATGGGGCGGGATATCGATATCATCAAGCTGAACGGCTCCATTGAGCTGGCACCCATTCTTGGGCTTTCGGATGTCATTGTGGACATCGTAGAGACCGGCACCACCCTGCGGGAAAACGGCCTGCAGGTGGTCACCGAGTTCATGCCCATCTCGGCGCGGTTCATCGCCAACAAGGCCAGCTACCAGTTCAAGCACCGGCAGATGGACACCATGCTGGAAAAGCTGCGCGACACCTTGCACAAGCAGGAGGAAGAAAAATGATCAGGCTGTATAATTTTGACGAGCTGAAGCCGGAGGAAATTCTGAACCGGGACATCCGCGCCGAAAAGAACGTGGAGGACGTGGTGGACGCCATCATTGCGGACGTGCGCGCCCGGGGCGACGACGCCCTGAAGGACTATGCCCTGAAATTTGACGGTGCAGCAATCGAAAATTTACAGGTGACGCAGGCCGAGATCGACGAAGCCTTTGCGGGCATGGACCCCTATTTTCTCGAGACCCTGCGGCAGGCGGCGGAGAATATCGAGCAGTTCCACCGCCTGCAGGTGCACAAGAATTTTGTGATGAACGACCGCCCCGGCATTGTACTGGGGCAGAAATACACCCCCATTGAAAAGGCCGGTGTCTATGTGCCCGGCGGCACGGCGGCGTACCCCTCCACCGTGCTCATGGACGTCATTCCCGCCAAGGTGGCAGGGGTATCGGAGATCGTCATGACCACCCCCGCCGGGAAGGACGGCAAGGTGAACCCGGTCATTCTGGCCGCTGCCGCCACCGCCGGGGTGACCAAAATTTTCAAGACCGGCGGCGCACAGGCTGTGGCGGCGCTGGCCTACGGCACCCAGAGCATCCCGGCTGTGGATAAGATCGTGGGCCCCGGCAACATTTACGTTGCCACCGCCAAGCGCAAGGTGTTCGGCAAGGTGGGCATTGATATGATCGCAGGTCCCAGCGAAATTCTGGTGCTGGCAGACGGCAGCTGCAACCCCGCGTGGGTGGCGGCAGACCTGTTAAGTCAGGCCGAGCACGACAGGCTGGCAAGCCCGGTACTTGTCACCGACAGCGCAGACCTTGCCAAGGCGGTACAGGCGGAGCTGGAAGTACAGATCCCGCAGCTGCCCCGCGCCGCCATTGCCCGCGCCAGTGTGGACGACAACGGCAAGATCATCCTCTGCACCGATCTGCACAAGGCCATCGAGGCCTGCAACATCATCGCGCCGGAGCACTTGGAGGTCTGCGTGGAGGACCCCTTCGGGGTGCTGAACGAGATCCGCAACGCGGGCAGCATCTTCCTTGGCCGCAACGTGCCGGAGGCACTGGGCGATTACTTTGCCGGCCCCAACCACACCCTGCCCACCAGCGGCACCGCGCGCTTTTCCAGCCCGCTGGGCGTGGATGACTTCGTCAAAAAGTCCAGCTTCATCTACTATACCCGGGATGCGCTGGAAGCCGTTGCGCCCCGCATTGCAGACTTTGCCGAGCGCGAGGGTCTGCACGCCCACGCCCGCAGCGTGACCATCCGGTATGAGAAGTAAGAGGAAACCATTATGAGCCGTTTTCTTTCCCCTGCCCTGTCCGCTGTTACCCCCTACACGCCCGGGGAGCAGCCGCAGGATCAGCAGTACATCAAACTGAACACCAACGAAAGCCCCTATCTGCCGTCCCCCCGGGTGGTGGCAGCCGTGAGCGAAGCCGAGGTGGAAAAGCTGCGCCTTTACTCCGACCCCGCCTGTGCCCAGCTGCTGCGCACGGCGGCGGCGCATTTCGGCCTGCAGCCTTCCCAGGTCATGCCCGGCAACGGCAGCGACGAGAATTTGTTCTTTGCGCTGCGGGCTTTCTGTGACGAGAGCCACCCGCTGGCCTTTGCGGATATCACCTACGGCTGCTACGGCGTGTGGTGCGGCCTGCTGCACATCCCCACCCATATCATTCCGTTAAAAGAGGACTTCACCCTTGACCCCGCCGATTACCACGGTCTGCACGAGACCATCGTCATCGCAAACCCCAACGCTCCCACCGGGCTGTGTCTGCCCCGGGATGCCATCGAGGGCATTTTGCGATCGAACCCGGACAGCGTGGTCATTGTGGACGAAGCCTATGTGGACTTTGGCGGCGAGAGCTGCGTGCCCCTCATTGACCAATACGAAAACCTGCTGGTGGTGCAGACCTTCTCCAAATCCCGGCAGCTGGCGGGTGCACGGCTGGGGCTTGCCATGGGCAATGCGGCGCTGATCGCCGACCTGAACCGGGTCAAGTTCAGCCTGAACCCCTACAACATCAACCGCCTGACCCTGAAGGCCGGGCAGGCTGCGCTGGAAGATACTGCCTACTTTGAAAAGACCCGCGCCGCCATTATGGACACCCGCGCATGGACGATGCAGCAGCTGACTGCCCGGGGCTTTACCGTGCTGGACAGCCGCGCAAACTTTGTATTTGCCAGCACAGGGCGGATAAACGGCGGTGTGCTATACAAAGAGTTAAAGAAAAACGGCATTCTGGTGCGGCATTTTGATGCGCCGCGCATTGAAAACTGGCTGCGCATCACCATCGGCACGCCGGAGCAGATGCAGGCGCTGATGGACGCCGTGGACAAAATACTGGAGGTGTGACAATGGCAGAGCGCATGGTAACGCTGGAACGCAGCACCAACGAGACCCAGATCGAGCTGAGCCTTGATCTGGACGGCACCGGCCGCTACGAGATCGACACCGGGTGCGGCTTTCTGAACCACATGCTGGAGCTGTTTGCCCGGCACGGACGGTTCGATCTGGTACTCACCTGCCACGGCGATGTGCAGGTGGACTACCACCACACCACCGAGGACGTGGGCATTGCGCTGGGACAGGCCTTTGCCCGGGCACTGGGCGAGATGCGCGGCATCTGCCGCTACGGCAGCTTTTGCCTGCCCATGGACGAAGCACTGGTGCTGTGCGCGGTGGATCTTTCCGGCCGCTGCACCCTGAACTGGGACATCCGCTGCCAGACCGAAAAAGTGGGCGATTTTGACGTGGAGTGCGCCAAGGAGTTTTGGTACGGCTTTGCCCGCAGCGTGCCCGCCACCGTCCATTTTGTGCAGTTTGCGGGCGAGAACACCCACCACATTCTGGAAGCCTGCTTCAAGGGCGCGGGCCACGCGCTGGCCGAGGCCGTGCGCATCGACGCGGCACACCGGGACGAGATCCCCTCCACGAAAGGACTGCTGGTATGATCGCCATTCTTGATTACGGCGTGGGCAACCTGTTCAGCCTGCGCTCCAGCTTGCAGCAGCTGGGGCTGCAGGCGGTGGTCACCGCCGATGCCGATGCTATCCGCGCCGCAGACCGGCTTATCCTGCCGGGGGTGGGCGCATTCGGGGATGCCATGGCAAAGCTTACCGCCACCGGCCTTGTGCCGGTGCTGAAGGAGCAGGCGGAAGAGAAGCCCCTGCTGGGCATCTGCCTTGGGATGCAGCTGCTGTTTGAAAAAAGCTACGAATACGGCGAGCACGCCGGGCTGGGCTTTATCAAAGGCGAGGTCTGCCCGCTGGGGCCCGACCTTGCGGACAAAGGGCTGAAGGTGCCGCAGATGGGCTGGAACGCTTTGCACATCGTAAAGGATGACCCGCTCTTCCGCTACATCCGCGAGGGCGAGTATGTGTACTACGTCCACAGCTACTACGGCAAAAGCTGCGCCGAAAGCACCCTTGCCGTCAGCGATTATTCCATCCCGGTCACCGGCGCGGTGCGGGCGGGGCGGGTGTACGGCACCCAGTTCCACCCGGAAAAGAGCGGCGACACCGGTCTGCGGATTCTCAAAGCGTTTGCGGAATTGTAAGCGGATTCGCCCTCTCAGGCGCTCCCGCGCCAGATTCCCCCTTTTGTCACCTATGGTGACATCTTCCCCCGGAGCGGGGGAAGTCTTTCCTCAAAGGGGGAGCCAAGGTCTAAGGCTCGTTGCTGAAGCTTTAGGTTCAATAAGAAAGTTTCCGGCAGTGCTCTTGGCTCTCCCTTTGGGAGAGCTGTCACCGAAGGTGACTGAGAGGGCGCACGCCGTTGACCTCGGCACTAAAGTATTAAGCGCTATGAGAAAGCTATCAGGAGAACTGGCGAGCGAATGCGAGCCTGAGAGGGTTCGTTCCTAAAGGAGAAACAACTATGCAGCTATTTCCAGCCATTGACCTGCGCGGCGGGCAGGTGGTGCGCCTGACACAGGGCGATTACGACCGCATGACCGTTTACGGGCAGGACCCCTGCGCACAGGCTCGCAGCTTTGTGGCCGCCGGGGCAAAAAATCTTCATGTGGTGGACTTGGACGGTGCCAAGGACGGCACCCTTTCCAACTACGACACCATTGCCGCACTGGCAAAGCAGGGCGGCTTGTACATCGAGGTAGGCGGCGGTATCCGCACCGAGGAGCGCATTGAAAAATACCTCTCCCTCGGGGTGGGGCGCTGCATTCTGGGCAGCGTGGCGGTGACGGATTTTGCCTTTACCGCCCGGATGCTGCAAAAATACGGCGATAAAATTGCCGTGGGCGTGGACGCCAAGGACGGCTATGTGGCCATCCACGGCTGGAAGGAGGTCAGCGCCGAGCCGGGCGTGGACTTCTGCAAGCGGCTGGCAGAAGCCGGCTGCACCGCCATCATCTACACCGACATTGCCTGTGACGGCACGATGCAGGGCACGAATCTCGGCCTGTACCGCCAGCTGGCGGCCGAGGTGCCCGGGGTGGCCTTTACGGCCAGCGGCGGCATCTCCTCCGAGGCGGAGCTGCTGGAATTGCAGCGGATGGGCACGGCAGCGGCCATTCTGGGCAAAAGCCTGTACACCGGCGCGCTGGACCTTGCCCGCTGCGTGCAGCTGGTGCAGGACTGAGAAAGAGGGGTCTTTATGATAACCAAACGCATCATCCCCTGTCTGGACGTGCGCAATGGCCGGGTGGTCAAGGGCACGAACTTTGAGGGCATCAAGGACGTGGCCGACCCGGTGGAGATGGCACGGCTGTACAACGCCGCCGGGGCGGACGAGCTGGTGTTTTACGATATCACCGCCAGCTTTGAGGGACGCGCCCTCTTTACCGATATCCTGACCCGGGTGGCGGGAGAAATTTTTATCCCCCTGACCGTGGGCGGCGGCATCAACACACTGGAGGATTTTGACCGGGTGCTGAAATGCGGCGCGGATAAGGTAAGCGTCAACTCCGGCGCGCTGAAGGACCCCGGGCTTATCCCCGCCGCCGCGCAGCGGTACGGCGACCAGTGCGTGGTGCTTTCCGCAGACGTGAAGCGGGTGAACGGCCAGTTCCGGGTGTTCGCCAAGGGCGGGCGCGAGGACACCGGCCGGGATGCGCTGGACTGGATCAGCTGGTGCGCCGCCCACGGCGCGGGCGAAGTGTGCCTGAACAGCATCGACACCGACGGCGTGCGCAGCGGCTTCGACCTTGAAATGCTGGACGCAGTGGCCGCCCGGGTGAACATCCCCATCATTGCCAGCGGCGGCGCGGGCAAAAAAGAGGATTTTCTGGAGCTGTTCCACCACAAGGGCATCGACGCCGGGCTGGCAGCGGGCATCTTCCACCAGAAGCTGCTGGGCATCCGGGAACTGAAAGAGTACCTGAACGCAAACGGCGTGGAGATGCGGCTCTAAAAAACGCATAAAGCCCTTGCATTTTTGTCTTGAATACGATAAAATACACATTATCCCCATTCGGGGAGGGAGAACCGTCATGGAACTGAAATTTGATGAAAAAGGCCTGATCCCCGCCATCGTGCAGGATCACTACACAAAGCAGGTGCTCACCCTTGCCTACATGAACGCCGAAACGCTGGCGCTGACCATTGCCGAGGGACGCACCGTGTTCTGGAGCCGCAGCCGTCAGGAGATCTGGCGCAAGGGTGAGACCAGCGGCAATGTGCAGCGGGTGGTGTCCATTACCGCCGACTGTGACGCCGACGCACTGGTGGTAGAGGTTGTGAAAGACGGCCCCGCCTGCCACACCGGAGCGGAAAGCTGCTTTTTCAACGAGGTGTATGTCTCCCCGGAGCTGAAGCAGTTCAGCTGGCAGGGGCTGTATGAGCTCATCAAGGGCCGCAAGGATACCCCCACGGCAGGCAGCTACACCACCTACCTGTTTGAAAAGGGCAAGGAGAAGATCCTGAAAAAGGTGGGCGAGGAGTGTACCGAGGTCATCATTGCGGGCGAAAAAGAGGATAAGGCCGAGACGATTTATGAAATCAGCGACCTTGCCTATCATGTTCTGGTGCTGATGGTCAGCGCGGGCATCACCGTTGAGGATGTGACCCGGGAACTGGAAAAGCGCCACGTGATCGACCACAAGGTCAAGCAGGAAAGGATGCAGTGAGAAGCCTATGGCAGATTACAGAAAGTCCAGCGTACATTGCCACTCTACCCTGTGTGACGGCAAAAACACCTTGCAGCAGATGGCGGGTGCCGCCTGTGCGCAGGGGCTGACCACCCTTGGGTTCAGCGGCCACAGCTACACAAAGCCCGACCCGGAATACTGCATGACCCCCGGGCGCACCGCGCAGTACCGCGCCACCATTGCCAAGCTGAAAAGCGAGTACCGGGGCAAGGTAGATATCCTGTGCGGCATCGAGTGGGACCTGCTGAGCGAGGGCACGCCCAAGGGCTTTGATTACTGGATCGGCAGCGCGCACCACCTGTACGGCAAAAACACCGGGAAATACTACGAGATCGATTTCCGCCCCGAGGATCTGCGGGACTGCATCAACAACGATTTTGACGGCGACCCGCTGGCAGCGGTGGAGGCCTACTTTGCCGAGGTGGAGAAGATCGCCGCCAAAAAGCCGGACATTCTGGGGCACATCGACCTTGTCAAAAAGCTGAACGCGGACGGCAGCTTTTTTGACGAGGAGTCTCCCCGCTACAAGGCAGCGGCGCTCAGGGCGCTGCAGGCTGCCCGGGAGAACGACTGCATTCTGGAGGTGAACACCGGCGGCGTATACCGGGGCTACCGCAAGGACTTCTACCCCGGCGCATGGCTGCTGGGCGAATGGAACAAGCTGGGCGGCAGGGTGATCATCACCGCCGACGCCCACGACACCGCCGCACTGACCTTCGGCTTTGACGAAGCCGCCGCAGCCATCAAAGCCGCCGGCTTTACCGCTGTAACTGTGCTGACCGTCAACGGGTTTGAAGAGCAGGAGCTATAAATAACCCTCTCAGGCGCTCCCGCGCCAGATTCCCCCTTTTGTCACCTACGGTGACATCTTCCCCCGGAGCGGGGGAAGTCTTTCCTCTCAGGGGGAGCCAAGGTCTAAGGCTCGTTGCTAAAGCATCAGGTGTAATGAGAAAGCTTCCGGCAGTGCTCTTGCCTCTCCCTTTGGGAGAGGTGGATGCGAACGCAGTGAGCAGACGGAGAGGGCGCAGACCGGCAGATATTTTCTCTGCCACGACCCTTTTCGTGAATAAAAAAAGGTGTTTCGAAACTACAAATAAAATTTTTTAAATCGTTTTACCGCAAAAGAGGCCACTGCACAGTTTTTCGTGCAACGGCCTCCTTTTTGCGCGAAGAAAGGAACCCTATGACCCAGACGCGACCCCTGAAAACAAACCTCTTCAACCGGAATGCCGACCTGCTGCACGGGCCTATTTTCAAGAACCTTCTGCTGTTCATGCTGCCCATTCTGGTTTCCAATCTGTTCCAGCAGCTGTATAACACCGTGGATACCATGATCGTGGGCAACGTGCTGGGCGATACCGCACTGGCCGCCATCGGCTCCTGCGGGTCCATCTACGAGCTGCTGGTGGGCTTTGGCATCGGTATCGGCAACGGGCTTTCCATCGTGGCTGCGCGCTCCTACGGGGCGCAGGACGAGGATCTGCTCAAAAAAACGGTGGCCGGGTCGCTGGTCATCGGGCTTTGCGCAAGCTTTGTCATTACCACGGCGGGCTTTTTTGGCCTGCGGCCGCTGCTGCAGCTGCTGGACACCCCCGCCGAAATTTTAGAGGACGCCTACCGCTACATCATCGTCATCGATTTGGGCGTGCTGGTGATGTTCCTTTATAACCTGTGCGCCGGGCTGCTGCGCGCCATCGGCAACAGCGTGATGCCGCTGGTGTTTCTGCTCATCAGCTCGGGGCTGAACGTGGCGCTGGATCTGTGGTTCATTGCCGGGCTTGGCATGGGCGTGCAGGGTGCGGCGGTGGCTACCGTCATTGCGCAGGGCATCTCGGTGGTGCTGTGCATTCTGTATGTGATGCGCCGCGTGCCGCTGCTGCTGCCCGCCCGCAGGCACTGGGCGGTGGGACAGCATTTGTACTGGGAGCTGTTCAGCCAGAGCATCTCCATGGGGCTGATGAGCAGCATCGTGTCGGCGGGGTCGGTGGTGCTGCAGTACGGCATCAACGGGCTGGGCACGCTGACCATTGCGGGGCACACCGCCGCGCGCAAGCTGTTCGCTTTTACCGATATGCCGCTGATCTCCATGGCAAATGCCGGCTCTACCTTTGTTTCTCAGAACCGGGGCGCAAACCAGCCGGAGCGGGTGCGCAAGGGAATGCGCACCATGTACCTGTGCTCGGTGGTCATTATGGCGGCAGACATCGTGCTGATGCAGCTTTTTGCCCGGCAGCTGGTGCAGCTGATCTCCGGCTCCACCGCACCGCTCGTGCTGGAAAACGGCGCACGGTATCTGATGTGGAACGCACCGTTCTACGCGGTGCTGGGTGTGCTGCTGTGCACCCGGTACGCCTTGCAGAGCCTTGGGCAGAAGGTGCTGCCGCTGTTTTCCAGCGTCATCGAGCTGGTGGGCAAGGTGCTCTTTGTGCTGGTGTTCATCCCGCGCTACGCCTACAACGCCGTCATCCTGTGCGAGCCCATCATCTGGTGCTTCATGGCGGCGTATCTCGTGGCGGTGTACCGCCGCGATGCCTTTGTGTATCCAAGAAAGAATCAATAAATAAACAAAAGCAAGCACCGGAGCGTCCGCGGACGCTCCGGTGCTTGTTTTTATGATGTTTTTACCATGCGGAAGGTCTTTCCGCGCTTAATGCAGTCCAGCAGCAGGTCGTATTCTGCGGGCACTTCGCCGATGACGTTCACCTTTTCGTCTGCGGGCAGGTCAGCGCGCACAAGCTGGATCTCGCCGGAGTAGCGGCCGTAGCCGATGTTATCCATGGTCACGCAGCGACGGCGGCGTTCCACACAGTTGTCCGGCTGCACGGTGCTGCCAAAGCAGGAGTAAAGCCGGGATTCCTGATACCGCACAAGCCCCTTGGGCGAGTCCGGGCGGCAGGTAAAGGTGCGGTCGTACAGGGTCTCATAGCCGGGGCGCAGGGCGACCGGCAGGCAGAGCTCGCCGGTGGCGCAGAAGTGGCGGATGTACTCCTGCTCCCGGGCGCTGACCTCCGGGTCGCCCGCAAAAATGCCGTCCAGACCGTAGTTCAGCGCCAAGTCCGCAAAGGCCGCCGAGGGGGCGGCGGTGCGGTGGGCTTCCAGTGTGGGCAGACCCTGATACAGCGGGCCGCGCAGCAGGGCGTCGCCGGGGATAAAACCGTACACCTGCAAGCCCTCCGCCTGCAAAGCTGCGGTGCTCTCGCGCAGAAATTCCGGGTCAAGGCCGGTCTCCGGGCGGGGGTAGAAGTTGTGCATGGCGATGACCGTGCCACCGCCTGCCGCCAGCTGCCGCGCCACCTCCGGGGTGGTGGTGGAGGCGTTGACGGCAACAGGCAGCTGCTGCGCAAGGGTGCACATCTCCTCCAGCGAGAAGCCGTAGTCCAGCCGCAGACCCCACAGGTGCAGCCGCTTTGCCAGCGCGGTCAGGTCGGCACAGCCGAACTGCCGGATGGTCTTTTCCGACACGTCTGCCAGAATGCGCCAGCCCTGCGCCGCCAGAAAGTCGCACATTTCCTGCACGCGGGCGCAGTAAGCGGCATCAAATTCTTCGCTGATATGCAGTGAGATAAAAACAGGCGCGCCGCCTGCCGCAAAAGCGGAAAGCGACGCACGCTGTTCCTCAAACTGCGTCAGATACACTGACCGTCCGAGTGTTTTAAGCATTGGCAACGTCCTCAACAGAGACCATTGCGTTGGTCACGATAAAGCCCATGATGTAGCAGATGACCAGACCCACTGCGTAGCAGCCAACGGAAGCAGCCACACCGTTCGGGCCGGCGGTCATGACGAACAGAGCCAGCAGACCGGAGGGGCCCCAAGCGGTAGCAGCCACCTGCATGGCCATGACGAAGGCACCGCCGAAGCCGGCGCCCAGACCGGCGCTGATGAAGGGCTTGCCCATGGGCAGGGTGACGCCGTAGATCAGCGGCTCGCCGATGCCCAGCACACCTGCGGGCAGTGCGCCGGTGATAACGTTCTTCAGACGGGTGTTGCCGCACTTCTTAGCCTTGAAGTAGATGGCGACAGCAGCGCCCACCTGACCTGCACCAGCCATAGCCAGCGCGGGGTACAGGGTAACGTAGCCAAAGGTCTCCAGCTGCACGGAGTACAGAGCCACCAGACCGTGGTGCATACCCATAGCGACCATGGGCAGGAACAGAGCGGTGGAAACATAACCGGCAATGATGCGCACGATCAGGCTTTCGCTCATGCACAGCTTTTCAACCACCCAGCACAGAGCGGTGGAAACATAACCGGTAGCGGGCATGATGAGCAGGATATAGGGCACGAGGCACAGGATCATGGTGATCACAGGGGTGAACACGATATCCAGAGATTCGGGCATCCACTTACGCACCCAGCGCTCGATCTTGACAAGGCACCATGCGCCCAGCACAACGGCCAGCACGCCGCCGCGGCCTGCGCGCAGGATGGAATCCAGCGGCACAGCCTCGTTGAACAGGCCCAAAATGCCGGAGATCTTGTTGATGCCGTCCAGACCGGTGATCATGCCCAGCATACCGCCCAGAATGGGAGTACCGCCGAACTTTTCTGCTGCGCGGTAGCCGACCCATGCGGTCAGGTAGCCAAGGAAGCAGGTGTTCATCAGGCCCAGCAGGGTGCTGATCAGAGCCAGTGCGGGGATGTCAGCATAGTTCGGCACCACCTGACCGATCAGGGAGTTGATGCCGGCGCACAGGCCGGAGGCCACAACGCCCGGGATCAGGGGGATAAAGATATCGCCGAAGGTCTTGAACAGTTCCTTGACCTTGCTCTGCTTCTGGCCGGCCTTGACTGCGGCCTTGTTGGTCTGCCAGTCGTTGGCGGTGGAAGCGGCGGCGTCCGCCGGGATGCCCATATCGCGGCAGATATCTGCGCACTTGCGGCACTTGCCGGGGCCGACCACGATCTCCACATAGCCGGCACGGTCATGCACGATGCCCATCACGCCCTCGATGGCCTTCAGGCCCTCGTCGTCGATCTTGGCATCCTCCTTGACGCGCACCCGCAGGCGGGTCATGCAGTTGGTTGCGGTGAGAACGTTGCTCTTTCCGCCGACCTTCTCCAGCGCCGCGCGGACCAGTTCTTCATTCGTCATAAGTGGGTCCTCCTTTAAAACAGGTGTATATCCGATGCGGCCTGTGCCGCTAAGGAACTTGGGTGTAAAAATGTGCCTTACAGCACTTCCAGCCGGATGGCCTCCCGCACATGGCCGCGGGCTTTTTCCAGCCGCCGGGCGGCTTGTGCTGCATCGCAGTCTGCCAGCAGCATGGTGATGGCGGTCTTTACGCTGCCGCCTGCTGCATCAATGGCGGCGCGGGCTTTCTCCCGCTCCACGCCGGTGGCGTCGATAACGATATTCTCGGCACGGGTGTGCAGCTTTTCGTTGGTCTGCTGCACGTCCACCATCAGGTTCTGGTAGGCCTTGCCGGTGCGCACCATGGAGCCGGTAGAGATCATGTTCAGGATCAGCTTCTGCGCCGTGCCGGACTTGAGCCGGGTGGAGCCGGTCAGTACCTCGGGGCCGCAGTTCACCTCGATGGCAAGCTCTGCGGCCTTGCCGATGGCGCTGCCGATATTGCAGGCAATGGCGGCGGTGTGGCAGCCCACGCTCTTGGCGTAGTCCAGACCGCCCAGCACATAGGGCGTGCGGCCGGAGGCGGCAATGCCCACCACAAAATCGGTTGCGGTCAGGCCGTGGGCTTTCAGATCCTCAACAGCCAGCTCCCGGCTGTCCTCTGCGCCCTCCACGGCCTCGATAAAGGCCTTTTCGCCGCCGGCGATGAGCCCCACCACCATCTCCTTCGGCACACCGAAGGTGGGCGGGCACTCGGCGGCATCCAGCACGCCTAAGCGGCCGGAGGTACCGGCGCCCATATAGAACAGCCGTCCGCCCTTTTCAAAGGCTTCTGCCGCCCAGGTGACCGCCTGCGCGATCTGCGGCAGGCACTTGGCAATGGCCAGCGGTACCCGGGCGTCCTCCTCGTTCATGACTGTCACGATCTCCAGCGGGGACATCTGGTCCAGCTGCATCGTGCGCGGGTTGCGGGTCTCGGTGGTCATCCCACTCAGATTCAATCCCATTTCCTGCACCTCCACTTTCCGCTTTCTGCCGCACCCTTGCGGCGTGATTGTGACCAAAGTATAAACTTTTTCAAACAAAATGTCCACAAAAAGACTATTTTGTGGTACAATGTTTTATGCAAGCATTGTTTTTGAAATTTTTGCTTTCAAGTATGACTTTTTTGTGCAGCTTGTTCAATCCATCCTGAAATACAACAGAGGTATCTATATGCAGAACGTTCTTTTACGCCTGCGGGAGGTGCAGCCCTCCCTCAGCAGCACCGAGCGGCAGATCGCGCAGTTCATTCTGAATAATCCCGATGAGACCACCACCCTCACCATCCGGGATCTGGCGCGGCGCTCCTTCTCCTCCCCTTCCAGCGTGGTGCGCATCTGCCGGGTGATCGGCTTTCAGGGCTACAAGGAGCTGCGCCACGCCCTTACGCTGGAGCTTGCCACCCTTGGCGAGAACGGCAGCCACCGGGAAAAGGACATCACCCCGCAGGACAGCATGCAGGAGATCGTGGACAAGGTGACCCACAAGAACATCCAGAGCCTGCTGGATACCCAGCGGCTGCTTTTGCTGGACGAACTGGAGCAGTGCGTGGAGCTGATCGCCAACGCCCGCACGGTGCTGCTGTTCGGCATCGGTTCCTCGCTGTGCGTGGCAAAGGACACCTACCTGAAATTTCTGCGTCTGGACAAGCCCTGTGTGGTGAACGAGGACTCCCACTCGCAGCTTTTGCAGGCGCGCAACGCCACCGCACAGGATGTGGGCATCGTGTTCTCCTACTCCGGGCAGACCATGGAGATGATCCAGTGCATCAAGGAGATGAAGGCGGGCGGCGCGCCGGTGATCGCAGTGACCCGCTACTACCCCTCCGAGGTAGCGCAGCTTGCCGACCATGTGCTGTATGTAGCCGCCAACGAGAGCCTGTTCCGCAACGGTGCCATGTCCTCCCGCCTGTCCCAGCTGAACGTGATGGATATCCTGTACACCGCCTACGCCAGCCGCAACCACGAGGACACCATGCGCCGCCTGACCAAGACCCATATCTATAAGCCCGGCGAGCCGGAGGTGCTCACCCAGCCGTAAAGAAACGCCCCCAGCCGCTGTAATGCTGCCGGGGGTATTTCTCTGTGGGTGGAAAACAAAAAAGAGGTGAAAAGAAGAATGGTTGGTAGATAGCAGTTTTTATGCGGCCTTTGCCGGGGCAAAGACCAGTGCCTTCTTCTGCCGCGTCTGCATGGAGCGGACGATGCAGCTGAGGGTGAAGTTGATGACAAAATAGATGACGCAGGCGGTGCCGAACAGCACCATGACATCCGAAACATTCACCGTGCCAAGGCCATTGTAGGTACCGGCGGCGCTCAGCAGCTGCCGGATGCGTGCCATTAGTTCAATGGTGACCACGTTGGCAAGGTAGGAGGAGTCCTTGATGGTGGTGATCACCTGACTGAGCAGGGTGGGAATGATGTTGCGGTAGGCCTGCGGCAGAATGATGTACAGCAGCACCTCGGCGGTGTTGAAGCCCTGCGCATAGCCTGCCTCAAACTGTCCCTTGGCGACGCCGTTCAGACCGCCGCGGACGATCTCGGCAATGACCGAGGAGTTGAACAAAATCAGTGCCAGCGCTGCCTTGAACAGCAGCTTCATCTCCACACTGGTCAGGCCGAACATTTTGTGGGCAAAGAAGGCCGGACAGGGGCAGAACACCACGCAAACGAAGATCCACAAAAGGTAGGGCGTGTTGCGGAACAACTCGATGTAGGCGGCAGAAAACCAGCCAAGGATGCGCGCCGGGCCCTTTTTACAGTAGGTGCGGGCCAGCGCCAGCAGCGAGCCTAAGATCAGGCCCAGAATGACGCCCAGCACCGAGATGATGCAGGTAAATGCCACGCCCCGCAGCAGGTACAGGAATACGCCCGGCTGCGCGAGGATGGAAAAGCTGGAAGCGAGAGTGCTCATTTATGCCGCCTCCTTTAAGGCCGCAGCCTTTGCGGTGCGCAGGGCGGGGTCTGCCCTGCCCTTGCGCTCCTTGAGGGAAGCCTCCCAGCGGGTAGCCAGCGTGGACAGCGGGAAGCAGACCACAAAGAAGATGGCGCCGCAGACGATATAGGCCGGTGCGTAGGCACCGCCGGTGGAGGCACCGGTGACAAAGCTGTAGGTCACGCTGATGAGGTCTGCACCGCCTACGATGTACAGGCAGGAGGTGTTCTTGAACAGGTTGACCACCTGATTGACCATGGGCGGCAGCATAACGGGGATGCTCTGCGGCAGGATGATATAGGCCATCCGCTGCAAATAGCCAAAGCCCTGCGCCTGTGCGGCCTCGAACTGCCCTTTCGGCACGGATTCAATGGCGGCACGGACGACCTCGCCCATATAGGCACCGGTGTAAACGCCCAGTGCAATGATGCCGGTGCGGATGACACCCATGCTCAGCCCTGCAAAGGCCAGCGCGTAGTACAAAAAGCACAGCTGCAGCAGCAGCGGCGTATTCTGGATGAACTCCACATACACCCGGGCGATGAATTGCAGCGGCTTTTTGCCGCTTGTCGCCATCAGGCCCAGTACAACGCCCAGCGCAAAGGCCAGTGCCAGCGCAAAAAACGCCGTCATCAGGGTATTGCCCAGCCCCAGCAGAAAGCTTTCCCGGTGGTTCCACACCGTTGCCCATGCGTCCATTGAAAACAGACCGGACATAACGAACACTCCTCTCTCCTATACCGTAACGGCGCTGGTGTTATGCCAGACCGTTCTCCTTGATCAGACCGTCAATGGTGCCATCGGACAGCCAGCCGGTGACCAGCTCATCGCACACAGCGGAGAAGCCGCTGCCCTTCTTGGTGGCCACGCCGTACTCCTGCGGGCTGAACTCGGCATCAATGTAACTGCGGCCCTCGGTCTTGTAGATGGCCAGAATGGACTTATCCACGCAGAAGCCGTTCACCTCGCCTGCGCTCAGTGCGGTGCTGATGGCGGGATAATCGTCGTACTGACGGAAGGAAACACCGTCTTTCCAGGTGTCGGCGTTGAAGGTGTCGGCATTGAAGCCCTCGCCGGTGATCACACCCTCGTCGATCATCTCCTGCACCAGAGCACGGGCGGAGGTGGAGCCGGAGGAAACGCCCACCACCTTATCCTTCAGGTCGGCCAGCGCCTTGATGCCGGAGGAATCCTCCACCAGAACGCTGACATAGTCGGTGTAGTAGGGGGTGGAGAAGTCCCAGCTCTTGCGGCGCTCGTCGGTGATGGTAAAGGTGGCCAGCACGCAGTCGATATCACCGGAATCCAGCAACTCGCCACGGGTAGCGGCAGTGACGGTGGTAAACTCCACGTCCACGCCCAGATGCTCGGCGATCATCTCTGCCAGACTGTCCTCCAGACCGGTGTACTCGCCGGTGAGGGTATCCTGAAAGCTGAAGCCCTTGACGGCGTTCTTGACGCCTACCTTCAGCACACCGCGGTCAATGATGGCCTGCACATCCGCAGAGACAGCCTCGGAGGAAGCTGCCGCGCTGCCGGAAGCGGCAGAGGATGCGGTGGAAGCAGCCACAGGGCTGCTGGCAGAGCCGCCGCAGGCGGTGAGAGCGGTGAGCGCAATGGCCGTGCCGGCGGCCTTGACAAAGCTACGACGAGAGATCTTTTTCATAATCATACACTCCTCTATAAAGTCCGCAGCCTGGACGGCTTTCCCTTCCGTCCCCCATGGGCTGCTCTATCCACAACGGGTGCCGCTTGTGCTGCGGCAGCTCCGCAGTGACCAAAATTGCTTACCGGATGATCTTGCCCAAGAACTGGCGCACGCGCTCGTTTTTGGGATTGGTGAAGAAGTGCTCCGGTGTGCCTTCTTCCAAGATCTGGCCGTCTGCCATAAACACCACACGGTCGGCAACCTGCCGGGCAAAGCCCATCTCGTGGGTGACCACCACCATGGTGATGTTCTTTTCGTGCGCCAGCCGCACCATGACGTCCAGCACCTCCTGAATGGTCTCCGGGTCCAGCGCACTGGTGGGCTCGTCGAACAGGATGATCTTGGTCTGGGCGCACAGCGCACGGGCAATGGCGATGCGCTGCTGCTGGCCGCCGGAAAGCTGCGCCGGGTAGACATTTGCCTTGTCCCGCAGGCCAACCACCTCAAGGTAGTGATACGCCAGCTCCTCGGCCTCCTGCTTGGTCTTGTGGTGCAGCTTCATGGGCGCGAGGGTCAGGTTTTTCAGCACCGTCATGTGCGGGTACAGGTTGAACTGCTGGAACACCATGCTGGTGGTCTCGCGCACAAGTTTGGTCTTGTTTTTGGCGGTCAGCTCCTGCCCGTCTATATAGACATGGCCGCTGGTGGGCTCCTCCAGAAAATTCATGCAGCGCACCGTGGTGGACTTGCCTGAACCGGACGGCCCGATGATCACCAGCTTTTCGCCCTCGGCGACTTCAAGGTTGACGTCCTTCAGAACGTGCAGATCCCCGAAGTATTTGTCAACGTGTTCCAGCTTGATCACTACGCATTCCTCTTTTCCTCTTACAGCCTGCCCCCGGGGCCACCTTGCCCCGCAGGGTACAAAAAAGGGCGCTTGGTGAGTGTTCACCAAGCGCCCTTGCTTTTGATACCAAAAGTATAGCGTTTTTTTCAGTTTCTTTCAATCTGAAAAGTGCAACAACTTTTCCTTCCGGAGAAATCTCATTTTGTAAAGTTGCTACAATATTGCACCTCATTTTTGTCGAAGGTGCAAAGCAGGCCGTCCCCTGCGCCTCAGACTGCCAGCGGCAGCCCCAGCAGCACGATCGGTTAAAAGATCACGCCCAGACGGAGGATAGCGCCGTATTCCATCTCAGCCGCCCAGTCTCTCGCGCAGAGCCTTTTCCATCTGATCCAGCGGCTGTATCTATGCGTATCTGCCTGATGTGGTTTTTGCGGTTCTTTTCAATGTCTCACAGTCACGGATCTGTTGCCTGCAATACGCAGGCACAATACCCCGGTTCCGGCTGGTAGCAATGGATCGTAAGGTATTTGTCCACCTCCGGGCTGTAATCGTGAAGGATGTGCTTTGTTCCGTTCAACGCCACATCCGCATACAATACAAGCCACTTCTTATCACCATTGGGGAACACTTCGTAAAACGAACGGCCAAGCATTTCTTCCACCGGCACGCCTTCGATCGTTGCCATTTCGGCATTGCAGTAGCGGAAAATAAAATCCACCCCGTGTCCGTCCTCATTGAACACCAGCTCAATAATGCAGAATGCCAGCGGCATATCGTCCAGCAGACTGCATTTTTCCAGCAGGCTCATACTCATTGTGCGTGGCTGTGCGTCCTCCCGCCTGATTTCTGCGCGCAAGCGGCGATGGTCGCTCAGACCACGTTTACGTCCCTGAAAACTGCGGCCATCTGACATTGTATAAATACCGTCATTGCTGATATCTACGATCTGGCTGCGGCACACTACGATCCCCTTACTGATGTTCAGAAACATATCTTCCGGCAAAGCAGACAAGACGCTGTGCAACGGGGCATACAGCGCAACTTCTTCCCCATCCATGCGGTGAACGACCGTTTTGCGGTCGTTACGATAAAGATACAAGATGTTTTCTGGGCAAAGGTCATTTTTCTGAAACCACTCATGCAGATCATTCATAGCCATACTCCTTTGTCAGTTGGATATGTTTAGTATAGCATACCTCCGCGCAGAGCACAAGAACAGCTTGAACAAAGTTCGTTTCAACGGAGCTTTTCACCAATTTGTATCGAATGTTTTTGTCAGTATTCACGTTTTTAATGTCGAAAGTACAAATGTCGTTGACTTTCAAGCAAGTTCCGTGTATTCTGAACACAGAAAGCCAAATGGTTTTTCCCATAAGGCGTATGAAACGCATAAAGCAAAAGGCCTAACAGGAGGTTTCATGTTATGAAAATGACCCGCCGTGATTTTTTGAACGTTTCTACTGCGGCTGCGGTGGTTTGCGCAGCTACACTTTTGCCCGTAGAGAAAGCCGCAGCAGCACAGCAGACGCTGGCTGCACAGAGCCTTCTGGAGCAGGCGTATCTGTACGCCTTTCCGCTGGTGATCATGGAAGCTACCCGGACGGCTTCCACAAACACCCGCACAGCTACAAGCAACAAAGCCCCCATCAACCAGTTCATCCATGCGGAAAAGCTGGCAGATGCAACGACCCGTGTCGTGGTTACGCCGAATGTGGATACCATCTATACGCAGGCGTTTCTGGATGTCGGCGCAGAACCAATGATCTACGGCGTGCCGCAGACCGACCGCTTTTTTAATGTACAGGTGCTGGATGCGTGGACAAACACCGCCGCTGTGCTGGAAGCGCCGGGGCTTTATGCCATTACCCGTGCAGACTGGCAGGGGGAGCTGCCGGAAGGGGTGCAGCGCATTGATGTGCCTACCACGATGGTCTGGACTATTGCCCGCATCGTGCTTTCCGGACAGGAGGATCTGCCCAACGTCCGGGCTATACAGGATAAGATGCAGCTGATGCCGCTTTCCGCCTATCAGGCGGGCGGGTGGACCGCCCCCGCAGGCAGCTACGACCCTGCCAATGACTTTGTGCCGGCAAAGCATGTTCTTGCCATGGACGCAAAGAAATTTTTTGATACCGCCAATCAGCTGATGGAAACCAACCCGCCCGCTGCGGCAGATGCGCCGGTACTCCGGGAACTTGCAACACTGCATATCGGCCCCGGCGAGAAGTTCGATGACAAGGCGCTGGGTCTATTCAGCGGGCTGCGCTGGAAGCTGATGCTGCTCCAGCTGAAGAAAAAGCTGCTGAGCGAATCGAAGGGCTATACGCGCCAGATGGGTCAGTGGACCTATTTCGGCGACCCCATCGGCAACTTTGGCACCGCATATACCTACCGTGCCATGGTTGCGCTGCGGGGTCTGGGTGCCAACACCACCGATGTTGCCATCTACCCCAAAACCGATGTGGACAGCACCGGCGCAGTCCTGACCGGCAAAAAGACCTATACGCTGCACATTGAGACAGATCCTCCCACGCAGGAAAAAGGCTTCTGGTCGGTGACCGCCTACGGGGAGAACGATTTCCTTATCGATAACCCCATCGGCCGCTACTGCGTCAACGACCGCTCCGGGCTGCACCGCAATCCGGACGGGTCGATCGATATCATCCTTTCCAAAGAGGCACCGGCGGACACGACCAACTGGCTGCCGGTAGGAGAGGGAGATTTCCACCTCTTCCTTCGTATCTATAAACCGGATGCTGCCGCACTGGAAGACTGGCAGCCGCCGGTCGTCCGCGCAAACTGATCTTGCATAAGGAGGAACCTGCCATGAAAATGACACGCAGAAACTTTCTTTCTACTTCAGCGGTTGCGGCGTTAGCCTGCGGCGCATCCCTGACTGCGCACGCAGCAGACAGTACGGATGAAAACAGTCTGAACTTTATCACAGACATTTTCAAGGACCCCTCCCAACCGGGCGAGATCGAAGAGGCAACGGCGGTCACGGCAGAAAAGAACGCCGATTGGTATGAAAAGCTGGATTTTTCCGACCGGCGGGAGTTTGCCAACGCAGAACGCGGCTGGCTGGACAATGCGGAAGGCAGGATCATCGATGGCGATGATAACAGATCTGCATGGGATCTGCAGAGCTACGGCGATTTGAACCGGGATGCGCCGGACACTGTAAACCCCAGCCTGTGGCGGAATACCCAGCTCAACGCCAAAGCCGGTCTGTTTGAAGTATGTGACGGCATCTATCAGGTGCGCGGCTTTGATATGGCCAATACGACCTTTATCCGCACCGACCACGGCTGGATCGTGTTTGATGTGCTGATGTGCAAGGAAAACATGAAAGCCGCCAAGGAACTGATGGAAAACCGCTTCGGTCCGCTGGACGTCAAGGCTGTGCTGTACAGCCACTCTCATGTGGACCACTTCGGCGGCGTGGAGGGCATTATCACCCGGGAGCAGGTAGCGGATGCAACGCTTTCGCTTAAAAAGCAGCTGGCTTCCGGCAAGATTCCTGTGCTTGCGCCGGTGGGCTTTCTGAAGCACGCCATCAGCGAGAATGTCTATGCAGGCATCGCCATGGCGCGGCGCGCACAGTTCCAGTACGGCACGGTGCTTGACAAGGGCGAAAAGGGTGCGCTGAGCGTGGGCATCGGCATGGGACAGTCCACCGGTACGGTGTCCCTCATCGCTCCTACCTACGAGATCGGGGAAGATGTTCCGAAGCTGACCATCGACGGGCTGGAGATCGAGTTCCAGCTGACCCCCGGCACCGAAGCCCCCGCCGAGATGAACGCCTATTTCCCGAAATACCGCGCCCTCTGGATGGCGGAAAACTGCACCGGTACGCTGCATAATCTGTACACCCTGCGCGGCGCAGAGGTGCGCGATGCCAACGATTGGGCAAAGTATATCATCGAGGCAGATCAGCGCTTCTGCAGCAAGACTGATGTGGTGTTCCAGAGCCACAACTGGCCGCACTGGGGCGAGGAGATCCATGAATATCTGCTGAATACGGCATCCATCTATAAGTTCATCCACGACCAGACCCTGCATTACATGAATCAGGGGTATACCTCGAATGAGATCTCGGCGATGCTGACCCTGCCCGAAAAACTGGAAAAGGTCTGGTATACCCGCCCGTATTACGGTACGCTGGCGCACAATTCCAAGGCCGTTTACCAGAAATATCTGGGCTGGTACGATGCAAACCCGGTCAACCTGAACCCGCTCCCGCCCAGCGATACCGCCAAAAAGCTGGTAGAATATCTGGGCAGCACGGAACTGGTGCTCTGCAAGGCGAAAAAGGACTATGCAAAGGGCGAATATCAGTGGGTGGCGCAGATCACCAAAGAACTGGTCTACGCCGACCCGTCCAGCCAGAAGGCGCGCAACCTGTGCGCCGATGCACTGGAGCAGCTGGGCTATCAGGCAGAGTCCGGCGCATGGCGCAACGCCTACCTGATGGGCGCTGCCGAGCTGCGCAAGGGCAACCTGTCCAAACTGGCACGCACCGCCAGTGGTCTGACCGCAACAATGGGCGAGATGACCATCGCCATGCTGCTGGATTACATCGCTATCATGACCGATGCCAATGCCGCCCAGAACGATGATCTGACTCTGAATCTGACGGTGACAGATGTGAATGAACAGTTCTATGTAACCCGTAAGAATGGCATCCTGCTGTCTTACCCCGGCGAGAGCCATCCGGATGCGCAGGCTTCCGTCACCTGCAAGCGTCTGCAGCTCTTTGCATTGATGACAGGTCAGCAGGCCGGGCAGGTACAGATCAGCGGCGATGCCACTGTCCTGAAACGCCTGCTGGCGTATGCGTCCAAGTTTGAAAAAACCTTTAATGTCATTGAACCGTAAAAACGATTCGGAATTTCAATTGATATTAGACTCTGTCAAGAGGGCTGGCACCGTCCAGCCCTCTCTCTTTTTTCATAGAGAGAACGCCAAATATTCCGATTTGATGTTTAATATCCGGTTCACCTCGCGCACTCATATCCGAACTTTTCTCCGCTTTCACAGCTTCCCCGAAAGCAACCGGGGCATATCCAGCTTGCGGAAACGGAGCAGCCATCGCAATCCAACTTTTTCAATCGTTTGCAACATCGTTGGATTGCATATCGCAAATATACTATTTGAATATTGCGCCGATTTTTGTCTTGTGACGGTTTCGCAATAAGACCAAAGTGGTGGGAATCACGATGATCCCCACCACTTTAGTCAAGTGAATTTTTATTTTTGAATCGAAAAACGGAACGTGGTTCCCTTCTCCACCGCAAAGCAGGCATCCGCATGGGGCTTTGCGCCCCAGCTGTTGTCGCCGCCCACGCCGCGCTGGAAGGCAGCACAGCGGACGATGGTCTTGTTGTCGTCCCGGGGCAGCTCGTAAAGATGGCGGGCGTTTTCCAGCTCGTGCGGCGTATAGGGCAGCGCCGAGAAGGTCATGCCGTCCCCTGCAAAGCCAATGCCTATATTCAATCCGCTGCCGGTGAGCGCTGCGCTGTACACGCCGGTGCGGCTGCCGCACTCCTGCGGATAGACCGGGCTGTTCTGGGCAAAATCCTGCCGGACGTTGTAGCTCCATGCTCCCATTTTGCCGCCTGCGGTGCGGTCGGCGGTGGTCTCCCGGGGGCCAAGACCCAGATAGGAGACCTCGGTCAGCTCCCGGCGCAGCGGGAAGAGCAGCCCGAACTCCGGTACTTCTGCTCTTTCGCCCTGCCATGTCATGGTAATGTCGCAGCGCCCTGCGCCGTCAATGGCAAAATCAACGGGCAGGGTCTGCCCATTTGGCAGGGTGTAGTTGGCGCAGACTGTGACAAATTCGCCTTTTGCTTCGGCGGTCAGGTTGTCGCACCGGGCATAAAGACCGGCGGTTTTCCAGAAGGCAAATTCAAAGGGTTCTGCACAGCCCTCGTCGTTGTTGGTGGGCGCGCGCCAGAAGTTGGGGCGCACGGTATCGTCCAGCAGCTGCACACCGTTATAGCGGATGGACACAAGCCCCTTGCCCCGGCCGAAGATATACTCGAAGCCCTCGCCCTTTACGCCGATGTTGTAGTCCATCTCCACCAGCTGCGGGACGGGCAGAGTCAGCCGGGCGGCGGCGTGGTCGTGCCATACTTGCCCAAAAGCGGCTTCATAGCCCGCCGGGATACCGGGCAGCGCAGCCCGCTGCAGGGCGGTAACGGTCATGCAGGAAAGCCCAGCCTCCGGCAGAGCGAACGGGAACGGGATGTGCACGGTTTTACCGGGTGCACAGTCTGCCCGCAGCACCGCGCGGCGCTCCGGCTTGCCGTTGACCGAGGATGCAAACACAAGGTCATAGGCGTTCAAATCAGTAAAGAGGTTCCGGTTTTTTATCACGGCTTCCGTGTCGGTCAGGGTGATTTTCAAGGGAGCGTAGGCCGCCTTGACCGCATCCATTTTGGGAGTATTGCGGCGGTCGGGCAGTACCAGACCGTCCACGCAGAACTCCCGGTCGGTGGGACGGTCGCCGAAGTCCCCGCCGTAGGCAAAGCCGGGCTTGCCGTCCGGGCTTGTCACTGCAATGCCGTGGTCCATGTACTCCCAGATGAACCCGCCCTGATACAGCGGCTCTTCGTAGGCGTATTCGGTGTAGTCGGTGATGCCGCCGCAGCTGTTGCCCATGGCGTGGCTGTATTCACACATGATAAAGGGCTTTTCCGGGTGCTCTGCCAGAAACTTTTGGATGTCTGCCACAGGGGTATACATCTGGCTTTCCATATCAGAGGTGGCAGGGTATTCCCGGTTCCAGAAAATGCCCTCGTAGTGCACAAGGCGGCTGGGGTCGGTGCGGCGGAAATACTCGCTCATCTCCCACAGGGTCTTGCCGCCGTGGCTCTCGTTGCCGCAAGACCAGATCAGGATAGCAGGGTGATTTTTGTCCCGCTCCAGCATGGCTTCGGCACGGGCCAGCACATTCTCCCGCCACTCCGGGCGCGCACCGGGCAGTGTCCATTCGTCCGAGCCGTCCGCACCCAGCTTCTGCCATGTGCCATGCGTTTCAAGGTTCGTTTCCCCAATGACATACAGGCCATATTCATCGCAGAGCTGTAAGAAATACGGGTCGTCCGGGTAGTGGCTGGTGCGCACAGCGTTGACGTTGTGGGCTTTCAGGTTTTTCACGTCCCACAGCATCTCTTCCCGGCTGACGGTGCGGCCGGTGCGGCAGCTCCACTCGTGGCGGTTGACACCTTTGAACACCATACGCTGGCCGTTCAAAAGCATCTGGCGGTCCTTCCGTTCAAACTTCCGCAGACCGACTTTCATGCCGGTACGCTCCACGAGAGTACCCTCATTCAGCAGGGCAATTTCTGCCTCGTACAGGTTCGGCTGCTCGGCGCTCCACAGGGCGGGGTCAGTCACCGCAAAGGTGAAAGAAACGTCCTGCACATCCTCTTCCACGTCCGGGTCAGCCTCGCCCTTGCCGAACACCACACCGATGTCGTACTCGGCAGGCTCGCCCACCTTGGCGGACTGCTCCTGCCCGTTGAATACCACGGAGATGGTGCCTGCGCCGCTGACCTTGCAGTCAAAGGTGACGGTGGCACTGGAAAAATCCAGGGCAAACTCCTGCTTCACAAAGGCATCTTCCAGATGCAGCTCAGGCTTTGTGAACAGCTCCACCGAGCGGAACAGCCCGCTCATGCGCCAGAAATCCTGATCTTCCAGCCAGCTTCCGGAGGAAAAGCGGTACACCTGCACGGTCAGGGTGTTCTCGCCGGGATGGACGGCGGCGGTCATGTCAAATTCAGCCGGGGTAAAGGTATCCTCGGTGTAGCCGATGTAAACGCCGTTGCACCAGACGGCGGCGGCGCTGTCGGCACCATTCAGGCGCAGGTAGCAGCTGGCCCAGCTTTCCGGCAGGGTGAAACTGCGCTGATACTCCCCGATGGGGTTATAATCCTGTGGAATCTCGCCGGGGTGCAGCTTTTCGTGGCCGTCCCACGGGTACTGGGTATTGACGTAATGGGGCGTGCCGTAAGGCCGGCCGGGCTTTTGCAGGCTCTGCATCTGGATAAAGCCCGGCACGGTCAGGGTATCCCAGTCCGTAAAGGGTGCGGTCAGGTTTTCTGCATAGCGGAAAGCCCACTCGCCATCCAAGCTGACAGTCAGGGGCATTTCCGGGCTGGTCTGGTCTGCAAAATGGGCATGGAAGGGCAGGCGGTTCTGCTGGAAAATTTCCGGGTCAGCCAGAAGCGCCGGGGTAATCGGGTCATTCAAAGGCATAAATGTCACCTCGCAGCATTTTCTGCTCTCATTATAGCACAGGATATAAGAAAAACAGCCGCACAAAAACGACTGTTTTTCTGGAGAGAAACGGCATCAGTCTGCTTCGTCAAGGATCTCAGTATCCAGAACAGTGCGTCCTTTGGCAATATGATATTTCACCGCAGGCAGGTGGACATTGGTAAAATACAGGCTGGTGTTGGGGTCGCAGCCGATGATGACCGCTTCGCCTCTGCCCGTCACAGTGCAGCGCAGTGCGTCGCAGCGGGCTTCGGCGGTATCGTTTTCCACGCCTTCGGCGTATCCCGGTGCAAAATTGGGCACGGCAAAGCCGCAGTCATAGGCTTCGCAATCGAAGCTGCTGTCAATTTCGTGGTGGCGGCGGTGGCCGGTGGCCGTGGGGGTGATGGTGGTGGTCACTTCGATGCCGGGGAAGGGGGACCACTGGGCCGTCACAGCCCCTGCTTCGATTTTCCACGTTTTGCTTACCTTACGCACGAACACGTTATCGTCGATGACAAAGGCCAGCATACTGTCCGGTGCGGCCTGATGAAGCACCTCCCGGCTGCGAGAGGCGCAGAAGCCGAAGCGGGTATCGTAGGCAAATTTTGCGTACTTTTCCGGGAACTGTCCGTGGCCATGCCCCTCGTTGACACCGGCGGCGTAGGCCGTTACCCGGCCCGCCCGGCGCTGCACCAGCATATTGGCGTAGGGCATGGGCTTAAGCCGCTCCAATGCGGGCATGGGCGCGGCTTCGGCAGTCCAGAAGGGGTGGTCATCCGGCAGGGCCAGCAGCAAGAAGCTCTTCATGCCCCAATAGGGGCTGCCCGGGGCGTTGTACCGCTCGGCCATGTACATCTGCGGGTAGCAGTAGCCGATGGTGAGGATGCCGTCCCGGTCGAACATTTTCTGCCCCAGCCACCAGTTGAAGTTGCGGACGATGAGGCCTTTCATCACCGGCAGGGGCAGCGGCTCCAGCCCTGCCCAGATGCAGGCCGCCCAGAAGCTGTTCTGAGCAAAGCGGTAGGTCAGGCTGCGCCCGAAGGGCAGGGCCGCGCCATTGGCATCGAACCAATAGACGAACTGCTGTGCAAACAGCGTGGCCCGCTCCCGGTAAAGGGCGGACCGCCGGGGGTCGGTGTCGGCGGCAAATTTAGAGTACAGCAGTCCGTAATACTGGATGGCCCAGGGGATGTAGTAATCCTTCTGCACGGAGGCGCCATCGGTGGACCAGCCGTCGCCGCTGTAATAGCTGTCGATCTTGCAAAGGCCGTCCTCCAGCAGCTCCGGGCTGTAGGGCATTCCCACGCTTTTCAGGGCAAGGTTTACGAGGATGCGGAAAAACTGCCAGTTGCAGTCCGGGATGGTGTGGGCATTGATCTGCCCCAGCCATGCGGCAAGGTTCTGTTTTTCGGTATCAGAAAGCGGCATCCACAGCTTTTCCGGGGCAGTCAGGATGCCGCAGGCAATGGCGGCCATCTCCACATAACACTGGTCGTACTCCCCGGTGGTGCCCCAGTATTCGGGGTTTTCCGGGTCGGTACCGGCGGCAAGACCCTTGCGGTAGATGGTTTCAAACTCCGGGTCGGAGCCGCCGCCCACCCAGAAGGGCACCAGCGCCCACAGCGGGCGGCTGAAGGCTTCCAGTTCGATGGCATTCTGATTGTAGGTCACGCCCGTCTCGCCCAGATGCAGCCGGGCGCAGCCTGCGGAATAATAAGGCTTGAGGGGATCAAGGAATTTGTGCATCAGTGCGGTAAAATCCGCTTTGGTCTGCAAGTTCATCACCAGTACATCTCCCAGTCTTTGGTCAGGCGGGTCAGCGCCTCCATGTAGAAATAATCGCCCCAGCTGGTGCATTCATCCACGCCCTCCGGGGTGCAGGTGTTGTAGGGGCTCTTTTTGCTGTAAGTGCCGTGCAGCAGCTGGCCGGAACCCAGCGTGCCGGGCTTTACCGCGTAGTTTGCGGTGAGGCTGGCCAGCATCTGCCGTGCCAGCGTGCGCCACTGGGCAGCTTCTGTTTCGTCCACATATTTTGCCGCTTCCAGCAGACCGCAGGCCACGATGGCAGCGGAGGAAGAATCCCGGGGTTCGCCGCTTTCCGGGGCAAAGATCATATCCCAGCAGGGCACCAGATCCTCCGGCAGGCGGGAGAGGTAGAACGCCAGTGCTTTGCGGAACACCTCGAGGAACTTTTCGTCGTGGGTGTAGGTGTAGCCGATGGCGCTGCCGTACACGCCCCACGCCTGTCCCCGCGCCCAGAAGCTGTCGTCCTTATAGCCCTGACAGGTGCGTCCGCCCTTGGGGGTGCCGTCCGGGTTCATAAAGAAGGTGTGGTAGGTGCTGCCGTCCGGCCGGAAGGAGTTGGCCAGCGTGGTGGCGGTGTGGGCGGCGGCAATTTCGCGGTAGTGGTCACTGCCGGTCACCTGCGCTGCCCAGTACAGCAGCGGCACGTTGAGCATACAGTCGATGATATAGCGGTAGTTGTCCGGGTCATCCATGGTGCCCCATGCCTGCAAAAATTTTCCGCTGGGCTGGTAGCGGGTCAGCAGCTGGTCGGCGGCGGCGATGGCGGCATTTTTGCCTTTTTCGCTGCCCACCAGCTTCCACGCTGCCACGCAGGTGGGGCTGTACAGAAAGCCCATATCGTGGTGGTCCACCTCCACCTTGCGGGCAATGCGGTCCGCAAAGCTGTCCACCTGAATCAGGGCGGCGTTCTTGAATTTTTCGTCCCCGGTAGCCTCGTAGGCCAGCCAGATCTCACCCGGCCAGAAGCCGCAGGTCCACTGGTTGTTGGTACAGCCGGGGTAGATATTGTTGACGCTGGAATGGTTCTGGCACTGGTAGGTATACAGAGGCAGATTGGTCTCCACCTGCTTGCAGGCAGCAGCCAGTGCCTGCCGTGCTTCGGCATCGGTCATAGCATGGTTTGGGTAGGTTTTCATTCTAGTTACTCCTTAAATCCAAAGGTCGGGATATCGTGCCAGCGCTGGCGCAAAAAGTGCATACCCAGCTTGGGGCGGCGATCCCGGGTGAACAGACCCTTTTTATTGCCGTCCACCCGCATGGGGCCCTGCACGGTGTCGTAGTCTGCAAAGTTCCAGACAAATTCTCCCACAAACCACGGGCGCTTGTCAAACTCTGCATCCAGACGGCGGTAGAACTCCACCTGAAACTCCTCGCTGAACATCTCGGCTCCGGCGGTGTGCAGGCCGGCCACAGTGTCCGCGCCGTATTCGCTCATCATCACGGGCTTGTGTTGCTCTGCCCAGAAATCCAGCTCCTGATTCAAACCATAGCAGGCGGCGTCCATGTCGCCGGAAAGGTTGTACCAGCCGTAGTAGCGGTTGATGCAGACGATATCCATGGTGCGGGTGGTGATATCCTTCGTGTAGTCGTTCTGGCAGCAGACGAGGGTGACCGGGCGGTTCTGCGGGTCCAGCTGATGCGCCAGCTCATACAGCGGGTGCCAGTAGTCGTAGGCATCCTGCGGGAAGTGCTCCAGATCCGGCTCGTTGCCAAGGCTCCACAGCACCACGCAGGGGTGGTTTTTGTCCCGGTGGATCATCTCGGCAAGTACCTGCCGGTGATGCTCTGCAAGGGGGTATTCCTTATAGGGGTTCAGTGCAGCCCCGCCGCCGATGCCCACTGCCGGGGTCTCGTCCATGACCAGAATGCCCTCCCGGTCGCACAGGTCGTAGAACTCCTCGGCATAGGGGTAGTGGCTGGTGCGCACCGCGTTGGCGTTTGCCCAGTGGATCAGGTTCACATCCTTCACGTTCAGCACCGGGTCAAAGCCGCGGCCATGGGCGGTAAAGTCCTCGTGCTTGCAGAAGCCCTTGAAATAAAGCGGCTTGCCGTTCAAAAGCGCCTGTGTACCATGCACCTCAATGCTGCGCACGCCAAAGGTCTGGTCGTAGACGTCTGCTCCGCAGGTAACGTGCAGAGTGTACAGGTAGGGCGTGCCGGGCTTCGGCTCCCAGAGATGCACCTCCGGGATGGTGATCGTGCCCGCTGTGCCCTCGGCGCTTGCAACGGCGCTGCCGTCTGCGTCCAGCACGGTGACAGTCACCGGTGCGGTGCCCACGGTCTGGATGCGGTAATCCACCCTGCCATCCGTGTGCGGCACTACGGTCACATCCTCGATGTACTCCTTAGGGGTGGTGTAGAGCACCACCGGGCGGTGGATACCGGCGTAGTTGAAAAAGTCAAAGTTCGGGCGGTTCTGGGGTGCGGCGGCGCGCTTGGCGGCTTCCACACTGGGGATGCCCGCATTGTCCGAGCCAAAGAAAGCCAGCTGTCCGTCCTCGTTGCCCACGGGCAGGGTGCTGTGGTTCACCCGGTTGTCGCAGGCTACGGTCAGCAGCGCGGTCTCGCCGGGGCACAGCAGGGCGGTGACGTCTGCTTCAAAGGGGGTAAAGCCGCCCTTGTGCTGCGCAATGAGCTGGCCGTTCAGCCAGACTTTGGCCGTGTGGGTCACCGAGCCGAACCGCAGCACCACCCGCTGCCCGGCGCAGAAGGCGGGCAGGGTGACCTTGCGCTGATACCATGCCCAGCCGTAGTGGCGGCGCAGGGCGGTGGTCTGGTCGTTCTGATCGTTGTAGCTGGCGGGCACGGCGATGGGCTGGGCATCCGGCAGGGGCTTTGCAGGGTCGAACTGGGTTTCCGCGCAGCTGCCCAGCGTAAACTCCCATGTGCCGCCAAGGCTCAGCTTCAGACGAGAACCATTTTGTTGTGGATATAACATAATGCTTTCCCTCTATTTGCAAAAAATGCGGGGCGCGGGTACTGCCCACGCCCCGCTTACGGGTGATTTGTTTAACCCTTGATGCCGGTGGATGCCACGCCCTGCACAAAGTACTTCTGCAGGGAGAGGAACACGATCAGCACCGGGATCAGTGCCACCACAGAGGCCGCCATGATCAGGCCGTATTCTGCGGAATACTGGGTAATGAACATACGCAGACCGATCTGGATGGTCTTGAGTTCGGTCTTGGTCAGGTAGATCAGGGGACCAAGGAAGTCGTTCCAGGTGTTCACGAAGGTGAAGATGGTCAGGGTGGACAGGGCGGGCAGGCTGAGCGGCAGCATGATGTGCCACCAGATGCCGTACTCGCTCAGGCCGTCAATGCGGGCAGCCTCACACAGCTCGGTGGGCACGCCCTCGTAGAACTGCTTCATCAGGAACACGCCAAAAGCGCTGAAGGCTTGCAGGCACATAATAGCCAGATGGGTGTTGTTCAGGTGCCAGGAGCTCATCATCATGAACTGGGGCACCATGTAGGCCTGCCAAGGCACAGCGATGGTGGCAATGTAGCCCAGGAAGAGCACGTTCTTACCCTTGAACTGCATCTTGGCAAAGGCGTAGGCCGCAAAGGAGGAGGTGAACAGCTGCAGCAGGGTGACCACCACGGTGATCTTGACCGTGTTCTTTACAAAGGTGAGCAGCGGGATCTGGGTCCAGATGTCCACATAGTTCTGCCAGCGCGGATTTTTGGGGATCCACTGGATGGGGAAGCCGAACACATCCTTATTCAGCTTAAAGGAGGAGGACAGCATCCACAAAAAGGGCAGCAGCATACAGGCTGTGATGACGATGAGGAAGAAATAGATCAGGAACTTGGAGATGAAATTGCGGCGCTTCTGGGAAGCGTGGTCTTTGATAACAGCGGTTGCCATGGTTTCTTCCTCCTTTCTCAGTTCTCGCCCTTGGAGCCGCGGAACTGGATGATGGTAACGATCAGCACCAGTACAAACAGCACCATGGCAATGGCACTTGCGTAGCCGTATTTCGGGGTGTTGACGAAGGCAACATTGTAAATATAGTACACCAGCGTCATGGTGGCTGTGCCGGGGCCGCCCTGCGTGATCATATACATCTGGTCGTAGACCTTGAAGCCGGAGATGGTGAGCATGATGACCACAAAAAAGGTGGTGGGGCGCAGCTGGGGCAGGGTGATGTGCCAGAACTGCTGCCAGCGGTTGGCACCGTCCAGCTCGGCGGCTTCGTTCAGGTCCGGGTTGCAGCCCTGCAAGCCGGCCAGATAGATGACCATGTAGTAACCCATGTTTTTCCACACACTGAACAGGATGACCGTCAGCATGGCGGTGTCCTTACCGGCGGCCCAGCGGGGCAGGTTTTCCACTGCCACGCCGAAAAACTGGTTCAGGATCATATTGATGGGGCCCATGGAGGGGTTGAAGATCATGTTCCACACCGCTGCCACCGCCACCAGCGAGGCAACATAGGGGAAGAATGCCACGGTGCGGAAGAAGTTGCGCAGCTTCACGTTCTGGTTCAGCAGTACGGCCATCGCCAGCGAGCAGGCCAGCGTCAGCGGCACCGTACCGATGACATAGACGATGGTGTTCTTCAGCGCCGCCTGAAAAATTTTATCGGTGGTGAAGAGCTTTACAAAGTTCTTCAGGCCGATAAATTCGATGGCGTGGCGGCCATCCCATGCGCAGAAGGCCAGCGCAATGGCAAACACCATGGGCACCAGCGTGAACACGCAGAAGCCAATGAAGTTTGGCGCAATAAAGGAATACGCGATCAGAGAATCTCGGGTCGATTTTTTAAGCACTTTACGGGGAGTTTTATTCTGGACAGCAGCACTCGCCATAAAAGAGCCTCCTTTCCGTTGACAAGGCGGGAGGGCGGGCAATCGCCCGCCCTCCGGTGTTTTATGATGAAGAAGGAGATGATGAGAAAGCAGTGGGAGACGATCAGCCCAGAACGGCAGGGACCTGATCGTTCATGTTCTGGATGCCCTCGTCCACGGTCTCGCTCATGGTCATAATGGCATCGTGCTCGGCATTGAGGATGGTCTCGATATCCGATGCGTACTGGGTGTAGGGCATCTCCAGATAGACATTGCTGGTGGTCAGCGCATCCACAGAATTGCTGTCCTCGGGGAAGCCCTCGGTGGACTTGATGATCTCGGCGGTGGCATCGGAGCCGCAGGCGGGGAAGGTGCCGGTCTTTGCAATGGCCTGTGCGCCCTCCTCGGAGACACACCAGTTGATGAAGTCGGCAGCAGCGTCTGCCTTGGGAGAATCAGTATTGATGGCCAGACTGGTCACAGTGCCCAGCGTAGAACCAGCCTCTGCACCGGCGGGGTGCGGATACTTGACGATACCCCAGTTGAACTTGGTCTCGGCATCCTTCATGTAGGCTTCCAGCGTGGAGATGAACCAGCTGCCCATGTTGACCATTGCGCACTGCTGGTTCTCAAAGGCGGCGGAGTAGTGCAGAGAAGAGGTCTTGAGGTAGCCGTAGTCCATGCAGATGCCATCCTTCTGCTGGGCAATGACCATATCGTAGGTGGGTTTCATGAAATCGTAGGTGCCATCGATGATGGTGTTCTTGCCGTCCAGAATGGAGAACAGAGAAGCAGCGGAGCGCCAGGTGTGGTAGTGGCAACCGTAGACCTTGGTGTCGCCGGAGCCGCTGGTCATCTTGCGGGCCAGAGCGTCGTAATCCTCCAGCGTCAGGTCGTTGGAAGGATACTCCACACCGGCAGCGTCGAACAGATCCTTATTGTAGTACAGCACCCAGAAGTCGCTGCGGAAGGGCACGGCGTAGAAGTTGCCGTCATCGGTGGTCAGCTGCTCGATGGTGCCGTTGAAATCGCCGGTGTCGCGGGTCAGCACCTCGTTCAGGGGCTTGAGGTAGTCCAGATTGATCAGGTTTGCGTAGCCGGGGATATCCTTGATGGTCACGATATCCAGATCAGCGCTGCCGGCCAGCTGGGTAGCCAGAACGGTCATGTAATCGCTGGAGCCCAGATCCACCATCTCGATGGTCACGTCCTTGTGGCTTGCCATGTAGCCGTCGGCCATGGCCTGCCAGTAGGGGGTGGACTCCTTATCCCACACCGACCACTGCAGGGTAACAGGGCCTGCGGCTGCGGAAGCAGCGGTGGAACCGGCAGTGGAGGAAGCAGCGGTGGAGCTTGCGGAAGAGCCGCCACAGGCGCTCAGGGCAGCAGCAGCGCCGCAGGCAGCGGCAGCGGTAAGGAACGAACGACGAGAGATCTTTTTCATAAGTGTGTCCTCCTTCAGGGCAGTGTGTGTGTTTCGTGCAGCGGTGTCCCCCGTGCCGGGGAGCCGCTCGCTTTTGTTGACACTAGAATACCGCACAAACGCAAAAACCGGAATGGAAAAATTCCGGGAAGTATTGCAGTTTTTCTGCGTCTTTTTAAAAAAGATGCACTTTCTTACACTGGGTTCTGCACTTTCTTGCTTTCTTGCACAGTTTGCACACGCGCCATAAGAAAAAAGCATATAATACGCACAATTTTCATGCAAAAACCCGTTGACAAACAGCGCCGGAATCAGTACTGTATAAAGGAAAGAATGCAAAATATTACCGGAAAGGAGGCCCCGTTATGAAGAGCAACCATCGTTTCCCGCTGCGGCGGCAGATCGTGTGGGGGATGCGCTTTTTTACCACCCTTACCTCGCTGGCTGTGGGCGCAGCACTGTTCATCCTCTCCAACCAGTATGTGCGCGCCAACTCCCTGCAGGCGGCAGAGTTCAACCTGCGGCTGGTGGCAACCTCCATCGAGACCAGTCTGGACAGCGCCGATGCTCTTTTGAACTGGGCTTCCACCAACAGCACCGTGCGGCGGTACATCTCGCAGGATGATATCAATGGCACCCAGACCATTGCCGCCTACGAAGCTGTGCAGGAAAAATACTATTCCAGCACCCTGTACAGCCATATCCTCCGCTTTTTTATTACCAATGAAAACGACCGGCATTTGCAGTTCGGCACGCTGAACTCCTCGGCGGCGCTCAACCGCACCAGCATAAAACAGTTTCTCACCAAGGGGTACGGGATGCAGTTCACCACCGACCCGCTGCTGCCCGGCAGCCCGGACTGCATCGCCCTCAGCCAGCCTGTCCGCAGCGGCAAGGGCACTTTGCACCGGGGCAGCACCTACCTTGCGCTGGATACTGCCATCATCACCGACCCGGCAGCGGGTTACAGCCTGACCGACGGCAGCGCGTTGTACTGGGAGATGGGCAGCCGCCTGTGGCAGATCGAAAACGGCAGCCTGACCGAGACCGAGAACCCGCTGCGGGAGGTAGACTACACCCTGCGCACCGGCAGCAACAACGGCATCGCCGAGCAGACCGCATGGCAGGGCAAGGTGCAGCTGGACGGCAAAAACTACTATGTGGTCAAGGTAACGCTGAACGGCCGCAGCGCGGCGCTGGTGCAGCTTTTGCCCGCAAATACCTTTTTGCAGCACTACGGCGTGTACCTGTGGCTCATCGCCCTTGGCATTGCCATCATCTGGGGCCTGAGCTTTTTGATGCAGCACTGGCTGGAGCGGGTCATCACCCGCCCGGTGGAGGCACTGCAAAAGCGCATCGGGGCCGTGGGCAGCGGCAGCTTTGCCCCCGACCGCACGGTGGAGTGGAACAACGAGCTGGGCGACATCGGCCGGGGCATCAATCAGCTGGCCGAAAACGTGGACAGCCTGATGACCCGCCGGGTGGAGGACGAGCGCCGCAAGCAGGAGCTGGAATACCGGATGCTGCAAAACGAGGTGAACCCGCACTTTATCTACAACACCCTTAACAGCATCCGCTGGATGGCCACCATCCAGCACGCGCCCGGCATTGCCGAGATGGTCACCGCCTTTGCGCGGCTGACCAAGAGCATCTCCAAGGGCACCCAGAAGCTGGTGCCTTTGCAGGAGGAGCTGGCACTGCTCAACGATTACTTTACCATCCAGCAGTACCGCTACGGCGGCGACTTGGAAATTGAGGTCTCCCGCATTGAAAGCGAGACCCTTTGCCGGGACTGCCTGATTCCCCGGTTCACCTTGCAGCCGCTGGTGGAAAACGCCATCTTCCACGGGCTGGAGCCCAAGGGCGGCCACGGCAGCGTGCTGCTGGATATCTCCACCGACCCGGATACCGGGGACGTATTGCTGCGCATTACCGACGACGGTGTGGGTATGCCGCCGGAGCAGGTGGCGCACCTGCTGGACGAGCCCGCCGAGGAAGCCGAAAAGGCTGAAAAGTTCCGCCATGTCGGCCTGTGGAACGTGAACCGCCGCATCCGGTATTCCTTTGGCGAGGGTTACGGCCTGACCATTGAAAGCGAAGAGGACGTGGGCACCGAGGTCACCATCCGGCTGCCCTATCAACAGAAAGGAGACAGCCATGCTGCGGATACTGCTTGTGGACGATGAACCGCTGGTGCTCATTGGCCTGCAAGGGATGCTGGAATGGGAAAAGCTGGGCTATACCGTCTGCGGCACCGCCCGCAACGGCAAACTGGCGCTGGAACTCATTGAGCGGGAAAAGCCGGATATCGTCATTGCAGACGTAAAAATGCCGGTGATGGACGGTCTTACCCTTGCCCGCACCTGCCGGGAGCGCAGCGCCCTGCCCGCCTTTATCATGCTGACCAGCTTTGAGGAATTTGATTACATCAAACAGGCCATGGGGGCCGGGGTGGTGGATTATCTGGTCAAGCTGGACCTGACCCCCGAGAACCTGCAAACCGCCCTTGCCAAGGCCGCCGAAAAGGTAAAAAAGGAGCATGCCCTGCTGGGCGAAGTACCGGTGCAGGAAAACCTTGCCGAGAGCGTGCGCAGCTATCAGGAGCGTTTCTTTGTGCGGCTGTACGCCGGGCTGTTCCCGGACGAGCAATCCTTGGAGCAGCCGCTGCAGCACATGGAGCTGAACCTTGCAAGCGACGACTACCTTGCAGCCAGCTGCGAGATCATTGCCAACACTGCCCTTCCCCCCGCACAGCAGCTGAAGCTGAGCTTTTCCTGCGGGCGGATGCTGGAAACCACCCTGCAAAACTACCTGCCCTGCTATGTAACCGGCGCGGATGCCATGCGCTGCAATGTGCTGTTCTGCCTGACCAATGCCCAGTGCCAAAACTACCGGACGGTGCTGCGCCCGCTGCTGGAACGCGCCAGCCAGATTTTATACAACTATTTCACGGTACGGCTGCTCTGGGCGGTAGGACGCCCCACCGGCTCCCTGCTGGGGTTGGCGCGCCGCTGCCGGGAAAACGCCCATTTGCAGCCTCTGCTCACGGTGGAGCAGCCCATCCAGTTCGTGGAGGTCAACGAGGGCGATGCCACCGCCGGGAAGATGCAGGTGGTAGCACAGGTGCAGGAGTACATCCAGAGCCACCTTTCCGAGCGGCTGACGCTGGCTGATGTGGCGGCGGTGTTCAATTTCTCCCCGAATTATCTCAGCCAGCTGTTTGGCAAATACGGTGACAGCGGGTTTGTGGAGTACATCACCGAGACCCGCATTGCTGCGGCGAAAGAGATGCTGGAACAGGGCGATTTGAAAGTATATGAGATCGCGGAAAAGCTGGGTTACGAAAGCGCCTTCTATTTTTCCAAGGTGTTCAAAAAGGTCACGGGCTTAAGTCCGCGGGAATACCAGCAAAGTATTTAAAATCGGAGGCTTTTATGATACAGGAACAGCTTGCCTTTCTGCCGGAATTTCTTCCCGATTACCGGCCCTTTTCCCCTGCCAAGGAGCGCACCCCATGGCAGGGGCTGCCCCTGCGGGTAAAGCAGCGCTTTTTGCAGGCGGGGGAAGCCGCACTGCAAACGCCTATTGCGCCCCTGCCGCTCTCGCTCTGGCTGGATTTCACCCGCACCGGGCAGCGTGCTCCATGGGAGGCGGCTTATTTCTCCCGCCGGGCGCGGCTGTGCGCGCTGGTGTGCGCCGAGTGTGTGGAGCACACCGGGCGTTTTCTGGATGCCATTGCCGATACCGTATGGGCACTCTGCGAGGAAAGCGCATGGCAGCTGCCCGCCCACAACAGCTATGTGCGGGACACGCCGCAGCTGCCCCTGCCGGACACCACACGCCCCATCGTAGACCTGTTTGCCGCCGAGACCGGCGCGCTGCTGGCACTGACCCGGTACTTACTGCCCGATGAGCTGGACGCCGCCGCACCGGGCATCACGGCACGGATGGAGCAGGCGCTGAACGCCCGCATCCTGACACCTTATTTTACAAGCCACTTCTGGTGGATGGGCAACGGCGAAGAGCCTATGTGCAACTGGACGAGCTGGTGCACCCAGAATGTGCTGCTCACGGTCTTTCTGCTGCCCACCACCCAGCAGCAGCGGAAAGCCGCTGTCAAACAGGCGGCATACAGCCTGGACTGCTTTTTGAAGGACTACGGCGCGGACGGCTGCTGCAACGAGGGTGCACAGTATTACCGCCACGCCGGGCTGACCCTGTGGGGCTGCCTTGAAATCCTATCCAGCGTTGCGCCGGAGACCTTCTCTCCCCTGTTCCATGCGCCTAAGATCAAAAATATTGCGGAGTACATCTGCAATGTCCATGTGGAAGGCCCTTACTACCTGAACTTCGGCGATTGCAGCCCTCTTGCCGGGCGGTGCGGCGTGCGGGAATACCGCTTTGGGCAGGCCGTGGGCAGCGATGCCTTGCAGGCGCTTGCAGCGGCAGACTTCTGCGCCGATGCCGACCCCGACCATTTGCAGAACCCGGACGGCAGCACCCACATCAACCTATGGTACCGGCTGACCACCGCCTTTGCAGAAGAAGAAATGATGGCGTACTCCGCAACGCCCTGGCACCATTTAACAGTGTGGTACCCCAGTGTGGGCGTCTACGCTGCACGACAGGGCAGTTGGGTGCTGGGCGCAAAGTTTGGCTCCAACGGCGACAGCCACAACCACAACGATACCGGCAGCATCACCGTGTACAAGGACGGCAGACCGTTCCTCATTGATATCGGGGTGGAAAGCTACACCAAAAAGACCTTCAGCCCCCAGCGGTACGAGATCTGGACCATGCAAAGCGCATGGCACAACCTGCCCACCTTTGACGGCGTGCAGCAGCTGCCCGGCGCGGAATACACCGCCCGGGAGGTGTGCACCGATAAAAACGGCATCATCGGCGAACTGGCGGGCGCGTACCCGCCCATCCCGGGGCTTACCACCTACCGCCGTAGCCTGCGGGTGACAGAAGAGGGCATCACCCTGCGGGACGAAACGGACTATCCCGGCACGGTGGAACTGACCCTGCTCACCGAGCAGCAGCCTGCCCCCACCGCAGACGGTTTTGCGGTAGGCACACTGGGCGGCATCCGCTTTGACCCTGCTGCCGCAACGGCTGCTGTTACGCCGGTGCCCATCCCTGACCCGCGCCTGCGCACCGCATGGCCGGAAACGATTTATAAGATCACCCTGCATTTCCAAAAAATGCTGAACCTCGAACTGTACTAAGGAGAACCACTATGGAGACCATCAAGCTGAAAATCCTGGACGAAGTCGGTCACACCCTGATGACCTGCGATGCCGACACCGCCGTATCCCTTGTTTACACCAACTGCTACAAGCCCGGCGACCGGGTGGCGCTGGAGATCGACCATCCCGGCCAGTACTGCGTCATCCAGTTCGAGGACACCATGCCCGAAGCCCTTGTGTATGTGGTCAAGCGGGAGATCAACTTCCACATTCCCTTCGGGGAGCAGGCCATCACCTACTCGCCCAAGAGCTTTGTGGGCAGCCGTCACGTCATCCGCGCACGGCTGGCACTGCCGGAGGAGATCGCCGCCCGGCGGAACTTGGCCTTCAACTGCTACGATGAACACGGCGACACTGGTTTTTATCCCCACGCCAGCGCCAACGTGGAAACCCGCGGCGAGGCGGTGTTTGCCGCCCGCAACGCCATCGACGGCATTTTTGAGAACAGCGCCCACGGCGAGTACCCCTACCAGAGCTGGGGCATCAACCGCGACCCGAACGCTGCCCTGACGCTGGATTTTGGCCGGGAGGTATTGCTGGACGAACTGCGCATCACCGAGCGGGCAGATTTCCCTCACGACAACTACTGGGTCAAGGCCACGGTAGCGTTTTCCGATGGCAGTCAGTTGGACATCCCGCTGGTGAAAAGTGCCAAGCCCCAGAGCGTGACCTTTGAGCCAAAGCGGGTGCGCAGCCTTGTGCTGAAAAAACTCATTCAGGCCGAGGGGACTTCCCCTTTCCCTGCCCTGACCCAGATCGAAGCCTTTGGCACCGAGGTGAAGTAAGATGAGCATCTACAATGCCCTTTATGGGCGGGACGGCCACGGCGTAGGCCCGAACGAGCCGGAGAAAAAAGGCTTTGCACGCTTTTGCCAGATGGTCGGCCGCGACCTCGGCCAGCTGCTGGGCACGAACCTGATGGTCTGTGTCCTCTGCCTGCCCGCTGCGCTGGGCGTCTCGCTGGGTGTTACCCTGTTCTCCCTGCCGCTGACGGTGGTATGCAGCGCAGTGACCGGTCTGCTGGTCGGCCCTGCCATGGTGCTGCTGGCAGACTGCGCCCTGCGCAGCTTGCAGAACGACCCCTCCCAGTGGCTGCCCCGGGCAAAGCAGACCCTTGCCGCCCATTGGAAAGCCGCCTGCGGCTTTGGCTGCATTGGCACGCTGGTGCTGGGGCTGCTGTGCTTTGTGTCGGCCTTTGTGTTTGAAGCCGCCGCGCAGCAGGGGTATTACCCCGGGCTTGCCATTCTCGTTTTTCTGGCGCTGGACTTTCTGGTGCTGGCGGTTCTGGCTACTCTTTGCGCCGCCGTGCTGCCGCTGCAACTGCCCGCCCCGGACAGCCTGCTGCGCCGGGCGGGCAGGCTGCTGGCCGCCGCACCGGCGCGCTGCGTACTGGCAGGCGTTATCCTGCTGGCGGGCATCGGCGGCATGATCCTGCTGTTCCCGGTCAGCGTGTTCTGGGCGGTGCTGTTCGGTTTCTGGCTGCCGGGGCTGGCGGCCATGCAGACCCTGTTCCCCGTTTTGCGGCAGGCGTACGGCGTAGAAGTGCGCAGCATCCCGCGCCCGGCAGCGCCGGATAAGCCCCTGACCGCGCAGGAGCAGAAAAAACGTTCCCGCGCCAACTGGTGGTATTACAACTGGGGCATTGTGGCGGTTGCGGCGATGGTCGTTGTGGGCGTGGCGTATGTGGCGCACGGCCTGCTGACCACCGTAGACCCGGACTATACCGTGGCTGTGGTCACCGCAGAAGCCCTGCCGGACGAGGCCGTGCAGCGCCTGCAGACCGCACTGGCAGACTACGCGGAGGATGCCAACGGGGACGGGGCGGTGGTGGTACAGGTGAACAACTACACATGGAGCGCCGATGCTGCCCTGACCGAGCAGAACCAACAGATGGCGGGTGCCACCCAGATGAACACCGACCTTTCCAGCGGCGAGAGCAAGATCTGGATTTTAGAGGACCCGGAGGGTTTTGAGCAGGCCTATGGGGCGCTGAGCGAAAAGCTGGGCGCAGACTGGCAGACAAAACTCATCCCGTGGAGCAGCCAGCCCACCCTTTCCGGGCTGGAACTGGGCAGCTACAATACCGCCGCCGATGGCAGCCAGACTGTGGATGTTCAGCGCCGCTTTGCCGGGTACAGCGTGGCGGTGTTCGAGCCTTCAGATGCGCTGTGGCAGGCGCTCAATTCGTAAACAAAAATGACCGTCCAAGTCCCGGCTCAGGATCTCCCAAAGCCGTGCCGCACCCTTTTTGCGGGGCGCATCCGGGTCAACACCCGCGCCTTCCGGCATATATTCCCGACCAAACAGCATTTTCGTTCACCTCTCTATGGCTCTATTGTAGCATAGAAAGCCCAAAAGCGGTTGCAGAAAAGCGACGGCTTTCCTGAAGAAATCCGGCATTTATCCTAAACTTTTATAAGCATCCAGATACCGCAGGCCCAGTGTCCGCAGGCTTTCAGTCGTGAAATGCAGCCCGTCCGGACGTGCAGTCAACCCAGCTGCAGATACCACAGCACACTTCGGCAGCTGGGCGGCCAGCTCGGGCAGGCGGCGGTTGAATTCTTTCAACAGTTCCGCCGGGGTGCCGTGGAAACCATGTTCCGGGTAGCCCAGTTCCCCCACCACGATGGGCAAATCGCCCAGTTCTTCCCGGAACGCCCGCATGGTGCGCAGGAACTGCTCCGGGTAGGCTTCCAGCTGCTCCGGGGCAAGGCAGTCGCTCTCGCCCTGATGCCATAAAATCGCCGTCAGCGCAGAAGTCCGTGCAGCCAACTTTGCCTGAAAAACGGCGTGGTCGAACAGCACCTCGCCCGGCTGCCACTGGCTGATGCGGGTGCCGCCATCTGCGCAGGGAATCAGACCGATCTTTGCTCCCGTTTCTTTTTGAAGCTGCGCGGCAAAGCTTGCGGCAAGGTTTGCGCCGCTGCGGGGAACTGCCCCCTCTGCCACCGCGCGGTCCACATTGATGGGCTCACTCATGGGCTGCCAGCGTCCCATGCGCAGCATGAAGCAGTCCGGGGCGGTGATGGTGTTCTCCGGGGTCAGGTCGCCCCGCCCTGCCATGTTGGACTGTCCCACCAGTAAAAACGAGCGGATGCCCTGCGCTGCCTCGTGCAGACCATCGTTGATCCATAGTGCCATAACAAAATGCCTCCTGCGTGTTTTTTACCCTAGTATAGCACAAAAGCAGCCGACATTCACGAACGGCTGCTTCTATGCTGTGAAATGGAAGCAACGAAAAACAGGAAGTTCCCGTTGGGGAACTTCCTGTCGTACCTATCGCTATCGTCTGTGGCTTTTGGCAGGGTGCGTCCTATTCAGGGGCGCACCCTGTTTTTTGCTATGCTTCATCATTTTCCACGCGCAGCATCCGGTATCCTACGCCAACATGGGTCTGGATCAGATGCGGCGTGTTCGGGCATCGTTCCAATTTTTTGCGCAGAGATGCCATATAAACGCGCAAGGAAGCAACATCATTTTCCTGTGTACTGCCCCATATTTGCTGTGTGATGGATGTGTGTGTCAGCACTTTACCCACATTACGAGCCAGTACACACAGCAGTTTATACTCAATCGGAGTCAGGTGCAGTTCATTCTCACCCAGCCAGACACAGCCTGCCGAAAAATCAATTTTCAAAGAGCCATTTATAAAAACCGGACTGTTCGCCCCGTCAGAAGCCAGCAGATTCAATCGGCGTTGTGTCACACGCAGTCTTGCCAGCAGCTCGTCCACGGAAAACGGCTTCGTCAGATAATCGTCTGCGCCGTTGTCCAGTGCTTCGATCTTATCAGAATCTTCGCTCCGGGCACTTAGGACGATGATGGGCAGGTTCGACCATGTGCGGACTCTGCGGATGACCTCGATGCCGTCTATATCGGGCAACCCAAGATCCAGCAGCATAATGTCCGGATTGTGGCTAGTTGCCATCATGATTGCAGTTTCTCCATTGGAAGCAGTCAGATATTTATAGTCATGAGTCTTCAGGGTCGTTGTGATCAGACACCGTACAGGAACATCATCCTCTACGACCAGAATGGTCGGTTTATTCATGAATACTCACCTCACTTTGCGGCAATGCAAAGGAAAAGACACTGCCATTGGGAATGTTGTCACGCAGGGTCAATGTTCCGCCGTGAGCCGTCAGGATCGCACGGCAGAGGGGCAAGCCCAGTCCAAGGCTGCGGTGGCTGTCTGCGATGCGGCTCTGCCCGGTATAAAACATTTCGAACACCTGTGCTTTTGCGCGATCCGGAATGCCGGGACCGTTATCTGCAACTTCCACTACGACCTGATGGTCTTTCCGGTAAGCCGAAATCTGAATGACCGAGCCCACAGGGGTGTATTTGATGGCGTTATCCACCAGATTGACAACGACCTGCATGATCAGCCGTGCATCCACATTGACCAGGAGGATCTCGTCCCCATACTGTGTTGTGATGGTGTGTTCGCAGCTTTTCCGGTTGACATGATGCAGCGCTTCTTCGATCATTTCGTCCATCAGCTGCGGTGAGATCTGCAGATTCATCCGACCATCCTCAATGCGGGTGATGGAAAGCAGATTTTCCACCAGACCGATCAGCCATTGCGCATCGTCAAAAATATCGGTGCAGATCTTGTTCCGGGTCTCTGTATCCAGCGTTTCTCCGTTGGAAAGCAGATTGCTGGCATTGCCGGAAATGGAGGTCAGCGGGGTGCGCAGGTCATGGGAGATCGTGCGCAGCAGGTTTGCCCGCAGCTGTTCATTCTGCGCCTGCAATGCAGCCTGCTCTTTTTCCAGCGCATTTCTGCGGTTTTCGATGGCCAGCGCACCTTCACCCAGAATGGAAAGCAGCACGCTGTTTTCAAAGGTATCCAGCGGTTTTTCGGACAGATTGATTCCAACCACTCCAAACACGCCGCCTCCGGTCCGAAGTGCAAGATAAAGCCCCTTTGCATCCGGGTAGCTGTCCGTGCCTGCACCGGAACGCTTTTTGTGTGCAAATGTCCAGTTTGCTGCATCCCGTTCTTCCGGTGCAGAAAAGATGTTGCGCGGTACTTCCCCATCAACCCCAAAAACTTGTTCCGACCCAAGATTTCCGTTTTGTTCCGGGTAAACGATCAGGCTCCGGTTCAGCAGCTTCATCAACTGGGACGCTGTCTGAGAGAGGATTTCTTCCTCGCTTTTTGCTCTCTGTAAAAGCTGATTCGTATCAAACAGTATTTTTGTACGGAACGCTGCCTGTGCAGACATTTTTGCATGGTCTTTCAGCCGTGTCGTCAACGTACAGGTAATGATTGCAGAGGTCAGCATCAGGGCAAATGTGACCTGATAACCGGGGTCATACGCATGGAATGTCAAGTATGGCTCGGTCAGGAAGAAATTGTACAATGCTACACTGGCAACGGACCCCAGCACACCGCAGGTGTAACCGCTGGTAAACAATGCGGTGAACAGCACCCCCAGCATATAGAGCATGATAATGTTATAACGCGCGAAGTCCAGTTGCAGGAAAAAGAAGCCGATGAGCGTGATGCAGCTCAGGATGCCTGCGGTGATCAGCAGATCACAGACAGGCGGCAGAAGCGGACGGGTAAACAGCTTCCGTCCCGAACCGTAGCCGGTCTCTGCAGAAGCATCCGGGATGATATAAATATCCAGATTAGGCGCAGTCATCGTCAATTTTTCAGTCAGTGATGGCCCGCTCCAGAAATGGCGGCGACGTACACTGGAGCGCCCTAGTACGATTTTTGTAATGCCGGAGATCCGGGCAAACTCTGCGATCTGCTGCGGAATGTCATCCCCGTAGATCGTAGA
>CAKTAT010000005.1:0-47476 GCA_934532365.1 uncultured Faecalibacterium sp. | reverse complement strand
TCCTTCCTGAACGACCGCTTCCGGGACGGCAAGAGCTATATCCCGTTCTCCTACTTTGTGGGTGCATCGCCGGAAAATGGCTATACCCCCCGCCAGCCCTTCACTCTGCTGGTGGGCAGCAACCACACCTCCAACGTGGAGGAAGGCTATTGCAAGCTGTTCATCCCCTGCGGCGGTGCCGACAGCCCCCGCCCCATTACCCTGCGCCGCAAGGGCGACGGGCAGTGGTTCTTGTGGGAGCAATACCTGATGACCGGCATCCGGATGCCGAAATCTGCCGACCCGTGGGCATAAAGACAAAGGAGCGGATATGAAAGCCATGAAAACTTTTGCAGCACTGCTTGCACTGGCTTTCAGTCTGGCGGGGTGCGGTGCGGTGGACGGCGACCCCGTCCGCCCCGCTCCCGGCAGCGCCGGGCAGGGCAGCAGCACAGCGGCTTTCGATGCCGATTCTGCTGAGCCGGAACAGCTTGCCGCAATGCGGCAGCTGGCAGGGGAAAACGGAGAACTTGCCGGGGTGCTCTATCTGGGCAGCGTCCCGGAGCGCACCACCGATGTGCACGTCGTGCTGGACAGCTTACCGGAACAGCCGTGGCAGTTTGTTGCGGACATCCCGGCAGACCGCTGGGTCGCAGTGCCGGGCGGCGGGCGGGAGCTGTACTGCATCTTTGCCGTGCGCAAAGAGGATACGCTTTTTGTCTACGAAAAGCAGGACCCCGCGTATCCCGCACAGCTGGGGAAAGAGCTTTACGGCAAGCAGGATGGCCAGCCCATTCTGCTGCTGTGCAACGGCAGCGAGGATGCCCCCGACATCATGGTAACAGTCTATTGCGCCACCGGGCGCACGCTGGACTGGAACCCGCAGCTTTCCGCCGAGACCGGCAGCCCTGTGCCGGTGGAGGGCGTGTATGATTTTTCCGACTACCCGCTGACCGGCGCTGCCTCCTGAGGCGCGCCCCGGCAGGGCATGAGAAAGGAGAACCTATGAAAAACCTGAAACTTCTGGCTGCCCTGCTGGCGCTGACCATCGGCCTTGCAGGCTGCGGCAAGGGCAGCAGCAGACCCGCCAGCTCTGCGCCTGAAAAGATGCTGGACGGCGACAACATGACCGCATCCAGCACCCAAGAGCAGGAATACGAGGAGCCGGAGGACGTGACCTATATGCGCCTGCTGGCAGGGGAGGACGAATACAGCGCCTGCGTGCTCTATCTGGGCGGCTCCTACGAGGTGACCACCGATGTGCAGAAGGTGCTGGACAGCCAGACCGACCTGCGCCAGCTGTGGAGCTTCGTCTACGACATCCCGGAGGACCACTACGTTGTATCGCCGGATGGCGGGTGCGATTTGTACTGCATCTTCCCGCAGGACCCGGATGCCACCCTGTTCGTCTACGAGGTAAGCCTGACAGACGATGCCGAAAACCCGCTTAAGCGCGGCAAACAGCTTTATTACAGCGAGGACGGCCAGCCCATCCTGCTGCTGTGCAACATCAGCGATATCGCCCCCAACACTGAGGTGGAGCTGTACCCCACCGCCGGCGAGGAGCTGGTGTTCAGCCCCTTCCTTTCCGGCGAGAACGGCCATGTGGTGGAAACCGACGGCGTGTGCGATTTTACCATCTACCCGGAGGGGGACGACTGGGAGACCGACACAAGCCCATGGTCGCTGGAGGGCAACTGGCTGGAGACCGGACGCGACACCGACGAGGGCTATTTTGACACCGACTCCGCAGACGCCGACCGGATGTGCTTTTTGCCCGTGGACGGCGACACCGAGGGTAGCCAGTTGCCCTTCACCGCCAGCTATATTACCATCTACCCGGAGCTGAACGTGGAGGAAGCCGACCTGTTCTATCAGGAGGGCACCCCGGAGGTACCCTTCCGCTCCAATCAGGAGTGGTACGCCACCTTTACCGGACCCCACGGCGACCGCTACGCCGTCACGCTGGAGGACGAGGACACCCTTGCCCTGAAGGTCTATCTGGACGGCCAGGAGAGCTACCTGAGCCTTGTAAACACTGTCTACTTTGCGCGGCAGGAGGCCATGGGCTGACCGGCGCGCAACCCGACACCGGGAGGAATGCACCATGAAACACACCAAAAAGATCACCATCCTCCACTCCAACGACCTGCACGGAGATTTTCTGGCAGAGCAGGTGGACGAGAAACTGGTGGGCGGCGTTTCCATGCTGTCCGGCTATATTGAAAAGGTGCGGGCGGAACAGCCCAACACTATCTACGCCATTGCAGGCGATATGTTCCGGGGCTCGGTCATTGATTCCGAATACAAGGGGCTTTCCACCATCGAGATCATGAACGCCCTTGCCCCGGACGTGGTCACCATCGGCAACCACGAGGTAGACTACGGCATCGCGCATCTGCTGTTCATCGAAAAATGCGCCCGGTTCCCCATCATCAACGCAAACCTCTATATCAAGAACACCCCCACCCGGCTGTTCACCCCCTACAAGATCCTGCAGATAGACGGCATGAACATCCTGTTCATCGGCATCATCACGCAGGACGTGATCAACCAGACCAAGTCCGAATCTCTGGTAGGCTCCTTTGTGGATACCGCCGCCGCTGCCGCCGAGGTGGGCAAGATCTGCAACGCCCACAACAGCATCGACATTGATTTTACCGTGCTGCTGACCCACATCGGCTTTGAGGAGGATAAGCATCTGGCGCGCCAGCTGGACCCGGCGTGGGGGGTGGACCTGATCATCGGCGGGCACAGCCACACTCTGCCGGAGCACGCGGTGGAGGAAAACGGCGTGGTCATTGCGCAGGCGGGCACCGGCACCGACCAGATCGGGCGCTTTGACATCATTGTGGACACGGACAACAACTGCATCGATTCCTACACATGGCGCACCGTGCCCATCTGCGCCGAGACCTGCCCCCGCAACCCCGCCATGGAGCAGGTTCTGCACCGCTTCACCAGTCAGGTGGACGAAAAGTACAGCCACATCGTGGGGCGCTTCCGCCGGGAGCTCACCCACCCGGAGCGCACGCAGGAGACCGAGCTTGGCAACCTGTTTGCCGATATCTTTACCCGCAGCCTTGGGGTGGATGTCATGCTCATCGGCTCCGGCAGCATCCGGGCGCAAAAGCTTGGCCCCATCGTTACCTACGGCGACCTCATCGAGGGCTTCCCCTACGACGACGGGGTGTATATGTTCAAGGTGACGGGCCAGCAGCTGCGGGAAATGCTCCACTATATGCTGCGGGAGGAAGCCTACACCGGGCACACCGAGTTCTACCAGCTGCCCTCCACCCTGCGGCTGCGGTACGACCGCCGCAAGGGCGATTTTGATTACTTTACCTACTGCGGCAGAGAGGTGGGCAAGGAGATCGGTGATGACGCCCTGTTCACCGTGGGCATGCAGAACTACCACTTTAAAAACATCGAAAGCTTTTTCAATATCTCCTACGACACCCTCTGCAAGATCCAGAAGCCCCGCAGCGTGGCAACCTCCTGTCAGGATATCCTGATGGAGTATTTCCGGGAGCACGAGATGGTGGACGCAGTGGTGGACGGCCGGATGACCATTCTGCCCCCCACGGCAAGGGAAGGAGACTGACCCATGCGCACAGAAAGGAGGAGACGACCCATGCGCACTTTCTCGCTGGTGCTGCTGGGGCTGGCGGTTGGGGCGGCACTGCTCAGCCGCAGCCCCGGCAGCCCCGCCCCAACACCACCGGAGCCTGCGGCTTCTGCCCCGGCGCTGGCTGACCTTGAAACGCTGGAGTTCTGGGAGCAGGGCAGCTATATCCAGCCCATCTCCCGCACCTGCCTCACCCGCACCCCCGAGGGCACCCGGGTGGAACTGGAACTGTACCACGAACAAGTGTATCAGGAGCAGGCCGGGCCAGAACTTCTGGAACAGGCCAAGGCCATTCTGGAGGAGTACGGCGTGGGCGGCTGGGCAGGCTTCTCCGGCCACGACCCCAACGTGCTGGACGGCAGCAGCTTCCGGCTGGAAGCCGCCCTTGCCGACGGCACCCGCATCGAAGCCCACGGGGAAAACAAGTTTCCCCCAAACTACCGGGACGTGATGAGCGCTCTGGACGACCTTACCGCCGCCGCTCAGAAAAACGCCCTGCAACAATACACCCCATAACAGAAAGGAGCACCCCATGAAACAGCGATTCACAAAACGAACGCGCCTTGTCAGTGCCCTTTTGACGCTGGCCATGGTATTCACCTTCCTGCCCTTCAGCGCCTTTGCGGCAACAGGGGATATAGCAATCGATGATACCAGTGTTTTTACGGATGAGGGGTTCAGAGAGTATCTCTCGATTGGATATCATTATGTCGATGGCACAAAGATACGGATAGACACAGATGAGAATGGCATTCTCAGCCAAGATGAGCGGATGGCAGTTAAAAACATGGATGTCCGTGGGTATGCAGTCTACGGCTTGAAAGGCATCGAATATTTTACTGAGCTGCGCGAATTGGATTGCACGAATAGACCAATTGGGAGCTTGAATCTGAGTAAGAATACAAAGCTTGAGCAGTTGCGCTGTAAAAACAGCGGGCTGACCCAGCTTGACCTGAGCCACAACCCCGAGATCACTGTTTTGGACTGCTCCAACAATAATTTGGGGAATTTGAATTTGTCAAATAATAAGAAATTGGAAAATCTGAACTGCTCCTACGATGAGCTGAATGAGCTGGACGTCAAAGATAATGAAGAGCTGCGAGAGCTTATCTGCATTGGAAATTATCTGAAGGAGCTGGACGTAGATGTGGCCCATAAGAAAAAACTAGCGACATTAAAATGCAGCAGTAATAAGCTGGAATCGTTGATCGTTGGCGAGAACAAGTTATTGAAGGATTTGCGGTGTGATCAAAACCAGCTGTCCCAACTGGACCTGAGCAATCTGGAAAGACTTGAAACGCTGTTCTGTTCCGACAATAAGCTGACCATATTGAATGTCAGCAATAGCCCTGTACTGAATAACCTGTGGTATACGAATAACCAACTTACCAGCTTGAATCTGGAACAAAGTCCGCTGCTCAGCCCATCGAATACTAGTGCATGGGGTAACAATAATGTTTACACCGTTACCCTGACCCCTGACCGTACTTTTAACCTGAGCACCCTCTCCGGCGGTGCGTTTGATGTGAGCAAGGCCAGCGGATGGAACGGCGGAACCGTGAATGGCAACATTCTGACGGTGAATGAAGGTATTAACAAAGTAACCTATAGTTACCGCTGTAGTGACAATGTGACCTCAGTCTTCGCGCTGGATGTGACTGGTACGGGCGGCATCCCCGGCGGCGGCTCCACAGGTGGTGGTTCTACTGGCGGCGGCACCGTTCCCCCGGTGACTCCTCCCTCCGGCGGCGGCTCTACCCCGGGCGGCACCACCCCCGGCGGCTCCACCGGCGGTGACGGCGGCGGTGCCATCATTATGGTGGCAGGCGTAGCGGTGGCGGGCCTTGTGGGCTACGGCGTGTACAACTATGTTTCCGGCCAGAAGCTGCAAGCCCTGCTGCCGGAAGGCGTGGCTGCACCCGAAAACCGCGCCCAGACCGCGCTGCTGCTGTGGAACACCGCAGGCCGTCCAGAGCCTGCCGAGGCCCCGGCCTTTGCAGACGTGGCAGACCCGGATACCGCCAAGGCAGCCCAGTGGTGCGTGGAGCAGGGCCTGATGAAGCGCCGCCTGAATGGCAAATTTGCCCCCGGCAGCAGCATCCCGGCCTATCAGGTGCTGAACGCCTATCGCAAGCTGGCAGGAGGCTGACAACCGAATGACCACTCTGCCCCACACCGGGCAGACCGCATGAAAACCTGATGGCGCAGCATCCGGGCGGATTATTTACCAACCTTGGCTGCCGGTTTGTTCCATCGTTAGATGCTGCCCTATAACAAAAGCCATACCGTGAAATCCTTTTGGGATTTTTCGGTATGGCTTTTATCGTTTTCTACGCTGTACAAAATCAGCATCCTTGCATTCTCCACGAAGGGCGGCTGCTGAATCCCATTATCATCTGGAATGGCTTTATTCCGGACGGACATAGGCATAAAAAACGCCGTATCGTACAAAACGATGCGGCAGATTGGTGGACCTAGAGGGATTCGAACCCTTGACCTCTCGGATGCGAACCGAACGCTCTCCCAACTGAGCTATAGGCCCATATTGATGACGCTGATAGTGTACCGCGTTTTGGGGCGTTTGTCAAGCGATTTCGGAGAGCGCGGGCGGGGACTTACAAGCGGCCGAGCTGCCAGAAAGCCACAGCGCTGGCGGCGGCTACGTTGAGGGAATCCACCCCATGGGACATGGGGATCTTTACGGTGTAATCGCAGGCGGCGATGGTACTATTGGCCAGCCCATCGCCCTCGGTGCCCAGCACGATGGCAAGCTTCGGCTCGGCGGCAAGAGCGGGGTCGTCGATGCTGACCGAGCGGTCGCTCAGCGCCATAGCAGCGGTTTTAAAGCCCAGCGCGTGGAGCTGGGCGCTGCCGTTTTCCGGCCAGTCGGCAGGGCAGGCGCCGATCTGCGCCCACGGCACCTGAAACACGGTGCCCATGCTTACCCGCACCGCGCGGCGGCACAGCGGGTCGCAGCAGGAGGGGGTAATGAGCACGGCGTCCATGTTCAGCGCGGCAGCGCTGCGGAAGATGGCGCCTACGTTGGTGGAATCCACGATGCCCTCCAGCACAGCCACCCGGCGGGCGTGGGCGCACACCTGCTCCACTGTGCGGGGCGCAGGGCGGCGGAAGGCGCACAACACGCCCCGGGTCAGCGCAAAGCCGGTAAGCTGTGCCAGCAGTTCCCGGTCGGCGGTATACACCGGCACATCCCCGCAGCGGGTCAAAATCTCCTGCGCAGGGCCGGTGATCTGCTTGCGCTCCATCAGCAGGGAAAGAGGCTGGTAACCGGCGTCCAGCGCCCGGGCGATCACCTTGGGGCTTTCGGCGATAAAAATGCCCTTTTCCGGCTCCAGCCGGTTGCGCAGCTGCGCCTGCGTGAGCCGGGCGTAGATGTCCAGCTCCGGGGCGGTAAGGTCAGTGATCTCGTGAATGACAGGCATGGAAACGCTCCTTTGAAATGAAGTTTTTTCTATTGTAGCACAAGCCGGGCTGGAATGCAAAATCCCTGCTGCACACAGAGCACAGCAGGGATTTGAATGCAGAATGCGTTACTCAGAGCGCAGCGCCTTGACAGGGTTGCTCTTTGCGGCGCTGCGGGCGGGGATCAGGCCGCCCAGCATGGTAAGCAGGGTGGCCAGAACGATCAGGATCAGCGCGGCCTGCGGCGGCAGCGATGCTACCACGTTCACATCGCCCGCGATGTGGTGGATGAGCATATTGCCGGGGATGAGCAGCAGCAGGCAGAGCACCACGCCCATCACGCCGGAGCACAGGCCGATGATAAAGGTCTCGGCGTTGAACACCTGCGAGACGTTGTGCTTGGAGGCACCGATGGCGCGCAGAATACCGATCTCCTTGCGGCGCTCCAGCACGCTGATATAGGTGATGACGCCGATCATGATGGAGGACACCACCAGCGAGATGGCCACAAAGGCCACCAGCACATTGCTGACCATGCCCACGATCTCGGTGACAGAGTTCATCAGGGTGCCCACCATGTCAATATAGTGGATCACCTTGTCCTCTTCGCCCTGCTGGTGCATGGAGGCGTTGTAGGCGTCCAGCGCGTTCACCACCTGCGCCTTGGTGTCAAAGCTGTTGGGGTAGATACAGATGGCATCGGGCTTTGCGTAGTCCACATAGCCGATGTCGCCCAAAATCTTTTCGTAGCTGGAAGCGGAGGAGAGCAGGGTGCTTTTGATCATCTCGGTCAGGTCGGAGCCGGTCATGTTGATCTGAATAGCCTGCTGGAACGCAGTGGGGTCGATCTTGAGCGCGCTTTCCACCTGCGTGCTCAGCTGCGCAATATTGCTCTGGATGGCCTGCGCGATCTTCTGCTCCAGCTGCCCGGCCAGCTTCTGGATGGCAGGACCCATCTGATCCTGCAAAGCGGCGGTGAGCTGGGTCTGCAGCGCCTCGCCCAGCTGGACGGAGTAGGTCTCCATCACGGTCTGCAGATTTTGCTGGAGGGTACCGGCAAACTGCTCCTCCAGCCCGGAGGTGTCCAGCAGGTCGCCCATGGATTCGCTCAGCAGCGTCTGGAAAGCCTCGGTCTGCATATAGGAGGAAAAGCCGATCTTGTCCAGATTCAGCAGGCCGTTGCTGATGAGATAGCGCTTGTAGCCGTTCAGGATCTTTTTCATCAGCGTCTGTAAGCCGTCCTGAGAGATATTCAGCTCTACGCCGTCGAACAGCTCGCTCATGTCCATCTCCATATCCGGCAGCGGCAGCCCGCTGAGGTCCAGCTTGAAGCTGGACGGGTCGATGAGGGGGGCAAGGTCGAAGGAGCCGTCGGTCAGGTCGAATGCACCGTCCAGATCAAAGTGCAGGGCGCTGGTGTCGAACTGGAAAGCGTCCTTGAGAGCGTCCGTGTCCACCGAGAACAGAGAGGCGATGTCCAGCATATTGTTGCCGGCAGCATCGAAGGGCTCACCGGTCAGCACGTTGATGTCCGGGTCTGCCAGCTGCTGGCGCACGATCTCGCTGTTGGCCGCCTGATCGATGACGTAATAAGTCAGGTCGTGCAGGTAGTCCAGACCGCTGTGCAGGATGGTGGAGGTGGCGTCTGCCTTGGGCTGCACGATGCCGACAATGGTCAGCTCCTCGCTGTCGGCCACCAGCTGCTGCATATAGGCTTCATCGTTCAGCTTGCTCAGCCAGACCTTGTGCTCGGTGTCGTAGACGTAGCAGTCGGCCTTGTTGACAAGCTTGAAGGTCATGCCAAGAAAATCGTCATAGGTATAGGTGCCGTAGTCCGTGGGCAGATCGATCTTCTGGTTCTGTGCGTACTGCTGTAAGATCTTGTCCAGCTCGGCCTGATCCCGCAGACCCATGGCGTACAGCGCATAGTCCGAAACGCTGCCGTCAGCGTTCAGGGTCAGCACTAGCTCGTTGTACTTTTCCGGCCAGCGGCCGGCCTTGACATCGTACTGATCCTCGTACAGGGCGGGGGTCTCGGCCATTTCGCAGAACACATAGGGGCTGGCCATGGAGGTCATAAGGCTGGTCACCGAGGTGTTCTCACTGGCGATATCGGAAAAAGTGGTGTCCGGGTTCAGCTTCTGCACGGTGCCGTCCGGGTTCTGGCGGTAGATCAGCGGATAAGAGGTGTAGGTGTATTCCACCGTGGCGTTGTCCCGGATGGTACAGGCGCCACTGTCCAGATACGCCTTCAGCGAGCGCAGGTCGTTGCTGGCGGCACCGATGTTCAGCTGGGATAACAGCTGTCTCACCGTGACCATGCCCTCCGGCGCGGAGGAGCTGGACGAGACGCTGGTGTAGGTGTCCGGGTCCATCATGCTGGACAGATCTACGCCGGTGCTGCTGATCTGCAGCGGGTAGGCGGCCAGCGTGGATTTTTCCATGTTGCTGATATAGCGGCTCACACCATTGGAAAGGGAAAGGATCAGCGCAATGCCGATGATACCGATGGAGCCGGCAAAGGCGGTGAGCAGGGTGCGCGCCTTTTTGGTGAGCAGATTGTTGAAGCTGAGGGAGAGGGAGGTGAACAGGGACATGGAGGAGTGCCCCATGTTCCGGTGCACAGGGGCCGCGGCAGCAGCCTCGTCCTCGGGCTCGTAGGGCATGGTGTCGGAGCGGATCACGCCGTCCTTCAGCTTTACGATGCGGGTGGCATAGCGCTCGGCAAGCTCCGGGTTGTGGGTGACCATGACCACCAGACGGTCCCGCGCCACTTCCTTTAACAGCTCCATGACCTGAATACTGGTCTCACTGTCCAGCGCACCGGTGGGCTCGTCGGCCAGCAGGATGTCGGGGTTGTTCACCAGTGCGCGGGCAATGGCCACGCGCTGCATCTGACCGCCGGACATCTCGCCGGGGTGCTTGTGCAGCTGGTTGCCCAGCCCCACCTGCTCCAGCGCAGCGGCGGCACGGCGGCGGCGCTCGGCCTTGGAAACGCCCGAGATGGTCAGTGCCAGCTCTACATTGCCCAGCACGGTCTGGTGGGGGATCAGGTTATAGCTCTGAAACACAAAGCCGATGGTGTGGTTCCGGTAGGAGTCCCAGTCGCGGTCGGTGTATTTTTTGGTGGAGATGCCGTTGATGACCAGATCGCCGCTGTCGTAGCGATCCAGACCGCCGATGATGTTCAGCAGGGTGGTCTTGCCGGAGCCGCTGGGGCCAAGAATAGCCACAAATTCGTTGTCCCGCAGGTTCAGACTGACGTTGTTCAGTGCGTGCTGCACCAGCTCGCCGGTCTTGTATTCTTTGTTGATCTGTTTAAGCTTGAGCATAGATGTGCCTTTCCGGTACTGCGCCGCCGGGCGCTGCTGCCTGTGGTTTAAAAGTAGGAAACATTTGCAGACAATATCTCATTTAGTTTAGCAAATAAAAATGAAGAAACCGTGAAATCACCCTGCGGAACGGATGAAGCTGCGGAGTTTTTGCGTCTGGGCAGCGGTCTGGCCGGAAGGACGGGACAAAAAAGAAAAGAGGGAAAAGATACCGGTTGAATTTACAGGCGGAACGTGATATTCTAAAGCTGACAGACAGGCGGCGCCGAAAAAACGGCGTTAGATTACCTGAAAGGCTGTCGGAACAACACTTCTTTAGGATTGTAACGGTTTCTCCTGTTTTATACAATAGCAAATAAATTGATAAACAAGGTAAAAACATAGCCCTTGTAGTAAGGAGGAACTGAAATGGAACGCACATTTTCACCCATGATCCGGCAGTATTCGGCTATTGATGGTTTGCAGCAGGCGTATACACTGGTGTATGCCATGGAGGTAGAGGGCACACAGGGCTGCCGGCTGACCCTGTATCGGATCGGCAGCCAACAGCGGATGGTCAGCCAATATGTTGCGGCAGCGCCGGAGTTCTGTTACCGGATCCTGCGGTACCTGTGTGAAAATGGAGTTCAGCCGGAGATCTGGCAGGATGCGGTCACAGAGCTGACAAGCGCCGAGCCGGTAGGCGGGAAAGGCGGCGCGTGGCGTGAACAGTGAGCGAACAGCCCAACTGCAAGTCGCCCTTGCAAGCTATGACCTGAAGGAACTGCGTGTCCAGAAGCATTATTTGCAGGAGCAGGGAAATGCCATTGCCTGCATCTGCTTTTGCAGCGGCGAAAAGCTGCTGGCGCAGCTGCGGCAGGGTGTACATTACGATGCCGTGGTGCTTTGCAGTGAACTGGTGGATATGTCCACAGAGCAATTTGCCCGGCAGCTGTACCTGCTGAAGGAGCGGCCGCTGCTGCTGGTACAGAGCCATGGCCGCAGCAGCGACACGGCCCTGCAAAAGATCCGCGACGGTTACTACTGCGTAGAGGGCACCGAACTGAAAAAGCTGCTGTGGCAGCTTTACCGGATGCCCGGGCAGCGGAACCGGCAGCTGGAGCAGCAGTGCAGCCGACTGTACACAGCATGGGGCATCCTGCAAGGGGATGTCAACGCCGGGTATCTTTCCTGTGCGGTCAGCATCGTATGCAGCACCAGCCAGAAGCTGGCGATCCGCAAGGAGATCCTGCAGGCGGTGAGCGAGCAGTTTGAAACATCGGTCACTGCCGTGGAAAGCGGCATCCGCCGGATGGTGGATCAGCTGGAGGAAAAGCAGAACCCTGAGTGGCTGGCGTTTAAAGCCGACACAAGGCTGGGCAGCGGCAAGCCCACCACCGGCAAGCTGATCTATGCGGTCCGGGATGTTGTGCAGCGGCAAAAAGTGCCGCCTACTCGCCCGTAAGGCTTGCGCACGGTTGCGGCAGTTGAAACACTGCCGGTATTCTTCTGAGAAAATAGCATCGCCGGGGAGGCAGAGCAATGGAGCAGCAAAGGACAGAAAGGCGGTTGATCACGGCAGAACAGCAGAAGCGGATCGAGGAGAGCTGCTTCCGCTCGCTGGCGTTGATCGGGCGCAACTGTGAATATCTGGAGCAGCATTTTGGCCGCACCGGTGCAGACGAGCCTACCCGGCAGGCGGTGGCAGATATCAACACCGCTGCCATACAGCTGGACCGCACCCTCAGCGAGGCCATCACCCTGCTGGAGTTTCTGCGCGAGGACACAAAGCCGCAGCTGTACCCCATTGACCTGTGCGAACTTTTGCGGCAGGTGGAGGCGCAGGCCGATATGATCCGGGCGCAGCTTGGGGTGGATATCCTGCTGGACTACGGCGGGAGCACCGTTTGCTGCGTAATGGCAGACCATAGAGATGCAGAACTGCTGTGTCTGCATCTGCTCTCCAATGCGCTGCACGCCAGCCGGGAGGGCGGCAGCGTCAGCATTGCGCTGCACAGCACCGAAAGCGGCTGGCAGCTGACGGTCACCGATGATGGCTGCGGCCTGCCCGGCGAGGATGCGCAGGCGGCGCTGGAAAACCGCCGCAGTTTTCTGGGCGGGGCACAGCTGGGGCTGCTGCTCTGTCAGGAGTGCTGCCGCCGGATGGGCTGGAGCCTGCAGCTGGAGCCTGCGCCGGAAAAAGGCACACGGGCTGTGGTAAGCATTCCGTTGTATGCGGGCGAAAGCCGCCCCGACGGCACGGTGGAGCTGCACACCGATACGGAGACCGAGCGGGAGCAGCGCCGGTATCATCTGCGCGCCATGCTGGTGCGGGAGATGCGCACCATGCCGGAGCGCGGCGACCCGGAAGAGGATTTTTAATAAGGTGGAAAAGCTGCTGCACAGTGCTTTGTGCAGCAGCTTTTTTGCGGCAAAAACCGACACTTGTTCACAAAAAGTTAAGCCTTTTGAGCAAAAAATACTATTTTTTTCGTGTAAAATAGACAACATGGATTGAATGCCGCCCGCGATTGGATTATAATAATAATGTATGCAAAAGCGCATTTGCTGTGCTTTTTATAACGAGTACTGTTTAAAAATGACGTAGCTGCGCAATGCGTGCTGCTGAAAAGAAAAAACGCCGTTGCGGGTCTATGCCGCAAACGGCTGTTTGCCATGGCAGCCGGGGCGTTCTGTTCCGGTTATTTGTCCTTAGGAGGGAAAACAAGGTGAGAGTAGGTCTTGACATCGGCAGTACCACCATCAAGTGCGTGGTGCTGGGCGAGCATGATGAACTGCTGTATTCTACATACGAACGACACTATAGTCATATTCTGGAAAAGGCGCAGGAACTGCTGCGGCGCATTGATGCCGAGCAGCTGCATGGAAGCAAGGCGCTGCTCAGCATCTCCGGTTCTGCCGGCATGGGCTTGGCCGACAGCTGCGGCGTGCCCTTTGTGCAGGAGGTGTTCTCCACTCGCGTGGCGGTCAAGCGCTTTATGCCCCAGACCGACTGCGTCATTGAGTTGGGCGGCGAGGATGCCAAGATCCTGTTTCTGACCAATGGCACCGAGGTGCGCATGAACGGCAGCTGTGCCGGCGGCACCGGTGCCTTCATCGACCAGATGGCTACCCTGCTGAAGATGAGCGCCGAGGAGATGAACAAGGCTGCCGAGCAGGCACAGCGTACCTATACCATCGCCTCCCGCTGCGGCGTGTTTGCCAAAAGCGATGTGCAGCCTTTGATCAATCAGGGCGCCCGCACCGAGGATATCGCCGCCAGCATCTATAAGGCGGTGGTCAACCAGACCATCGCCGGTCTGGCACAGGGACGCCCCATCAAGGGCAATATCCTTTATCTGGGCGGCCCGCTCACCTTCAGCACTGTGCTGCGCAAGAGCTTTGACGAAGCGCTGAACGTGACCGGCACCTGCCCGGAAAACAGCCTGCTGTATGTGGCGCTGGGCGCTGCCCTGTATGCCGACAAGGAATTTGTGCTCACCGAGGTGGCCGCTGCGCTGGACAAGTACGCCGCTACCGCTACCTATGCCAGCGAGCCACCGCTGTTTGCCAGCAAGGAGGAGTACGAGGCCTTCCACGCACGGCATATGTCCCATAGCGTGCCCCGCGTGGCCTTTAGCGCCCACTGCGGGCCGGTGCATATCGGCATCGACTCCGGTTCTACCACCGTCAAGCTGGTGGTGGTGGACGAAAAAAGCCAGATCTTGTACACCAACTATCAGCCCAACCTCGGCAACCCGCTGCCCCTCATCCGGGAGCAGCTGCTCAAGATCTATAAGGAGCACCCGGGGCTGCAGGTGGCCAGCGTCACCACCACCGGCTACGGCGAGGAGCTGGTGAAAAACGCCTTCCGCTGCGATTACGGTCTGGTGGAAACGGTGGCACACTTTACCGCTGCCAAGTACTTTATGCCGGACGTGGATTTCATCATTGATATCGGCGGGCAGGACATGAAGTGCTTCAAGATCGAGGATGGCGCCATCAGCAACATCTTCCTGAACGAGGCCTGTTCCTCCGGCTGCGGCAGCTTTTTGCAGACCTTTGCGCAGGCGCTGGGCTATGATGTCAAGGAGTTTGCCGCGCTGGGTCTGTTCGCAGACCGTCCGGTGGACTTGGGCAGCCGCTGCACCGTGTTCATGAACAGCTCGGTCAAGCAGGCACAGAAGGATGGTGCCAGCATCGAGAATATTTCCGCAGGCCTGTCCATCAGCGTGGTCAAGAATGCGCTGTACAAGGTGATCCGCGCTTCCAGCCCGGAAGAGCTGGGCCGCAAGATTGTGGTGCAGGGCGGTACTTTCTATAATGAAGCCGTGCTCCGCGCCTTTGAAAAGGAGATGGGCGTGGAGGTCATCCGGCCGGACATTGCCGGCCTGATGGGCGCTTACGGCGCTGCCCTGTATGGCCTGCGCCAGAGCCATAAAAATAACCAGTCCACCTCTGCCATGATGAACGAGCAGGAGCTGGAAAGCTTTGCGCAGCAGGTGGTCAGCGTCAAGTGCGGCGGCTGCGGCAACCATTGCCAGCTGACCGTCAACACCTTTGCCGATGGCCGCAAGTTCATCTCCGGCAACCGCTGCGATAAGCCCGTTACCGGCAAGAGCGAGGATAACAGCCTGAACCTGTACGCCTACAAGCAGCAGCTGCTGGCAAGCTACAAGCCTGTGCCCGGCAAGCGCGGCTCCATCGGCATCCCGCTGTGTCTGGGCTTCTACGAACTGCTGCCCTTCTGGTACGCCTTCTGGACGAGCCTTGGCTTTGCGGTGCACACCAGCCCGGTGTCCACCCGCGGGCTGTATCTGGCCGGACAGGCTACCATCCCCAGCGATACCGCCTGCTTCCCGGCAAAGCTGAGCCATGGCCACATCAAGGCGCTGAGCCAGATGCAGCTGGATGCCATCTTCTACCCCTGCCTGACCTACAATGTGGACGAAGGCTTGGGCGACAACCATTATAACTGCCCGGTGGTGGCCTACTACCCGGAGGTTCTGGCAGGCAACTGCCCGGAGCTGGAAGGCAAAAAGTTCATCTATGATTATGTGGGCATTCACCGCCCCAAAGATTTTGTGCACAAGATGGCAAAGGATGTGCTGCCCAAGTACTTTGGAGGTATCTCCGAGCGGGAGGTGCAGGCCGCAGCCGATGCTGCTTACGCGGAGTACGAGGCGCACATGGCAAAGATCCGGGTAAAGGGCAGCGAGATCATCGACGAGGCGCGCCGTCAGGGTAAGCGCATCATCGTGCTGGCAGGCCGCCCCTACCATGTGGACCCGGAGGTCAACCATGGCATCGACCACCTGATCACCCGCCACGGGGCTGCGGTGATCACCGAGGACAGCATCTCTAATCGGGTGCAGAAGTTCCCCACCAGCGTGCTGAACCAGTGGACCTACCACAGCCGCCTGTATGCCGCCGCCAAGTACTGCACCACCCAGAAGGATATGGATCTGGTGCAGCTGGTGTCCTTCGGCTGCGGTGTGGATGCCATTACCACCGATGAGACCCGCGAGATTTTGCAGCGGGGCAATAAGCTGTATACCCAACTGAAGATCGATGAGATCACAAACCTTGGTGCCGTGAACATTCGTCTGCGCAGCCTGTTTGCCGCACTGGACGAGCGGGACGAGGCCGCCGCAGAAAAGGCAGAATAAAAGAAACCCTGAGATAGGCTGAAAGGCTTCCCCCGGCGGGGGAAGTCTTTGCGAGGTCTATCTTGTTTAGAGCAACATAGGAGGAACCTATGGAATATAATTATCCCAAATTTACCCCGGAGATGAAAAAGACCCACACCATCCTTATCCCCAACATGGCCGTTACCCAGTTCCGGCTTATGGAGTACGCACTGCGCTGCGAGGGCTATAAGTGTGAGCTGCTGGGCAACTGCGGCAGCGCCGTGGCACAGCTGGGGCTGAAATATGTCCATAACGATACCTGTTACCCGGCGCTGCTGGTCATCGGCCAGTTTCTGGATGCGCTGAACAGCGGCAAGTACGATCTGGAGCACACCGCTCTGCTGATCACCCAGACCGGCGGCGGCTGCCGTGCCTCCAACTACATCCATCTGCTGCGCAAGGCGCTGGTCAAGGCTGGATATCCGCAGATCCCGGTGGCAAGCCTGAACTTTTCCGGTCTGGAAAAGGACAGCGGCTTCCAGATGACCCTCCCGCTGGCACGCAAGTGCATCGCCTGCATCTTCTACGGCGATATGCTGTGTGCGCTGCGCAATCAGGTGGCTCCCTACGAGAATGAAAAGGGTGCCGCCGACCGCATGGTGGATCGCTGGATCGCCCGTCTGGGCCGTGCCTTGCTGGCCGGAAAAGGTTTTACTTCCCGGGAAATGAAGCACACCTTCCCCCTCATCGCAAAGGACTTTGCCACCATCCCGGTCACCCGGGTGCCCAAGGTCAAGGTGGGTGTTGTGGGCGAGATCTACGTCAAATACAGCCCGCTGGGCAATAATGATCTGCAGAAGTTCTTGGAAAGTCAGGACTGCGAGGTGAACTTCCCCGGTCTGATGGGCTTTGTGCAGTACTGCGCTTTCAATATGGGCGAAGATCATGTGCTGTATGGCGGCAAGCTGGCTGTAAAGGTAGGCATCGACCAGTTCCTCAACTGGCTGGACAGCGTGGAGCGTGCCATGCTCAAGGCAGAGACGGACGCCGGGTTCTATGCGCCGGGCCCCTTCAAGGAGCTGGTGGAAAAGCCCAAGGGGGTCATCTCGCTGGGCGCAAAAATGGGTGAAGGCTGGCTGCTGACCGCTGAGATGATCGAACTGGTGCAGGGCGGCTACGGCAACATCGTGTGTGCGCAGCCCTTTGGCTGCCTGCCCAACCATATCGTGGGCAAGGGCATGGTGAACAAGATCCGTGCATTGTACCCCAGCGCCAACATCACCCCCATCGACTACGACCCCAGCGCCACCCGGGTCAATCAGGAAAACCGCATCAAGCTGATGCTGGCTGTGGCAAAGGAGCGGCTGAACGCCCCTGTGGAAGCCCAGCCGCTTACGGCAGAGCAGCTCGCCGGCGGCGCCCCTCAGGTCGGCGCTATTGTGTAACAAAAGCGAATACGATAAAAACAGGGGAGCCGCTGCACGGCATTTTTACGCAGCAGCTCCCTTTTTGCAGGAAAGGAACCGCCATGGAAAAGCCCGCAGCTGCCTGTTATCATCTGCCCGGACTGTTCGAGTTTTACGAGCTGTACCGCCGGTTTTTGCCGCTGTACCGGGAGCACCGGGAATATTTTTACGATTGGTGCACCATCGGCTCTATCTACGGCGCACCGGCGGGCTGCATCTGGGGCGGGGGACGCATCTCCTGCGGCGGGGCAGCTCCGCGCGAGGTGCTGGCGCTGCTGCGGGAATACGGCATCTCCGGGCGGCTGACCTTCAGCAACTCCCTGCTGCGGGCTGAGCACCTTGCCGACTTGCAGTGCAACGCTCTGTGTGAGCAGTTTGCCAAGGCGGGCAGTGTGCCAAACGGCGTCATCGTCCATTCCGATTTGCTGGCGGACTATCTGCGGCAGCGCTGGCCGGAACTATATCTGGTATCCTCCACCACCAAGGTGCTCACCGAGTTTGCGCAGCTGCGGCAGGAACTGGAAAAGCCGCAGTTCCGGTATGTGGTGCCGGATTTCCGGCTGAACCCGGCACTGGAACAGCTGCGCGCTCTGCCGCCGGAGCAAAAGGCGAAGGTAGAGTTTTTGTGCAACGAGTGCTGCTGGTTCGGCTGCACCGAGCGCAAGCGCTGCTACGAGACGGTCAGCCGTCAGAATCTGGGCGAGGACTGCCCGGACCACCGCTGCGCTGCCCCGGACGCCGCCGGGGGCTACCGCTTTTCTAAGGCGATGCGCAGCCCTGGATTTATCGGGGTGGAGGACATCCGGCAGCGGTATCTGCCCGCAGGCTTTTCCCAGTTCAAGATAGAGGGCAGGGGACTTGGCAGTGCATTGGTGCTGGAATTTCTACTTTACTACATGATAAAGCCGGAATACCAGCTGCAGGTGCGGGAGGCAATCTATCTGGACAATATGCTGGACCTTTTTTAAGAAAATTGCACCGGGCAGACCGCTTTCTGTCCGGTGCTGCTTTTTACCGGCGGGATTTGCACATGAAAACTTTCTTTTCCCGGCAAAGCGTGCTACAATAAACAGGAAATAATAGTTATAGGAGCAGTGCATGGAAACAACGCAAAAACAGATCGTACTGGGCATTCTGGCCCATGTGGACTCCGGCAAGACCACCCTCTCCGAGGCCATGCTCTACCGTGCCGGTGCCATCCGCAAGCTGGGGCGGGTGGACCACGGAGACGCCTTTCTGGATACCGACAGCCTGGAAAAAGCGCGCGGCATCACCATCTTTTCCAAGCAGGCGCTGCTTACGGCGGGCAATACTGCCATTACTCTGCTGGATACCCCCGGCCATGTGGATTTTTCCACCGAGACCGAGCGCACCTTACAGGTGCTGGATTACGCGGTGCTGGTGGTCAGCGGAACGGACGGCGTGCAAAGCCATACCGAAACGCTGTGGCGGCTGCTGCGGCGCTATCATGTGCCCACCTTTGTGTTCGTGAACAAGATGGACCTGCCCGGCATGACCCGGGAGCAGCTGCTCACCCAGCTGAACCACCGCCTTGGCGAGGGCTTTGTGGATTTTGGCGCAGAGCCTGCCGCCCGCAACGAGGCGCTGGCGCTGTGCGATGAGCAGCTGATGGAAAAAATGCTGGATGCAGGCACCCTGACCGATGCGGATATTATTCCCGCAGTTGCCCGACGGCACGTCTTTCCGTGCTGGTTCGGGGCGGCGCTGCGGCTGGACGGGGTGGATGCACTTTTGGACGGGCTGGACCGCTACACCCGCCCCGCCCCGGCACTGCAGGCCTTTGGCGCAAGGGTGTTCAAGGTATCGCAGGACGAGCAGGGAGCACGCCTGACATGGCTACGGGTCACCGGCGGGGAACTGAAGGTAAAAACTCTGCTCACCGGCGAAGCGGACGGTGAGCCGTGGGCAGAAAAAGCGAACCAGCTGCGGCTGTATTCCGGCGCAAAGTATACCCTGACCGAGGACATCGGCCCGGGACAGGTGTGCGCCGTGACTGGCCTGACCCATGCAAAGCCCGGCACCGGGCTTGGGGCAGAGCGGGACAGCGATGTGCCGGTTTTGGAGCCGGTGCTCAGCTATCAGGTGCTGCTGCCGGAGGGCGCGGATGTGCACGCCGCGCTGGGCAAGCTGCACCGGCTGGAAGAGGAAGAGCCGCAGCTCCATGTGGTGTGGAACGAAAGCTTGGGCGAAATTCATGTGCAGCTGATGGGCGAGGTGCAGCTGGAAGTGCTGCGCAGCCTGCTGGCCGAGCGGTTCGGGCTGGAGGTATCCTTTGGCCCGGGAGGCATTTTGTATAAGGAGACCATCACCGAGCCCATGGAGGGCGTAGGGCATTACGAGCCGCTGCGCCACTATGCCGAGGTGCATCTGCTGCTGGAGCCGCTGCCCCGGGGCAGCGGGATGCAGTTTGCCGCCGACTGCCGGGAAGAGGTTCTGGACAAAAACTGGCAGCGGCTGGTGCTGACCCATCTGGAAGAAAAGCAGCACCTTGGCGTTTTGACCGGCGCACCGCTGACCGATGTGAAAATCACCCTGCTCACCGGCAAAGCGCACCTCAAGCACACCGAGGGCGGCGATTTCCGGCAGGCCACCTACCGCGCCGTGCGGCAGGGACTGATGCTGGCAAAAAGCCAGCTGTTAGAGCCGTGGTATGCCTTCCGGCTGGAAGTGCCGGTGGAGAACATCGGCCGCGCCATGAGCGATATCCAGCGCATGGAGGGCAGCTTTGAACCGCCGGAAAGCGGCGCGGAGACCGCCACCCTGACCGGCTTTGCACCGGTGTCTACCATGCGCAGCTACCCCATGGAGGTGGTCAGCTACACCCGGGGCAGGGGACACCTGAGCCTGACACTGGACGGCTACCGCCCCTGCCACAATGCGCAGCAGGTCATTGCGGAAACTGGCTACCAGCCGGAGCATGATCTGGAAAACCCCGCAGATTCCGTGTTCTGCGCCCATGGTGCCGGTTTTGTGGTGCCGTGGAGCGAGGTGCGCAGCCATATGCACGTTGAAAGCGGCTGGGGCAAGGCAAAGCCCGCCCGCCCGGAGGTGCAGGCTGCGCCCCAGCGCCGCGCCATGGCTTACCGCGCCACGCTGGAGGAGGATGCCGAACTACTCAAAATTTTTGAGCGCACCTACGGTCCCATCAAGCGGGACCCGCTGGCGGCGTTCCGTCCGGTGCAAAAGACCGAACGCCCGGACTTTGCCGCCGAGCAGTGGGAAATTGCCCCGGAGTATCTGCTGGTGGACGGCTACAATATTATCTTTGCGTGGGACGAGCTGAACACGCTGTCAAAGGAAAGCTTGGACGCCGCCCGCCATCGGCTGATGGATATCCTGTGCAACTATCAGGGCTACCAGAAATGCGTGCTCATTCTGGTGTTCGACGCCTACCGCGTGCCCGGCAGCCCGGGTGCCATTGAGCAGTACCACAACATCCATGTGGTCTACACCAAGGAGGCCGAGACCGCTGATATGTTCATCGAGCGGGTCACCCATGAGATCGGCAAAAGCCGCCGCGTCCGCGTGGCGACCTCGGACGGCATGGAGCAGATCATTATCCTTGGCCACGGCGCACTGCGCGTGTCCGCCCGGATGTTCCATGAGGAAGTGCAGAACGTGGAAAAACAGATCCGCGCCCTTGTGCAGGGACAGGCGTAAAGGCTGACCCCTGTGAAAATGGTCTATCGGAACGACCGCAGGCGTTCCGATAGACTGAGTACAAATAAAATTTCTTTTCTTGTGAAAAAGTCGGTTTGGAAAATCTGCGGATTTTCCAAACCGACAATATTAAAATAATGATTCCGCTGAAAATGCCCAAAGCAGCGCGGAGGGCATTCTAATCGTTCTCTGGAGGTGCACCCATGGCTGTGGAAATTACCGAAGAATTTGTCTGGCAGAATATCCCGCGCCGTGCCCGGGACAGCCATAAGGGCACCTTTGGCAGCGTGCTGGCGGTGGCGGGCAGTGCCTTTTACCGGGGCGCGGCCCTGCTGGCAGCCGAGGGCGCATTGCGCACCGGGGCGGGCATCGTCACCCTTGCCAGTATAGAGCCGGTGGTCAGCGCTGCCGTCACCCGCCTGCCGGAGTGCTGCTTGTGTCCCTGTAAGGAGGGCGCACAGGGCGGCATTGCGCCGGAAAATGTGCCGCTGCTCCGGCGGCAGAAGGCCACCGTGCTGCTGCTGGGCCCCGGTCTTGGCAGCACGGCGCAAAGCGCCGCCCGGGCCGCCGAGACCCGCACGCTGGTGCAGCAGCTGCTGCCCGGCTTTGCCGGGGCTGCGGTGCTGGACGCCGACGGCCTGAACGCCGCCGCCCAGCTGCTGGCAGAGGGCAGACCCTTCCCGCACCCGGCGGGGGAGCTGGTGGTCACCCCGCATCCCGGCGAGATGGCGCGCCTGACCGGCCTTCCGGCGGCAGCGCTTGCCGCCGACCGGGAGGGCATTGCCCTGCGGTATGCCAAGGCGTGGAACGCCGTGGTGGTACTGAAGGGCGCACGCACCGTGGTGGCAAGCCCGGACGGGCGAGTGTGCGTAAACCCCACCGGCAACCCGGGGCTTGCCCGGGGCGGCAGCGGGGATGTGCTGGCGGGCATGCTTGCGGCGCTGCTGGCCTGCGGTCTGCCCGCCTACGAAGCCGCTTCCTGCGCGGTATACCTGCACGGTGCCGCCGCCGACCGCGCCGCCGCAAAGCGCGGCGAGTACGGGATGCTGCCGCATGATATCCTGCCGGAACTAGGCGCACTGTTTGCGGAAAACCAAAGATAAACGGGAAGAGGCAGCTGCACAAAATACCGTGCAGCTGCCTCATTTTAATTGCTATAATTTGTGGGTCAGAAACGTTTTAGATTATCGGAACTGGCCGAGGTATTCCTCCACCGAGCGGGTCATCTCTTTGGAAAAATCGGAGTTATACTTGCGGTTGCAAAAGGCGGTGCACCACTGGTCAAAGGGCGCGTTACCGGCCTTGTAGCCGAAAGTATCCCGCAGTTCTGCGCCGTCCATGGTGCGGTAGCCGTTTTCGTGCACGATGTGCTCCATGGCGCAGCGCTGGGGTTTTACGCGGTCCTTCTGCTGCTGGGTGGGCCAGCCGAATACCAGCATTACCGCCGGGAACACATAGTCCGGCAGGTGCAGCAGGCTGCGCTGGGTGTCGCAGTTCTCCATGATATCCCCGATATAGCACGAGCCGATGCCAAAACTCTCGGCGGCGACTACGGCGTTCTGGGCGGCAATGGCGGTATCGGTGACTGCCAGCATCAAATCGCCCACACCCGGGGTGCGGGGCGTGCAGCCGACCTCTAAGTAGGCGTCGTACCACTTTTTGCAGTCGGCGCAGAACACCAGCACCAGCGGTGCTTTGGCAATAAAGGGCTGGTGGTCGCAGCTTTCGGCCAGCGCCTCCTTCAGTGCCGGGTCGGTGATGTCTAAAATGGTATACAGCTGCTGACAGCCTGCGGAGGGCGCCTGTGCGGCAGCTTCTAAAATGGCCTGCTTCATCTCGGCAGGAATGGGCTTTTCTTCATATACCCGCACCGACTTGCGGTCGAACAGGCTTTGCAGGATAGGGTTGCGCTCGGTCATGGGAATACCTCCGGTTTGTGTTTATTCATAGTCGATGGGCAGGGTGGGCAGGCCGTTCAGTTCCAGCCCGGCGGTGTGCCCGGCAATGTACTGGCAGTAGCCCTGTGCGGCGATCATCGCGCCGTTGTCGCCGCAGAACTTCAGCTCCGGCAGGTAGACCTTTGCACCCAACTTCTGGGCACCGTCATTCACCAGCTGGCGCAGACGGCCGTTGGCGGCCACGCCGCCGGCAAGGCACACCTGTTTTGCACCGGTATCGGCGGCAGCCAGCAGCAGCTTTTCCGCCAGAATGCCCGCAATGCGCTCCTGAAAGCTGGCGGCAAGGTCGGGTACGTTCACTTCCTCGCCCTTCATCTGCGCCTTGTTCACCTCGTTGAGCACAGCGGTCTTTAAACCGGAAAAACTCACGTTGTATTTGCCCTCCACATGGGGCACCGGCAGACGGTAGGCCTTGGGGTTGCCGGTCTTGGCGGCAGCGGCTACGCTGGGGCCGCCGGGGTAGGGCAGACCCAGCGTGCGGGCCACCTTGTCAAAGGCTTCGCCCGCAGCATCGTCTACGGTGTGTCCCAGAATGTGGTAGTGGGTGTAGTCCTGCACCTCCACGATGTGGCTGTGCCCGCCGGAGGCCACCAGACACAAAAAGGGCGGCTTGAGTTCCGGGTGGGTCAGGTAGAGCGCGGCGATGTGACCCCGCAGATGGTGCACCGGCACCAGCGGCTTGCCTGCCGAGTAGGCCAGGCCCTTGGCAAAATTCACGCCCACCAGCACCGCACCGATGAGCCCCGGCGCAAAGGTGACGGCCACAGCGTCCACGTCGTCTATGGTCTTGCCGGCGTCCAGCAGGGCTTTTTTGACCGTAGCACTGATAAATTCGCAGTGGCGGCGGCTGGCGATCTCCGGCACAACGCCGCCGTACAGCGCCTGCTCCTTGACGCTGGTGGAGATGACGTTGCTCAGCAGATGCCGCCCGTCCTCCACCAGTGCAGCGGCAGTTTCGTCACAGGTAGACTCGATTCCGAGAATAATCATTTTAGTGTGCCTCCAGCCAGTTTTTGCCTGCGTGCACATCGGTGCTCAGGGGCACCGCGTACTGCACGCAGCCTTCCATTTCTTCCCGCAGGATGCGGGCAGCCTGCTCAGCCTCCGCCTCCGGGGCTTCCACGATCAGTTCGTCGTGGACGGTCAGGATCAGGCGGCTGGCCATTTTTTCGTCCCGCAGGCGCTTCCACACCCGCACCATGGCCAGCTTGATCACGTCCGCAGCAGTGCCCTGAATGGGGGTGTTACGTGCCATGCGCTCGCCGCTGGCGCGCACGTTGAAGTTGGTGCTGGCCAGCTCCGGCAGGGTGCGGCGGCGGCCGAACAGGGTGGACACATAGCCGTTTGCCTTGGCGTCCGCGATGGTCTTGTCCATATAGCCGCTCACGCTGGGGAAGGCCGCCAGATAGTTCTTGAGGAAGGCGTCTGCCTCCTTCACGGTCACGCCGATATCCTTGGAAAGGCTGTACGCGCCCTTGCCGTACATGATACCGAAGTTGATGGCCTTGGCAGAGGAGCGCAGCCGGGGCGTCACCTCGCTCTGCGGGATGCCGTAGATCTTGGCGGCGGTGCTGCGGTGGATGTCCTCGCCGTTCAAAAAGGCCTGCTGCATGTGTTCGTCCCCGGTGATGTGCGCCAGAATGCGCAGTTCGATCTGGCTGTAATCCGCGTCCACCAGCACACAGCCCGGCTTTGCAACAAAGTAGGCGCGCAGCTGGCTGCCCAGCTCGGTGCGGATGGGGATATTCTGCAGGTTGGGGTTATCGGAGGAGAGCCGTCCGGTGCGGGCTTCGGTCTGGTTAAAGGTGGAGTGGATGCGCCCGTCCTCGCCAATGACCTTGAGCAGACCCTCCACATAGGTGGAGTTCAGTTTCTGGTAGGCGCGGTACTGCAAAACATCCTCCACCAGCGGGTACTCGCGCAGACTTTCCAGCGTTTCGGCGTCGGTAGACCAGCCGCGCTGGGTCTTTTTGCCGTGGGGCAGACCCATGGTGTCGAACAGCATCTCGCCCAGCTGCTTGGGGCTGTTGGGGTTGAAGGTGGCGCTGCCGGTCTCCATGTGGATGCGGGTCAGCACCTGCTCCAGCTCCTCCCGCAGCTTTACGCCGAACTGCTCGATGCCGTCCTTATCCACCAGCACGCCGGTGCGGGTCATATCGGCCAGCACCTGTGCCAGCGGGAACTCGATCTCGTTGTACAGCGCATCCTCGCCGCAGGCGGTGATCTCGGCCTTCATCCGGGCAAACAGGTCGGCCAGCCGCCCTGCGTCCGGGTAGTCGGTGCAGGTAAAGGCGGCAGCGGCCTTGTAGGCGGGGATCAGCTCGCTGATCTGATATTTGGAGGCAGAGGCGTCCAGCAGATAAGCCGCCAGCTTGCCGTCCCAGACGATGCTGCTGCCCCAGCCGCCGGCGGCCATGGCTTTGGCGTAGAGGGGCGCGGAGTTGAACACATCCAGCGTTACATCCGCATTGTCCAGCAGCCGCACTAGGTCGGCATCCTCCAGCGGATAGACGGCGGTGTCCTGCACGGCGTACCAGCTTTCCGGCTGCAATACCACGTTGCGGGTGCCCTGCTTGCCGGTAACGGCGGGGCGGGCAGCCACCAGATAATGCCCGGCAGGGGTCAGGGGCAGGGAAGCAAGGTCGGCCTCCGGCAGTTCCACAGCCTCTTCCTCGGCGGCGGCTTCCGGCGCTACGCCATCCAGCCCGAACCGGGGAATCAGGGAGTGAATCTCCAACTCCTGCAAAAGCCGCACGGCGGCGGGTTTATTGCCCTCGCCCACGGTGTAGGCACCCTCGGCGGTGTCGATGGGGGCATCGGTGCGGATGGTGCCCAGCGTGTGGCTCAGCTCGGCCATGGGCTTATCCTCGAGCAAGTGCTCCCGCTGCTTGGGTTTGATGCGCTTGTCGTCAATGTTCTGGTACACGCCCTCCAGCGAGCCGAAGGCCTGCACCAGCGAAAGGGCGGTCTTTTCGCCGATGCCCTTCACGCCGGGGATATTATCCGAGGTGTCGCCCATCAGGCTCTTCACCTCAATGAGCTGTTTGGGCGCAAGACCGTATTTTTCCTGAATGGCGTCCTCATCCATCACCACGGTCTTGCTACGTCCCATCACGGTGGCAGCCAGCAGCACGGTGGTGCTCTCGCTCACCAGCTGCAGACTGTCCCGGTCTCCGGTGGCAAGGAAGCAGTCGTCCTTCCGGGCGGCGCAGGCAGCGGCCAGCGTGCCCAGAATATCGTCCGCTTCCCAGCCCTCGGCGGTAACGGTGCGGTAGCCAAGGTCTGCCAGCAGCTGCTTGAGCACCGGCATCTGCTGCGCCAGCTCTGCGGGCATGGCGTGGCGGGTGGCCTTGTAGCCATCGTACATTTTATGCCGGAAGGTAGGGGCTTTCAGGTCAAAAGCCACGGCCACCTCGTCCGGCTGGCACTCCTTGAGCAGGGAGAGCAGAATGTTCAAAAAGCCATAGATGGCGTTGGTATAACGTCCGTCCTTGGTGGTCAGCAGCTTGATGCCGTAAAAAGCGCGGTTGGCAATGCTGTTGCCGTCAATGACCAGTAAACGCATAATGCAGTTCCTCCGTTGCGTAATTTCACATCTTATAGTATAGCACAAAACCGTACCGTGCGGGAACTTTTTGCGCAAAAAAGAGAAACGGCTGCTTTTCGTGATGTCATCTCTCGTAAAAATGGTCTGGTGGAACGCCGACAGGCGTTCCACCAGACCGAAATCATAGAGTCCGCTGCAAAAAAGCTGCCGCACACGCTGTGCAGCAGCCTTACCGATGCCGGGCTTATTCCTCGATGCGGATGGCGCTTACCGGGCAGCTCTGGGCTGCGGTAACGGCCTGCGGCACCTCCTCCGGCGGGATGGGACCGGGCTCCGCCACAGCCAGAACCCCCTCCATGCGGAACACGGCGGGGCACAGCCCGGCGCACTGGGTACAGCCGATGCACAGCTCAGGGTCTACGAATGCATTCATGCAAACACCTCCTTTGCGGAAAGCATTGCCCGCTTTGCCGCAAATTATGCCCTATGCAAGCGGTTTGCGGTGTGGTACAATAAGACCGCCGGGAACCGGCAGGAGGAGATAAGATGAATATCCAGATCTTTGGCACGAGCAAGTGCTTTGATACCAAAAAGGCGCAGCGCTATTTCAAGGAGCGCGGCATAAAGTTCCAGATGATCGACCTGAAGGAAAAGGGCATGAGCCGGGGCGAGTTTGATAACGTGGCGCGTGCCTTGGGCGGCTGGGAAAAGCTGGTTGACCCGGCGGCAAAGGACAAGCAGACCCTTGCTTTGCTGGATGCGCTGGTGGACTGGCAGAAGGAGGACAAGCTGTTTGAAAACCAGCAGCTGTTCAAGACCCCCATCGTACGCAACGGACGCAAGGCCACCGTGGGCTACCAGCCCGAGATATGGAAGGACTGGGAATAAAAAAGCCTGCTTTCACAAAAAAACCACCGGTACAGGTTTTGCACTCTGCGGCCGGATGTGGTATACTGTTGGGTAGACAAAAAACTTTGGGAGACTCAGATCAATGAAAAATACGATCACCCCGGAAGAACACGCCCGGATCAAGCGCCGCCGCTGGCGGCAGACCTTGGGTCTGCTGATCACGGTGCTGGTGCTCATCGGGTTTATCACGGTGCTGCGGGCCGGTGTGGGCCTTGTGGCAAACCTGTTTGACGATACCGCACAAAAGCAGGAATACGAGGACAAGCTGGAGGGTCTGGTATTGTTCGACCCCATGCCCTTTGACGGCATTGAGAACATCGACGACCTGACCCTGCGGGAAGCAGCCGTGTGGGGCTGTGTGTACAGTATTCAGGAGACGCAGGGCGGCTTTGATAACTACAACACCGACCCCGAGACTGAGCAGCTGCTGCTGCCCTCGGTGGAGGTGGACGCCTATCTGGCAAAGCTGTTGGGCCCCGGCTTCAAGCTGACCCACCGCAGCTTTGATATGGAGGATATGACCGTCGAGTTTGACGAGACCACCCAGTGCTACAAGATCCCCATTACCGGTACGGTGGGCTACTACCGCGCCACCGTGGTCAAGCTGTTCAAGCGCAGCGGCAAGCTGCACGTCACTGTGGGCTATATCCCCACCGCCAGCGCGGACGACAGCATCATCAACCCCTCCTCGGACACCCCCACCAAGTATATGGACTACCTGTTCGAGCGCCAGAGCGGCAGCTGGTATCTGACCGGCCTGACCGAGAGCGAGACGAAGCCCGAAAGCGCCGCAAGTTCCGCTGCCGCGCAGCCGGAACCCATGGCGGAAAGCGATGTGCAGGACGCCATTCTGGCCACTGCCGGAGACTCCGCTGCGGCAGATTCGGCTGCTGCCTCGGCTGTGCAGCCGGAGGCGCAGGCAGAAGCAGGCGCCGACAGCGCCGTGGCAGAATCCCCCGCCGCTGAGGATGCCGCCAGCACCGCAGCGTAAAATGTAAATGAAAACACCCGACTGTGAGTTTGCTTTCACAGTCGGGTGTTTTTTTGCGCGTTTTACTTCAAATCAAACCGTACCACTACCAGCCGATACCACAGGTAGGGCACCATGTTCCAGATCATCCACAGTTCCATCAGGATGTAGTTGGGCAGGTCCTTTAGGCGGAAAGGCCGCTTGCCCAGCTTACCCGCTTTGAGAAGGGCAAAGGCTTCGTGCATTCCCTTGTCCCAAGCCTCGCCAAAGCCCTGCTTGTGGAACTTGTAGCACTTGAGCAGATAGCCCAGCGCCAGCGGGATAAAGTTGAGCACCAGCATCAGCAGCGGCTCGTTTTTGAGCGGCAGCAGAATGCTGTTGCGGCCGCTCTGCTGGCTTTTAAAGGCGTTGTACCTGACAGCGCCGGTGCTGGCACCGCAGATGTGGTAGCACTTGGCGGCGGGGCAGAGCACATTTTTGTAGCCGGCATTGTTGGCGCGCCAGCTCAGGTCTACGTCCTCAAAGTAGGCAAAAAAGTTTTCGTCAAAGCCGCCGATCTCGTCCAGAATGCTTTTGCGGTACAGCGCTGCGCCGCCGCAGGCCGAGAAGATACGCTTTTGCTTTGTGTAGCGGCTGACGCGGCGGCCATCGCCAGTCTTGCAGGCAAAGCCCATCCATGTCACATAGTCCCCGGCATCATCGGCCAGTTCCCGCTCAAAGTGCCGGATCATCAAACTCTGCACCGCAAAGATCTTGGGGTCGGCATCGGCGGTGCGCAAAAGCTCGGCCAGCCACTGCGGCTCGGCAAAGGCGTCGTTGTTGAACAGCACCACATACTTGCTCTGTGCCCGGGCAATGCCCTGATTCACTGCGTAGGAAAAGCCGGTGTTGCGTCCGTTTTCGATCAGGGTGAAGTTGGGACGGGTGCAGTAGCTGCGCGCCTGCGCAAGGCTTTCATCGGTGGAACCGTTGTCCACCACGATCAGGTCAAAATCCTGCTCAGTCTGGGCGTAGATGGACTCGATAGAGTCCTTCAGCCAGCCCTTGCCGTTGATGTTTGGGATAATGATGGTCGCTTTTATCATAAAAGTTACTCCTGTTTTCGTCAATTACAGAGAGAGTATATCATATTATCGAAAAAATGCAAACCTCTCGGATAACGCCTGCCCTCGTTTGCAAGGCAATGCCCGGGGAGCTGTGACAGAATTGGCTAAAAAAATTGTATGAACCCCTTGACACAATCTGAAAAATGAGTATTATTGTATTAGGCACTTAACACAGGAACACAAAATGCAGGGAGGGCTACGATGAGTGAACAATTTGATTCCAGCCGTCCGATCTATGCGCAGCTGGTAGAGCGGTTGAAGGCGAAGATCCTTGCGGGGACATACCCGCCCGGAGGACATCTTGACTCGGTGCGGGATATGGCCGCAGCCGCAGGGGTGAACCCGAATACCATGCAGCGTGCGCTGGCACAGCTGGAAACGGAGGGGCTTGTCCGGACCGAACGGACGGCGGGCCGCTATGTGACGGAGGATACCATGTTGATCGAACAATTGCGTGCCGCGACCGCGGAAAAGTTCGCGGAAGAATTTCTGGAAAAGATGCGGGGCATCGGGTACAGCCCGGCGCAGGTCGCCGAATTGCTGGCCCGTCAGACGAAAGGAGAACCGAATCATGAGTGAACTTCTGACCTGTGAAGGGCTGACAAAACACTACGGCGCAAAAACCGCGCTGGACGGTGTGGATCTGCACATCGGCTTTGGGAAGATCGTTGGCCTGCTGGGGCCGAACGGCAGCGGCAAGACCACCCTGATCAAACTGGCAAACGGTCTGCTGCAGCCTGACAGCGGCAGCATCCGGATCGCCGGGATGAAGCCCGGCGTGGAGAGCAAGGCGATCGTATCCTACCTGCCCGATGCCGACTGGCTTCCCGGCTGGATGCGGGTAGAGCAGCTGGTGAAGATGTTTGGGGACTTCTATAAGGACTTCGATCCGGCCCGGGCGAATGAGATGCTGGCAAATCTGGAACTTTCCCCCAAAGACGTCCTCAAGACCCTTTCCAAGGGCAACCGGGAAAAGGTGCAGCTCATCCTTGCCATGAGCCGGAATGCCCGGCTCTATCTGCTGGATGAACCCATCGGCGGCGTGGACCCGGCGGCACGGGATTATATCCTGCACACCATCCTGTCCAATTACAGCAAGGACGCGACCGTCCTCATCTCGACCCACCTGATCGAGGATATCGAGCCGGTGCTGGATGAGGCCATCTTCCTGAAAGAGGGAACGGTCTTTGCTCACCGCAGTGTGGATGAGATCCGTGAGAATGAGGGAATGAGCGTGGACGCATATTTCCGGGAGGTATTCAAATGCTGAAAAATCTGTTGAAGTATGAATTCCGGGCGACCGGACGGACCTATGGCGGCCTGTATCTGGTCTGGCTGCTGGTTGCGCTGGCAATGGGAATCTCGATGCGGGACGAAGTCTGGGACAATGGCAGCAGCCAGATCTGGGCATACCTGATGTTTGCCTACTTTGCCATCGGGGTTGCCATCGGAGTGGTCTGTATTGTGACGATCATCCAGCGGTTCACCAAAAATCTGTTGGGGCGGGAGGGCTATCTCATGCACACCCTTCCGGTCCATCCAGAGCAGCTGGTTGCGTCCAAACTCATTTCCAGCATGGTCTGGGTGATCTGCAGCGGAGTGGTCGGGATCCTGTCCGTCCTTCTGATGCTGGTCGGCCTGGGCGCCTTCGAGGATCCCAAAACGGTCATCAATGGGGAGACGATCACGACGGGCTGGGGCGATGTCCTGAAATTCAGCTGGAAGGCGATCCAGAGCATCGGCGGTGAATTCTGGAGCGAGCTGGCGTGGATCATCGTCCTTGGTCTGGCGGGCGTTGCAGTCCTCATTCTCTGTATCTACGCCGCCTGCATGATCGGGCATCAGTTCAGGAACCATTCCACGATTGCCAGCATTCTGGCCTTCTTCCTGTTGCAGCTGATTCAGGGCAAACTGGATGCAGGCGGCGGGATCCGGGTGATCGTTGGCTCTGTGGCAGCGATGCCGATGGCTTATTCCGCCAGCGGCAATCTCTGGCTCGTCCTTCTTGTAACGATTCTGATCGGCGCAGTCTATTTTGTCCTTACCAGCTGGCTGATGAAAAATAAGCTGGATCTGGAATAAGCATAAAAACCAAACCCCGGCTGTTGCAGATGAAACATACTGCAAAGGCCGGGGTTTATGCGGGAAAATTATTTTGCGAGAGCGGCTTTGATGTTGGCAAGGACGGTATCGCTGCCCTCACAGCAGACAAGGATGACTTCGCCGGTGGGGGCTACGGTGACGGTAGCGGCCTTGGCCACGAGGTACTGATCCTCCAGATAGTGCTCCATGGACTGCTGCTCGCTGGCAACATAGGCTTCCAGTGCGGCCTTTACCTCGTCGGTCTTGCCCTCGGCGGGCTTCACGATGGCAACGGCGTAGCTGCGCACCATCATGCTGGAAATGCTGGCGGCAAAGGCGGTATACTGGCCGTCCTCCAGGTTCAGCGGGGGCATCAGGATGTCCCGGATCTCCTCGTTCAGCTGGTCGGCCTCGTACTCGGCGCTGTAACCGTCAATGGCGGTAAACTTGCCGTCCTCGCCCTTGGTAAAGATCATATCGTACTCGTTGTCCTCGTCGCTGCGGGCGTCGTGGATGATCTGGGAGTAGTCCTTGGGGGTGGAACTGTCGGCCTTGCTGCCGCCGGAGCAGCCCACCAGAGTAAACAGGGTCAGCCCTGCCAGCAGGGCGGCGATGAATTTTTTCATAGTATTGCATTTCCTTTCATAGTGCTGTGTGTGGAAGGCGCAGCCGGGCGCACACGTTACAGGTAGTGTGTGCCGGTTTTGGGCTGCTATTCTGGATACGAACCACCGCACCGCAAAATTGCAGGGAAAAAGTAACAGTTTTATGAACAGCGCCCGCTTACAGCATCAAAGCGTCCAGATCGCCGTGGTTCACCGGGGTGGACAGGATGATCTGGGTGCTGGTGGTGCCCAGCTTCTGGAACTGCAAAATCAGGTGCTCCAGCTGTGCCATGCTGCCGCAGCTGACCTTGACCAGAAAGGTGTACGCACCGGTAACGTGGTAGCACTGCAGCACCTCGCGGCTGTTCTGCAGCAGTTCCAGAAAAGCATCCTGCTTGGAGGGGGCAACCGAAAGACTGATGAGCGCATCCACATACATCCGGTCTGCCGGACGGTTCAGCGTGACGGTGTAGCCGCTGATGATGCCGTCCGTCTCCAGCTTATGGATACGGCTGGAGACTGCCGGGCTGGTAAGCGACACCTGCTCCGCAATTTCTTTGACGGGCATCCGTGCGTTTTTTGCCAGAAGGGTGAGGATTTTGCGGTCAAGATCGTCCATGAGAAGAGCCTCCTTCAAAAATATGTTGGATTGTATAAAATTTTCTGAAAGTAAAGTTTTTATGTTGTGCAAACCCACGGAAATGGAATAAAATTTCGTTTCTGAAATTCTATGTTAATTATATAAAGTTTTTGCAAAAAAGTAAAGTATTATTTTAAAGCAAAATCCGAAAATCCTGTTTGACAAGAAAAGAAAAACGGGTATAATACATCATGCAAGGCAGCGCAATGAATAAAAGTCTGCCAATGATATTGAGATTCACCACTTTATATACTTTCCCACCCCTCTATACACAAAAACCCGCTGCCAGGCGGGTTTTTGTGTTTGTTGGGGCTTTTTATTTATAAAAGAAGCAATGGTAGACAACGTACTTGACCCATAGAGCAGCTGTTTACAGTCACGACCCCACCCGTGAAAATGCAAGCCCGGAAAGTCCGCAGACTTTCCGGGCTTGCTCTATATCAAAATACTATTCCGCTGATTATAGCCAGAGCGCAGCGGAGGCTATTTAAACCGTATGCGCCTATCAGACCAGATATCCCTCAAAGCAGTGCAGGTCCTCGGTCTTGACGATGCCCTCCAGATACAGTCCGTCCTCCCGGTATTCCTCCATCTGTACGCTGCCGCGCTCCCGCATGGGGGCGGCAAGCCCCAGCTTGTCGTAGGGCAGCAGCACCCGGATGGTGTGCACCCGGTCGCTGAGCACCTCGTCCAGCTTTTGCAGCAGCTTGTCCAGCCCGTAGCCGGTCTTGGCGCTGGTCAGCAGAATGTCGGGGTCAAAGCTCAGGGTGTTGGGCTTGTCGCACTTGTTGTACACGGTCAGGCGGGGAATGTCGGCACAGTCCAGCCCATCCAGCACCTCGTCGGTGACGGCAAGCTGCTCCTCGCGCTGCTCGTCCCCGGCGTCTGCCACCCGGACGATCACATCCGACCATGCGGCCTCTTCCAGCGTAGACTTGAACGCCTCCACCAGATTGTGGGGCAGGCGGGACACAAAGCCTACCGTGTCCACCAGCAGCACCGCCATGCCGCTGGGCAGCACCAGCTTGCGGCTGGTGGGGTCCAGTGTGGCAAACAGCATATCGGCTTCGGCCACGCTGGGGCCGCACAGGGCGTTCATCAGGCTGGATTTGCCAACGTTGGTGTAGCCCACAAGGCTTACCACCGGCATGCCGGTCTTGGCGCGGGCCTTGCGGCTCTCGCCCCGGCGCTTTTCCATCTCGGCCAGCTTTTCGGCCAGTGCATCAATGCGGGCGTGCACATGGCGGCGGTCCAGCTCCAGCTTTGTCTCACCGGCACCGCGGCGGGCACCGCCGCCGCCGCCACCGCCGCCGCCCTGACGGCTCAGCGCCTCGCCCATGCCCTGCAGGCGGGGCAGACGGTAGCGCAGCAGTGCCAGTTCGGTCTGCAGCTTGCCCTCGTTGGTCACGGCGCGGCTGCGGAAGATCTCCAAGATCAGCATGGTGCGGTCGATGACTTCCAGCCCGCCCAGCGCATTGGAGATGTTGCGGATCTGGCTGCCGGTCAGCTCGCCGTCAAACACAGCGCATTCCGCACCCAGTGTCTGGGCGGCAAGGGAAGCCTCCTCCAGCTTGCCGCTGCCCAGCACGATGCCGGTCTCCGGGGTCTGGCGCTTCTGGGTGATCTGCGCCACGGCCTCCATGTGGTTGGCCTCGCACAGGGCAGAAAGCTCTGCCAGACTGCGCTCGCAGTCCCACAACCCCTGATCCAGTGCCAGCAGCACCACCTTTGTGGGAGGGGTCTCGGTCAGAATATCATAAAGCTCGCTCAAAGTAAGTCCTTTCTGTTATCGTAGCGTTCTTTTGTCAGCAGATAGCACCGGCATTCCACCGGTGTGCCGTCAAATTTGTGGTAAACGTCGTTGTGGTGGTACCCAAAGCCGGCCTTTTCCATCACCCGGCCGCTGGCGGGGTTCTGCACCGCGTGGCAGCAGGTGAGGAAGGTGCCGCCCACCTGATGGAACCAGAAATCCACCACAGCCTGCAGTGCTTCGGTGGTAAGGCCCTTGCCCCACCACTTCTGCCCGATGCAGTAGCCTGGCTCCCAGATGCCGCCGGAAAGCTCCAGCCCCGGCCACTTGGTCTTTTGCTGCGGCTCACCCAGCAGGGCGTTGTATACGGAGATGGAGCCGAACACCTGCCCGCTGGCCTTTTCCACTATGGCCCACTGGTAATAATCCGGGTTCGGATATAACTCTGCCCACGCCGAAAGCAGTTCCCAGGTCTCGGCGGGGCTTTTGTGCGGTTCCCAGCGCAAAAACCGGGTCACAGCCGGGTCATTTTCCCAGTTTTCGTACATCTGCGGGGCATCCTGCGGCAGCAGGCGGCGCAGCAGCAGACGGTCTGTCTCCAGTTCCGATGTGCCGGTGTGGCGCATGATCCATCCTCTCCCTTTTCTCAAAAGTTATCCCTAAGATAGCACAAAAACAGCCGCGCCGCAAGCGAAATCAAGAAAACCGCTTGACCGGATGGGTGAACTACGATAAACTGAAAGATGAAATCTTTTTATAGGAAAGGGAAAGTACCGATGTTAGATGTGCGCAAACTGTTAGCCCAGCGGCCGCTGCTGTTCGATGGCGGCATGGGTACCTATTATAAAGCAAAGCCCGGGCAGGAGTGCGAACAGGCAAACCTGACCGACCCCGAGGGCATTCTGGCGGTGCACCGGGCGTATCTTGCCGCCGGAGCCGATGCCATCAAGACCAATACCTTCAGCCTGCCGCGTCTGGCGGCGGCGCAGCAGCCGGGCTGGGAGCAGCTGGCAGATGCAGGCTGGCAGCTGGCAGCAAAGGCCGCAGGGGAGACCGGCGCGGCAGTGTTTGCCGACCTTGGCCCCGCACCGGATACCGAGAATCTCCCGGCAGAGCAGGTGTATCTTGCCGTAGCAAAGCGCTTTGCCCTGCTGGGTGCACGGAATTTTCTGTTCGAGACCCTGAGCGCCGAGGACGGTGTGCTGGAAGCGATTCGTGCGCTGAAGCAGACCGTGCCGGAGGCCTTTGTGCTGGTATCCTTTGCGGTGCTGCCGGACGGTTACACCCGCGAGGGCCGCTACTGCGCCGAGCTGGTGCGCCGCATGGCGCAGAGCGGCGTTGTGGATGCCGTAGGCCTGAACTGCGTGTCTGCCCCGGGCGCGATGCGGGCACTGGTGCAGCAGCTGGGAGATGTGGGACTGCCGCTTTCGGTCATGCCCAATGCGGGCTACCCGGTGGTGGCGCGGGCACAGGTGCGCTATCAGGGCAAGCCGGAGTATTTTGCCCGGGAACTGAGCCGCCTTGCCGCCGAGGGCGTGCGCATTCTGGGCGGCTGCTGCGGTACGACCCCGCAGCACATTGCTGCTCTGCGTACCGCGCTGGATGCTCTGCCGGAAGCGCTGCCCGCCGCCCCAGCGGCAAAGCCCGCCGTTGCGGCAAAGCCTGCGGTGGAAACGGACGATGCCTTTTTGCGTAAGCTGCGCGCCGGACAGCGGGTCATTGCGGTGGAACTGGATTCCCCCAAGGATGCCGACCTGACCGCCTATCTCGAGGGTGCCCGCCGGTTGCAGGCTGCCGGTGCCGACCTGCTGACCATTGCAGATTGTCCCATTGCCCGGGCGCGGATGGATTCCTCGCTGGTGGCCTGCCGGGTGCACCGGGAGCTGGGCATGAACGTGCTGCCCCACATGACCTGCCGGGACCGCAACCTGAACGCCACCAAGGCGCTGCTGCTGGGATTGTATGCCGAGGGCGTGCGGGAGGTGCTGGCCATTACCGGCGACCCCATCCCCACCGCCGAGCGGGATGAGGTGAAAAATGTGTACCAGTTCAACTCCCGCAAGCTGGCGCAGTATATCGTGTCGCTGGCCGGGGAAGGGCGGGAGATGCCAAGCCCCATCACGGTGTTCGGTGCGCTGAACCTGAACGCCCGCAATTTTGAGGTGGAGCTGCGCCGCGCCGCAGAAAAGCTGGAAAACGGCATGAGCGGCTTTCTCACCCAGCCGGTGCTGTCGGCACAGGCGGTGGAAAACCTGAAAAAAGCCCGGGAGACGCTGGGCGAGCGGGCAAAAATTCTGGCGGGCATCCTGCCGGTTGTCAGCCAGCGCAATGCTATCTTTATGGAAAACGAAGTCAACGGCATCCATGTGGACGAGGCCATCATCCAAAGGTTTGAGGGGCTGGACCGAACTGCAGGCGAGGAACTGGGCTTGGAAGTCTCGGTGCAGGCAGCCAAGGCGGTTGCACCTTATGCAGACGGCTTTTACCTGATGACTCCCTTTAACCGGGTGGCGCTGATGGAGCGGCTCATTGCCCGCCTGCGCACCGAGGTGACGGACTGAAAAGATAAAACGGGAGGAACGCGCTGTGCCCTGCGAAAAACCATTGCTCAGTATCATCGTGCCGGTGTACGATGTGGAAAACTATCTGCAAAAATGTATCGATTCCATTCTGGCGCAGACCTTTACGGATTTTGAACTGATCCTTGTGGAGGACGGTTCGCCGGACGGTTGCCCTGCGCTGTGTGATGCCGCCGCCGCGAAGGATGCCCGCATCCGGGTGCTCCACCAGAAAAATGGGGGACTTTCTGCAGCCCGCAACGCCGGGCTGGACGCGGCAAGGGGCGCGTGGATCGGCTTTGTGGATTCGGATGACTATATCGCGCCGGAAATGTATGAAGCAATGTACCAAGCCGTGCAAAACACCGGGGCAGACCTTGCCCTGTGCGATTACGCCGAGGTGGACGAGGCGGGAGTGCCATGCCAGTCGATGCACGTCCGTCTTGGAAAAAAGGACTTTACCGGACGGGAGCTATTGAAAAATGCTACGGATTCGATGATCCAGCCGGCGTGGAACAAGCTGTACCGCCGCGCCGTCTTTGCGCAGTTGCGCTACCCGGAGGGGAAGCTGAACGAGGATCTGTTTTTGATCCCGAAGATCTGTTTGCAGATTCAAAAGGCCGTGGTGATGCCCAAGGCGCTGTATTATTATGTGCAGCGCGGCGGCAGCATTATGAACGGAAGTAAAACGCTGCGCCATTTCGATGCTGCCGAGGCGGCACAGCGGTATTGGGACTGCCTTGTGGAAAACACTGCATACGATGCGCTGGCAAATGCGGCAAAGTTTACGATGGGCAGCGTGAGCCGGGTGTACCGGCAGCTGCCCCCGGCACTGCGCAAAGCACCCCGCAGCCGGGAAATGCTGCGGATGCAGTTTGAGGTGGTCAGCCGCACCCGGCGGTACTGCGCCGTCCCGGGCGGGCTTTGGCTGCAAAGCTGGCTGCTGTGGCACTTCCCGCAGACGTACAGCCGGCTGCGGGAGCTCAAGGACTGAGGAGAAAGAGAAAAAACGCATGAGAACACGCTATACGCTTATCAATATGCTGGTCAACATCGGCGGACAGTTTCTGACGATGCTGCTCTCCTTCATCAGCCGGATGGTGTTCATCCGCTGCCTTTCGGCAGCCTATCTGGGCGTCAGTGGTCTGTTTACCGATGTGCTCAGCATCCTCAATTTTGCGGAGCTGGGCATCGGTACGGCCATGGTGTTCAGTATGTATGAGCCGGCCGCCCGGGACGACGAGCAGAAACTGGCGCGGCTGATGAACCTGTACAAGTGGATGTACCGGGCGGTGGCAACCTCGGTGCTGCTGTTCGGGCTGGTGCTGCTGCCGTTTCTGCCGCACCTCATCAAGGGCGGCGAGGGCATCGAGCATATTACCCTGATCTACATGATGTATGTACTCGGTTCGGCAAGCTCCTATCTGCTGAACTATAAAAGCTCCATCTATCAGGCTTACCAGAAAAGTTATATCTGCACCGGTTGGGTTCTGGTGTGCGAGTGCATCCGCACCATCGTGCAGATCGTGGCATTGCTGCTGACAGGAAACTTTATCCTGTATCTTGCCATCCAGCTGGTGGTGCAGTTTATACCCAACATTATCATCTCCCGCATGGTGGATAAGGAATTTCCCTACCTGAAGGAATGCCGGGAGCTTCCGGACAGGGAGGAACGGAACGGCATCCTGAAAAACATCGGCGCCATGAGTATGCACAAGCTGGCGACTGTCATCGTGCGCAACACGGACAGCCTGCTGATGTCCTCCTTCATCGGTCTGGCAACGGTGGGCCTTTACTCCAATTACCGGCTGGTGCTCAACGCGCTGAACAACCTGCTGAACAAGTTTGCCACGGCCTTTTCCGGCAGCGTGGGCAACTTTGCGGCACTGGAAAACTCTGACCGGCTGTATCGGGTGTATAAAGAGATGGATTTTCTCTTTTTTGTGCTGTCCGGCTATCTGACCGGCGGGCTGATGATGTTGTTCAATCCCTTGATCGCTCTGCTGTTTGGCAGGGAATACTGCTTCCCGATGACGGCCGTGACGATCATTGTGACGGAATTTTACATCACACGGATGCGGCAGACGAACCTGTTGTTCCGGGAGGTCATGGGGCTGTTCTGGAACGACCGTTATAAGGCCGTGGCAGAGGCTCTCATCAATCTGGTGGTCTCCCTTGTGCTGGTGCAGCGGTACGGTGTGACCGGCATTATCGGGGGCACCATCATCAGCACGCTGTGTACCTGTGCTTGGATAGAGCCCTACATCTTTTTGAAATACGGCGTTCAGGATGCGTGGCAGCAGAAATACCGGGCTTATTTTGCAGAGTATCTGAAGCGTGCAATGATCGTGGCAGCGGTCTCGGCGGCAGCGGTGCTGTGGGTGCAGCGGTTCCCGGTGGGCAATTTCGGCGTTTTTGTTCTGGATGGGCTGCTTTACACAGCTGTGTTCGCGGGAGTGATCGTACTGTTCTACCGTGGCAGTGCAGAGTATGACGCGCTGAAGCGGCGCGGACTGAATATCTTGAAAAGGAGAGCGGGATGAATACAGAAAAAAGCCCCCTGATCTCGGTGATCGTGCCGGTCTACAAGGTGGAAAAGTATCTGCCTGCGTGTCTGGACAGCTTGTTGGCGCAGACGTATCAGAATTTTGAACTGCTCCTTGTGGATGACGGTTCGCCGGATAAATGCTGGGAAATTTTGCAGCACTATGCGGCGCTGGATGCCCGGGTGCGCATTTTCCGCAAGGAAAACGGCGGAGTGTCCTCGGCGCGCAATTTTGGCTTGGATGTGGCAAGGGGCGAGTACATCGGATTTGTGGATTCCGACGACCTTGTGCTGCCGCAATATCTGGAATGGCTGTACGACGCTTTGTGCAGCTGTGGTACCCGCATGGCCATGTGCCGCTACCGCAGCATACAGGAAAATCAGACCCTGTGGACAGTGACCGAGTGCCCGGCACCGCAGAAAATCACGGCGGAAAACTACTCGTGGATGCGGGAATGGAGCGGCGGGCACTGCTGGCGGATGCTGACCCACCGGGAGGTGCTGCAGGATGTCCGCTTTGACCCGGCGCTGTTCTACGGGGAGGATGCCCTGTTCTTTGTAACGGAATTCCTCAAGGCAGGCAGTCTGGCGTTTTTGAACTGCCCGCTGTATGCTTACCTTGAACGTCCGAACTCTGCCGTGCGGCAGGATTCGAGTCGGCGTTTTTACACGGCGGTATTGGCATGGGAACAGGTCTGGCAATTGGTAAAGGAGCAGCCGGATCCCTTCCGCAGTACTACGGAGCAGCGCTGTATCATGTCCTGCGCTGAGGTGTATTTCCGACTGGTCAACCAGCCGGAGCGGGATTCCGAGAAGGAAAAAATGCTGCTGGAAACAGCAAAGCTGCACCGTCATGCTGCGTGGGAGATTCCGTCGGAGCACAAAAGCCAGAAGCTGCAGGCGCTGATGGTAAGCTACTGCCCGCATCTGGGCGCAAAGGTATGGAAGCTGGTGCGGTGGGTGAAAGGTTTGAAAAACTGATTGACAAATCCCACAAAAAACGCTATATTCTTTTTATAAATGCGTTGAAAAAGAGTGTGCATCGTCTGGAGCCGCACAGAGAGCCGGGGGCAGCTGAAAACCCGGCGGGATACCGGCGGAGCACTGTCACTTTGGAGCAGGAGCGGTGAGCCTTGCCGGTAAGCCGCTTTCGGGTCTGCCCTACGTTACAGGGGCATCAAGGGGCGCGGAGGTTTCCGCGCAATTTGGGTGGTACCGCGGTTATGTATTTACAGCCGTCCCATGGAACGCTCCGTGGGGCGGCTTTTTGCGTCCCACTTCATCAATTTTTTGGGAGGACACTATGAAAGAACTTGCAAAGCAGTACGATCCCAGTCAGGTGGAAGATCGTATCTACCAGTTCTGGCTGGATGGCGGCTACTTCCACACGAAGGCCGATCCGGACAAGAAACCTTATACCATCGTGATGCCGCCGCCGAACGTTACCGGTCAGCTGCACATGGGTCATGCGGTGGATAACACCATGCAGGATATCCTCATCCGCACCAAGCGGATGCAGGGCTATGCCGCTCTGTGGGTGCCCGGCACCGACCATGCCTCCATTGCTACCGAGGCCAAGGTGGTGGAGGCCATGCGCGCCGAGGGCCTGACCAAGGAGATGGTCGGCCGCGACGGTTTTCTGGAGCGCGCCTGGGCATGGAAGACCAAGTACGGCAACCGCATCGTCAGCCAGCTGAAAAAGCTGGGCAGCAGCTGCGACTGGGAGCGCGAGCGCTTTACCATGGACGAGGGCTGCTCTGAGGCTGTCAAGGAAGTGTTTGTGCGCCTGTACGACAAGGGGCTGATCTACCGCGGCAACCGCATGGTCAACTGGTGCCCCCACTGCAATACCTCCATCTCTGATGCCGAGGTGGAGTACGAGGAAAAGGACGGCAGTTTCTGGCACTTGCTGTACCCGGTCAAGGAGACCGGCGAGATGCTGGAGCTGGCCACCACCCGCCCCGAGACCATGCTGGGCGATACCGCCGTGGCCATCAACGGCGAGGATCCCCGCTACGCCCATCTGCACGGCTGCCATGTGGTACTGCCCCTGCTGAACAAGGAAATCCCCATCGTTTGCGATGAGCACGCCGATATGACCAAGGGCACCGGTGTCGTGAAGATCACCCCCGCCCACGACCCCAACGACTTTGAGGTCGGCCTGCGTCACGACCTGCCCATTGTGCGCGTGTTCACCTACGACGGCCACATGACCGGCGCTGCCGACAAGGCTGCCGCTGATGCTCTGTTTGCCGCCGGTAAGAACACCGTCAACGAGCCTCAGGTGCTGGATTGCGGCAAGTACGCCGGCATGACCACGCTGGAGGCACGCAAGGCCATTCTGGCTGACCTGAAGGAGGGCGGCTTCCTGAAGGAGATCGAGCCCCTGAAGCACGAGGTGGGTACCTGCTACCGCTGCCACTCCACCATCGAGCCCATGGTCTCCAAGCAGTGGTTCGTCAAGATGGAGCCGCTGGCAAAGCCCGCCATCGAGAGCGTGGAGAAGGGCGAGATCAAGTTCGTGCCCGAGCGCTTTACCAAGAACTATATGAACTGGATGAAGAACACCCGTGACTGGTGCATCAGCCGCCAGCTGTGGTGGGGTCATCAGATCCCGGCTTGGTACTGCGACGACTGCGGCGAGACCGTGGTGGCAAAGTCCGCTCCCTGCACCTGCCCCAAGTGCGGCGGTGCAAAGCTGACGCAGGACCCCGACACGCTGGATACCTGGTTCTCCTCTGCACTGTGGCCCTTCAGCACGCTGGGCTGGCCCAACGAGGACAGCGCCGACCTCAAGTATTTCTACCCCACCAATACGCTGGTCACCGGCTACGACATCATCGGCTTCTGGGTCAGCCGCATGATCTTCTCCGGTCTGGCTTACACCGGCAAGGCACCTTTTGATACTGTCTGCATCCACGGCATCGTCCGCGACAGTCAGGGCCGCAAGATGTCCAAAAGCCTTGGCAACGGTATCGACCCGCTGGAGGTCATTGCCCAGTACGGCGCAGATGCCCTGCGCTTTATGCTGGTGGACGGTTCCACCCCGGGCAACGATATGCGCTATATCGAGAAGAAGGTGGAGGCTGCCCGCAACTTTGCCAATAAGCTGTGGAACGCCACCCGCTTTGTGCTGATGAACCTGCCCGAGGACTTTGAGCCGGGTCTGCCCAGCGAAGAGCTGCTGGACATGAGCGACAAGTGGGTGCTGACCAAGCTGAATCAGGTGGCCGGTGCCATGACCGACAATCTGGACCACTACGAGATGGGTCTGGCCGCTGCCAAGATCAACAGCTTTATCTGGGACGTCTACTGCGACTGGTTCATCGAGATCGCAAAGCCCCGCCTGAACTCCGGCGACGCACAGCAGGCCGATACCGCCCGCCGTGTGCTGGTGTATGTGCTGGATAAGGCACTCAAGCTGCTGCACCCCTTCATGCCCTTCATTACTGAGGAACTGTATCAGGCTCTGCCCGGCTCTGCCGAGACCATCATGACGCAGGCTTGGCCTACCTTTGATGCCGCTCTCAACTGGGCAGCCGAGGAGGAAGCCTTTGAAAAGGTGATGGATTATATCAAGGCTGTGCGTACTATGCGCACCGAGATGAATGTGCACCCCGCTAAAAAGACCAGCATGATCATCGAGACTGCCGATGCCGCCCCCTTCCAGAACGCGCAGGTCTATCTGGCCAAGTTCGCCTTTGCTACCGATGTGACCTTTACCGAAAAGTACGAGGGCAGCACCGACGGCATGGTGCAGGTGTCCACCCACGCCGCCCGCGGCTTCATCCCCATGATGGAACTCATCGACCGCGAGAAGGAGCTGGCACGTCTGAACAAGGAAAAGGCCAAGGCTGAAAAGGAAATGGCCATGTTCGGCAACCAGCTGAACAACCCCAAGTTCGTGGAGCGTGCCCCGGCGGCTCTGGTGGAGGAGATCCGTAGTAAGTTCGCCAAGAGTCAGGACAAGCTGGCCAACATCGAGCAGAGCATCAAGGCTCTGGGTTAAAATAGTGGAATACAATAACAAAGAACGCACTTCGCCGTGGGTCATAGCCGGGCGGGTGGTCTTTACCGCCGCACTCATTGCCTGTATCGCGTTCATCTTTTCCAACTCCATGGCGGTGGCAACGGTCTCCACCGGCTCCAGCGGCCGGGTGCTGGCGTGGATGCGCATCATCCTGCGCCGCTTGGGGCATCCGGCACTGGCCGAGCGCCTGACCATGCATATCGTGCGCAAGCTGGCACACTTTTGCGAGTATATGCTGGAGGGTTTTCTGCTCATGCTCTGTATGCGGGTGTACAGCCGTCACCCGCTGCGGTATGTCACCGTGCCCATGCTGGGCGGTGTGCTGACAGCGCTGGCTGATGAGACCATTCAGCTCTTCTCGGAGGGACGCAGCAGTCAGGTCACCGATGTGTGGCTGGACTCTGCTGGTGTTCTGGCCGGCATCCTTGTTGCTATCGTGCTGCTGCTGGCTTGCGAGGGACTGTATTATCACATAAAAAGGAGTAACGAATGACCATCCAACAGGCAAATCAGTATTTTGCAGCCCTGCCGGACGGCTTTGCCGACCCGGAGCAGCTGGGTGCGCTGCTGCCCGCCTCGGTGCAGCAGGTACAGTTCGTGGGCGTGGCAGGCACTGCCGGTAAAACGGCAGTGGCGCGTCTGCTGGCGGCCATCCTGCAGGCACAGGGCATCCGTGCCGGTGTCTACCATGCCGGGTGCGAGCCCCTTGCAGCCCGTATCCGGGTGGCGGGCAAGCCGGTGGACGAGGCACTGTTGTGCCGCGCCGCCGATGCTCTTGCCGCCCATGAGGAGCTGCCCTTGCAGGCTGCGGAGCTTGCCGCCGCTGCGTACTGTTTTGGCGAGGCCGGCTGCACGCTGGCGGTGGTGGAGTTGCCGGACGCAGGTCTGGCTGCGGCACTGCCCCAAATGCCGGTGTGCGCCGTCACAGCGGTGGGGCCGGACGGCGTGAGCCGCTCGGTGGAGCGTCTGGCTGCGCTGGCAGGCGGCGTGATGCGCAAGGACAGCATCTGCGTCACCGCGCCGGAGCAGCCCAAGGCGGTGCTTAGCGAGTTGGTCGTGGCTGCGGGCAAGTGCGGCTGTGAGCTGGTCGTGCCCGACCCGGAGGATATCACCTTTTTGGAGGCGGAACAGTTTGCCAGCCGGGTGGACTACGGCGGATACACAGTGCCGCTGGCCTTTCTGGGACGTCACGCCGCAGGCAACGCCGCCATGGCGGTGGAGCTTGCGCTGGCGCTCTGCCGCAAGGAGGTGGACATCTCCGACGAGGCGATTCTGGAGGGCATTGCTGCCGTGGAGAACCGCTGCAGCATCCGGGTGCTTTCCCAGCGCCCGCTGGTCATTCTGGATGCCTGCCGCACCCCGCAGCAGGCGGCTGCGTTGCTGCGCGTGCTGAACATGGCTAAGGTGCGCCACATGAGCGCCATCATCGGCCTGACCGAGGAGGAGGGCGCCGAGGCTTTCTTCTCTGCGCTGGAGACCGGCCTGAGCCCCGAGGAGCAGAAAAAGGATAAATCCACCATGCCTGGCATGAGCGAGAGCCCCTTTGATAAGGTGTATCTCGTCACGCCCGCCGGTGTGGAGGAGCAGCTGACCCGGCGTCTGACCGAGAAGGCAAAATATCACTTCGATGCCCAGCTTTGCACCAGTCTGGACGAGGCAGTGCAGCTGGCGCACGCCAACACCCGCCGCGGGCTGCTGGTCTGCGGCAGCGAGGCGGCAGCACTGGAGGCGGCCGCTCTGCTGGCAAAGGCGTAAGCCGCCGACAGCTTTTTCTAAAAAATAACCCGAAGATCCCGTACACTGAAGTTATGTGTACGGGATCTTTTATTTTGCAAAAAAGGAGATGGACAAGCAATGGCAACGGTGACCTTCAGCGCGGCAGGGGAGACCCTGTACGCCTATCTGGCGGGAGAAATCGACCACGACGCCGCCCAGAGCCTGCGGATGCAGCTGGACGATGCACTGGTCAGCCGCAGCCCCCGAACCTTAATTATCGACCTTGGCGGGGTTGGTTTCATGGATTCCTCCGGCGTCGGGCTCATCCTTGGGCGGCAGCGCTGCACCCGCGTTCTGGGCACGACCCTGCGGCTGCAGCACGCCCCCGCGCAGCTGCAAAAAGTCCTGCGGCTGGCGGGCATCCCCTGCACGGAGAACACAGAAAAGGAGAATGCGCAATGAAAGCAGAAAACACTACCCGCATCCAGTTCGATTCCCTCAGCAGCAACGAGGCCTACGCCCGCGGCGTTACGGCAGCCTTTCTGGCGCGGTACGACCCCACCGTGCCCCAACTGGCTGACCTGAAAACTGCAGTGTCCGAGGCAGTCACCAACTGCATCGTCCACGCCTACCCGGAGCGTATCGGGCCGGTGTGTATGACCATAGCGGTCTACCCCGACCGGGAGGTGCACATCACTATTACAGATAAGGGAATCGGCATCCCCAATGTGGAACAGGCCATGCAGCCTTTATTCACCACCGGCAACCCGGAGGAACGCTCCGGTCTGGGCTTTGCGGTGATGCAAAGCTTTATGGACAGGGTCAAGGTCACCTCAAAGCCTGGCAAGGGAACAAAGGTGCTGCTGGTCAAGCGTCTGTCCCGGCGGGAGCCTACATAAAAAGGAAAGGCGGTCCGGTATATGGTAACGGATAAGACCTGGCGGGAAGCATTCATCACACAGAATCTGGGGCTGGTGCACGCCTGTGCGGGCAGGTTCCGCGGGCGCGGCATGGAGTATGACGATTTATACAGCGCAGGCTGTGTGGGACTCATCAAAGCCTACGATAATTTTGACGAGAGCCGGGGCGTGTGCTTTTCCACCTATGCCGTGCCGGTGATCCTTGGCGAGATCAAAAAGCTGTTCCGGGATGGGGGCACGGTCAAGGTGAGCCGCTCCCTGAAGGAACTGGGAATGCGGGTGCAGGCAGCACGGGAGCATACCATGAAACTATGCGGCGCAGAGCCTACCTTGCAGCAGCTGGCAGAGCAGCTGGATGAGCCAATAGAGAATGTGGCCCTTGCCATACAGGCTGCGCAGCCCGCCATGAGCCTGACCCCGGAGGGCGGCGAGGACGGAGACCGGCAGCTGGATATCCCGGTGGAATCCCCGGAGGAGGAATTGGCAGACCGGATCAGTCTGGCAGAGGTGATCGAAGCGCTGCCGGAGCAGGACAAGCAGCTGATACGCCTGCGCTTTTATGGCAACCGAACCCAAAGCGAGACTGCAAAAGCATTGCATACTACACAGGTACAGATCTCCCGGCGGGAACGCAAGATCCTGATCCGGCTGCGCGCCCGGCTTTTGGAGGAATAAGGGAGGAAGTGTCTATAAAAAATGTAAAAAACTGGGCAAAAAGTCAAAAGAATGATTCTGGCGTAAAAATTGTAAAAAAGTGCTTGCTTTTTGAAGGATGCTGTGCTAAAATACATTACTGTCAGGCGGACGTCCGACAGAATGAAACAATTCAAAATGGACGTCAAATAGAAAGATTCGACAGAATCAAAAATGAATCTCAAAAATCTTTCAAAAAAGTGCTTGACAACTTATCACGAAAGTGATAAAATAAATAAGCTGTCAGCCGCTAAGGCTGAGGCGCACAGGACCTTGAAAATTGAACAATATCGAAAGAACTTGTAACGGAACCTATTTTCATGTTGGAA